>JAPPPS010000115.1 GCA_028817405.1 Gammaproteobacteria bacterium
CGCGCAATACAACCGCGCCAAACTGGATGCCGCCAGCGGCGACGGTAAGATGTTGCCCGCCACCACCGCCGACACCATCCGCATAACCGCCTCCGGCGAAGCCGGCTGGACAAACGGCGCGTGGCGGCCATTCCTGAACTTCGCCCTCCGCCACGACTCCGGCGACGGCAACACCGGCGGCGCGGCTGACTTGGGCGGCGGGGTGGAATGGCAAACGCCGACCGTGTTAGTGCGCCTCGCCGGCTCGGGCCACATCCAAGGCCAAGCCGCCGACGAACAACGCGCAACCCTCACCGTCCGCAAATCCACCGGCAACTTCGACCTCAACCTGAACCTCGCCGCCGATGATGCCGGCCTCGACACCGCCCGGTTACTACACGGTGAATGGCGGTTTTAATCGCGGCGGCTTTAGCCGCAACGAAGGCAACAGCCGGAGTCCAGAGTCCCCCGCTCGTGGGCGGGGGCAGGCTTTAATTGCCAGTGCGGTAGTCACGAAAAGACGCTGGACGCCCGCTTAACAGCCTGCGGGCGTGGCGGGTGGACGGCGTTTTGCTATACTCCCCGCATGCGCATCATCGACCAAGCGGGGGCCGACGCACGTCATATCGCGGCGGGGGATTTTGTGCCGTGTGCGGAGGCGTTTATCGACCGGCGTAATCCGAATTCGGGGGGCAAGTTGAATTATTCTTTCATCGGGCCCGGCGTCGCCCAGAGTGACCGGCAGTTTGTCAACCTCGCGGAAGCGCATGGCTTTAATGTCGGCGGCGTGAGTTTGCCGGGCGGGCGCATCAACAACTTGCATTTGCATTTCACCGCGGAAGTTTTCATTCCGGTCGCCGGCGCGTGGGAGTTTATCTGGGGCAACGCCGGCGAATCGTCGGCGCGGGTGGGCAAGTTCGATGTGTTCACTATTCCCACTTGGATTTTCCGCGGCTTTATCAACCGCGGCCGCGATGAAGACTTTATGTTTGCGGTGCTGGGTCGCGACGACAGCGGCGGCATCGTGTGGAATCCGAAAGTGCTGGCGGATGCCGCGCGCGCCGGTCTGCGTTTGACCGCGGACAACCGCGTGGTGGATTTGAACGAAAACGAAAACGCAAACGGCGCGGCATGGATGCCGCCGATGCCCGCCGCCGAGATGGACAACTTGCCGGCTTTCACGCCGGCCGAGATGGAAAAATTCATCGTGCGATGGGACGCGCTGCAGTGGCGCGACGGGCTGCCCGGCGACGGTGAAATAGCGGCGGTCATCGGCCACGGCATGACCGCGGCGCGGCATCATTTTCCGCCGGTCGCGCATCCGCATGGTTTCAGTTTGGAATGGCTGCGCCTGCGGCCGGGCGACGCCAGCGGCGCGTGGCAAACCGAGCGCGCGCAAGTGGCGATTGTGTTTGACGGCGCGGTCGATGCGGTTTTGAATCCGCTGGCGTCGCAGGTGACGGTCGCGCTGGCGACGCGGTCGATTTTTTCCGCGCCGCGGGGAGTCATGCGCGCGTTCCACAACCGCGGCGACCGTGATGCTGTCATGCTGTTAATCAACGGCGGCGATGCGCGGCTGCTCCCACAGTGGGATGACGCGGCGTTGGCTGCGGCGCGCGCGGCCGGTCAAATGCTCGACGCCGACGCGAGATGGTCGCCGGCGGCGGTGGTTAATCCGGCGGCATAACCGGCCCTTAACTAACAGTGACGAGAAACGATGATTAAGCATTTGAAAACCGGCCTGGCGGCCGGCCGGCAAGCCGCGGATGACGCCGCGGTGCGCGAGACGGTCAGCAGTATCTTGCGCGATGTTGAACAAGACGGCATGGACGCGGTGCGCAAGTACTCGCGCCAGTTGGATAACTGGTCGCCGGAGTCGTTTCGGTTGAGCGACGCGGCGATTAAGCAAAACATCGGCGCGCTGCCGGCGCGGACCATCGCCGACATCGAGTTCGCGCAGGAACAAATTCGCAACTTCGCGCAAGCGCAGAAAGATTCCATGCGCGAGATTGAAGTCGAGACCCGGCCCGGCGTGTTCCTCGGCCACCGCCACATTCCGGTCAACGCCGTCGGCTGCTATGTGCCGGGCGGCAAATATCCGATGGTGGCGTCGGCGCACATGAGCGTGGTGACGGCGCGCGTGGCCGGGGTCAAAAACATCACCGCCTGCGCGCCGCCGTTCGACGGCCGGCCGGTGGCGGGCATCATCGCGGCCATGGCCATGGGCGGCGCGGATGAAATTTACTGCGTCGGCGGCGCGCATGCGGTGGCCGCGATGGCGTTCGGCGTGTTGAACGACAGCGGCGCCGGCGTGGATTTAATCGCCGGCCCCGGCAACGCATTTGTGGCCGAAGCCAAGCGCCAGTTGTTCGGGCGCGCGGGTTTGGATTTGCTGGCGGGGCCGACCGAAACTTTGGTCATCGCCGATGAAACATGCGATGCCGAACTCGCGGCCACGGATTTGTTGGGCCAAGCCGAGCATGGCCCAACTTCCCCCGCGACTTTGCTGACCACGCATCAAGCGTTGGCCGAAGCGCTGCCGGCCGAGATTGAAAAGCAGTTGGCGATTCTGCCCACCGCCGCCATCGCCGGCAAAGCATGGAACGACTGCGGCGGCATCATCTTGTGCGACAGCGACGAGGAAATGCTCGCGGAAGCCGACCGCATCGCCGCCGAGCATGTGCAAGTCATGACGCGCGACCCGGATTATTTCCTGCGCAACCTGACCAACTACGGCGCGCTGTTTTTGGGCCCGCAAACCAATGTGTCGTACGGCGACAAAGTCATCGGCACCAACCACACCTTGCCGACCCGCGGCAACGCGCGTTTCACCGGCGGTTTGTGGGTCGGCAAGTTTTTAAAGACCTGCACTTACCAGCGCATCGCAACAAAGGAAGCGAGCGTGGAAATCGGCGAATACTGCTCGCGGCTGTGCGCGCTGGAAGGTTTTGCGGGCCACAAAGAGCAGGCCGACATCCGCATTCGCCGGTACGCCGGGCGCGACATTCGCGGCTTGGATAACCTGCCATAAACGCCGCCATAAACCGTCATAAAAACGCCATGAAAACCGTACTCATCACCGGCGCCACCGGCGGCATCGGCGGCGCGATGGCGCATGCTTTTGCCGGCGCCGACTACCGCGTGGCGGCCGCGTATCACCGCGGCGAAAACCGCGCCGATGCCGATGCGTTGTTGCAGAAGTTGCCGGGCGACAGTCACTACGCGGTGCAACTCGCGGTCGACGAATCCGACTCGGTGCGCGATGCGTTTGCGCGCGTTACAGAGCAAGGCGGACTCGATGTACTCATCAACAACGCGGGCATCACGCGCTTTGTGCCGCACGCCGATTTGGACGCGCTGGACGACGCCTTCATCGACGCCATCTTTCGCGTGCATGTGCGCGGCGCATTGGCGTGCGCGCGCGCCGCGCTGCCGTTGCTGCGCGCCAACGATAACGGCGGCGCAATCATCAACATGACTTCGGTGGCCGCGCAAATCGCCGTGGGCAGCAACATCGCCTACTGCGCCGCCAAAGCGGCGCTGAACACGGTCACTATGGCGTTGGCGCGGGCGTTGGCGCCGGACATTCGGGTCAACGCGCTGGCGCCGGGCTTGGTGGACACCGACTTCATCCGCGGCCTGGACGCCGACTGGCGCGCCGCGCAAATCGCCAAGACGCCGCTCGGCCGCCTGACCACGCCGGCGGAAATCGCAAGCGCGGCGTTGCTGCTGGCGGACAAAATGCCGGCCTGCACCGGCATGGTGTTGGCGGTGGACGGCGGGCGGCCGCTGGCGGTGTGACGGTCATGGCAACGGCGAAAATTCTCACCACGCATGTCGGCTCGCTGCCGCGCGAGCGC
>JAPPPS010000060.1 GCA_028817405.1 Gammaproteobacteria bacterium
CGCCGACGACCGCACCATCAAGTTCGGCGTCCAATGGCAAACCACCCTCGGCACCCCCACCGGCGCCGCCGCCGACAACACCCTCAACCTCAACCTCTCCACCAACCGCGCCACCACCGCCACCGACCCGACCGACACCGTCACCCTAAAAGGCGAGTTGAAGTTCTAACCCCCGGCGGCGCAACACGGCGCGAAGCGCAATTCCCGCTGAGCCTGCCCCCGCCCACGAGCGGGGGACGCGGGAAGCCAGACGCCACGGATGGCAAACGGACAAGGCGGCGGGGACTGGTTCCGCCGCGGAGCCGTTCAATCGCCACTCCGGGCCCCGACCCGGAGTCCAGAGTCTTTAATTAGCCCGGCAAGGAATCGACCAAAAGCCTGCCCCCGCCCCCGAGCGGGGGACTCTGGACTCCGGTTGCCACCGGAGTGGCGGTGGGGCGGTAGCGCCGGAGTGGCAATGGGCAACGCCCGCTTAACAGACTGCGGGCGTGGCGGCAAGGGGAATTGCGGGCGTGACGGCGGGGGGTGCGGGCGTGACTATAGGAGAGACCGCGGCGTAGCGGTAGGGAGACCGCGGGCGTGACGGTGGGCGGCTGTCGCGTTGGCGGACAGCGCCGGCGGGCTATGCCGGTGCTTTGTTGTCGGCCAGTTTGGCGGCGCGTTTCTTTTTCCTTCTTTCCTGCCAGCGTTCGATGGGCTCGATATAGGCGAAGAACAGGCCGATTCCGCCGCCGAGGGCGAAAATGAATGCGAGCGCGATATACGCGAAAGTTTCTTCAGACATGTTTGTGTTCCTCCAGTCGTTTGATGCGTCGATGCGATGGTCAGCGCGAGACCGGTGCCGGCGCTTTGCTGTCGGCTTGTTTGGCGGCGCGTTTCTCTTTCATCTTGTCCACCCAGCGGTCGATTTGCTGGATGAAGGTGATGAAAAGGACGACGCCGCAGAACAGCACGCCGATATAAATAGCGGCCGCGGTGCCGATGAAGTCAGGGTCGCTCATTTTTGGATTCCTCCAGTCGTTTGATGCGTTGAAGTGCCATCCAGGCGAAACCGATGCAGGCGATAACGATGACCGCGGCTGCGCCGATTCCGACTTGGAAGAGTGTATCGTATTTTTCGGCTCGGATGCTGTTGCCAATCCAGCCGATTAGCACCACGAACACGGTGAAAAACGCAAACGCCCATCGACCGAGAAAGTCGATGCGTTTTTGCATGCCTTGGGAAAATGTTTCGTTCATTTGGAATCCTCCTTGGGGTTAGGTGCGCGGATGATGCGGCATTCGGCGATTTAAAGTTGTGAGAAAACTCACAAAATTCGCGGTTTTTTCGGTCGTGTGATTAAACCCGGCGAGGAATTGCATAAAAAGACTCTGCGCCCGCTTAACGGAACGCGGGCGTGGCGGTAGGGGAGGTCGCGGGCGCGGCGGTGGGGATGCCCACGGTGGCGGCGGTGACCGTGACGCAGGAATTCGCGCCGCCAGTCGTGGAAAGAATTTAATTGCGCGGAATCGGAAGTGGACAGAATTAATTGCGCGGGAGCGGAAAAATTCCCCCGAATCGAGAAAATTTATCGGAATCGAGGTAAATTCGCGGGAATTGCCGAAAATCGCTGTGTGGCGCGGTTGCATTTCGCCCGTCGGTTTGATTAATATCCGCCCGGTCATCGGGCGTGGGCGCAGGCCGGGCTGGTTGCGCTTGGGCGGTTTAGCCGCCGCCGCACGGTTGATTGACGGTACTCGTTTATTTCTTTTTAACCCATCAAACCCACGCGGGAGACATCAGCATTATGAATAAAGCAGAACTCATCGAGTCGGTCGCGTCCAGCGCCGGCCTGACGAAAAGCGACGCGGCCGCGGCCGTGGACGCCACCTTCGATGCCATCACCGGGGCCCTGCGTCAGCGCGGCACGGTGTCGCTCATCGGCTTCGGCACCTTCTCCACCAGCGACCGCGCGGCGCGCACCGGGCGCAACCCGCGCACCGGGGAGACCATCAACATCGCGGCCACCTGCGTGCCAAAATTCAAGGCCGGCAAAGCCTTGAAGGACGCGGTGAATTAACCGCCGATGCCAAGCGCGCCCG
The DNA here is from genome assembly GCA_028817405.1 of Gammaproteobacteria bacterium. Classification (GTDB taxonomy): domain Bacteria; phylum Pseudomonadota; class Gammaproteobacteria; order Arenicellales; family Poriferihabitantaceae; genus JAHRAW01. The sequence goes on from JAPPPS010000060.1 coordinate 2,083, forward strand.
CGGGCGCAAGCGGGCGCTTAGCTCAGCCGGGAGAGCGCCGCCCTTACAAGGCGGAGGTCGCAGGTTCGAACCCTGCAGCGCCCACCATCGATACCGGAGCGGTAGTTCAGTTGGTTAGAATACCGGCCTGTCAAGCCGGGGGTCGCGGGTTCGAGTCCCGTCCGTTCCGCCAATACCACGCAATGCGAGGCAACGCCGGCTGGTTGTCTCGCATTCTTTTGTCCGCGCATCCACCGTCGCGACGCGAGATTTGCTCCGCGCCGCCGGTGTCACCGTCATCGCCGGCGGCGTCACCGTCGCCAATGCCAACGCCAACGCCGGCGTCGCCACCGGCGTCGCCATCACCGTCACCACCACCGTCACCGCACTAAATTCATGCTCACGCAAATCCGAGAACGCGCCACCGGCTGGCTGGCGTGGGTGATTGTCATCCTCATCTCCATCCCGTTCGCGCTGTGGGGAATCCAGTCCTATTTCGAGAACCCCGCCGACCTGCCGGTGGCCACGGTCAACGGCGAGGAAATCCCGCTGTATTCGTATTACAACGAACTCTCGCGCCGTCGTCAGGCGCTGCTGGCCGAGGCCGGCGGCAGCGTCAACCCGGCCTCGCTGGAGAGCCAGGCGATGCGCGAGGAGGTGATGGACTCGATGATTTCCAACCGCCTCATCGGCCAGTATGTGCGCGAGAGCGACTATTACCTGTCCGACGCGCGCCTCAAACAGCGCATCGAATCCAACCCGGCGTTTTTGCAGGACGGGCGTTTTGACCCCGATTTATACCGCATCCTGCTGCGCAACAACGGCTACAACCCGCAAACTTACGAAGCGCTGGAGCGCGAGAGCGCCACCGTCGAGCAGTTGTCGGTGGGCTTGGCGGCGTCGTCGTTCGTGCCGGAGACCGAGGTTGACCGTGTTCTCGCGTTGCAGGCGCAGACGCGCAAAGCCGACTACGCGGTTCTGCCGGCTGAGCGTTTTGAAGCGGCAATCGACATCGGCGATGCCGCCGCCGAGCGGCACTACAAAGACCACCCCGCCGACTACGAAGCGCCGGCGCGGGTCCAGGTCGCCTACATCGAACTCAGCATCGACGGTTTGGCGGCCGGCATCGAGCCGACCGAGGCCGAAATCGCGCAGGCGTACGAGGACGCGGCCGAACGCTACACGCAGCCGGAATCGCGCAAAGCCAGTCACATTTTATTCGCGGTCGAGGCCGACGCCGATGACGACGCGCGCGCCGACATTTTGGCGAGCGCGGAGGCGGTGCTGGCCGAGGCCGAGGGCGGCGCCGACTTCGCCGAATTGGCGCAGACGCATTCGGACGACCCCGGCTCGAAGGAGCGCGGCGGCGATTTGGGCATCGTCGCGCGCGGGCAGATGGTTGCGCCGTTTGAGGCCGCGGTGTTTGACATGACGGAGGGCGAGATTCGCGGGCCGGTCGAGACCCGCTTCGGCTACCACATCATCCGCCTGACCGAGTTGCAGGAAGCGCAGCGCAAGCCGCTGGACGAGGTGCGCGAGGAAGTCACCGAGGAGGTCAAACGCGCGCAGGCCGAGACGCTGTTCGCCGAGCAGAGCGAGGCGTTCGAGAATTTGGTGTTTGAGGAGCCGGACAGTCTGGACGGCGCGGCCGCGGAGTTGGGCTTGGAAGTTCAGCACACCGGCTGGTTCACCGAACGCGCCGCGGACCCGGACGACAGCGGCGGCATCACCGGCGAAGCGCCGTTCCGGCGCGCCGCGTTCGGCGAGGATGTGCTGAACGACGACTTGAACAGCGCCGCCATTGAACTCGGCTTCGAGCGCTTAATCGCGCTGCGCAAAACCGACTACGAGGAGGCGCACACCCGCGACTTCGACGAAGTGCGCGAGGAGGTGGTGGCGCGCTTGAAGCGCGAACAAGCGGCGCAGGACATCGGCGACTTGGCGGCGCAACTGCTCGACGATTTGCGCGCCGGCGGCGACTGGGCCGCGGCGCTGGAGGAACAGGACATCGAGGCCGAGGCGCTGGCGGAGACCCGCGACGCGGTGCCGGGTAATTTAAGCGCGTTGGGGGATGCGGTGTTTTCGGAGGGGTTTTCGGACACCGCGGCGACCGATGACGCGGCCGCGGAGACTGATGCAGCCGCGGTGGATACGGTCGAGTCGACGGCCGCGGCGGCCGCGGCGGCGGATGCGGCGGCTGATGCGACCCCGGAGTCCGCGCCGGCCCCGGTCTACGGCGGCGTGTTTCTCGCCAACGGCGACTACGCGATTTACCGTTTGAACGCGGTCATTCCCGGCGACTTGAGCGCCATCGAACCTGAGCGCCGCCGCCAGTTGCGCGAGCGCATGTTGGCGCGCGACGGCGGCGACTTGTACGACCAATTGCTCGCCGCCATCCGCGACACCGCGTCGGTGGTCATCGACCCCGACCTGGTGCGTGACCCGGAAACCGCGCTGGAAATCGGGGCGCAGAATTATTAAGAAGACTCCACCAACGACCACCGCAGCGTCTCCCCGGCGCGCAGCGGCACGACTTCGTCGCCGTCTTTGAGCGCGTACGCGGCCGGCGGTTGCCACGGTTTTTTTTCCAGCGTCAGCCGGCCGCGGTTGCGCGCCAAGCCGTAGAAATCCGCGCCATGGTGGGCCGCGAATCCTTCCAACTTGTCGAGCGCGCCGGCGTTCTCGAAAATCTCGGCGTACAACTCCACGCCCGCATGCGCCGAGTAGATGCCGGCGCAGCCGCACGCGTTTTCCTTGGCGGTGCGGGTGTGCGGCGCGCTGTCGGAGCCGAGGAAGAACGCGCGCTCGCCGCCGGTCGCGGCCTCAACCAACGCCGCGCGGTGGCGCTCGCGCTTCGCCACCGGCAGGCAGTAGGCGTGCGGGCGCAGGCCGCCGCGGAACATGGCGTTGCGGTTGAACAGCAAGTGGTGCGCGGTGATGGTGGCGGCCACGTACGCGCCGCCGGCGCGCACGAAGTCGACGCCCTCGGCGGTGGTGACATGCTCGAGGACGATTTTCAGTTGCGGCAGTTCGCGGCGCAGCGGCGCGAGAACTTGCTCGATGAAAACCGCCTCGCGGTCGAACACATCGACTGCCGGGTCGGTCACCTCGCCGTGCACCTGCAGCGCGATGCCGTGCGCGGCCATGGCTTCCAGCGCCGGCATGATGTAACTGACGCGGGTGACGCCGGCGTCGGAATGCGTGGTGGCGCCGGCCGGGTAGAGTTTGTAAGCGATGATGCGCGCGCAGTCGGCCGCGGCCGCGACTTCGGCCGGGGTGGTGTGGTCGGTGAGATACAGCGACATCAGCGGGTTGAATTCGGTTTTGTTTTCGCCGCCGCTGGTGTTGCCGCCGTCACCGTCGCCCCCGCCGCCGTCACCGTCACCGCCATCGCCGCCGCCGCCCCCGTCACCGCCGCCGTCATCACCGTCACCGCCGCCATCACCGTCGCCCCCGCCATGTTCGCCGGCCGCCGCGGCCATAATGTCGGCGCGGTACGCCAGCGCGCGGTCGACGGTAGTCACCGGCGGCGACAGATTCGGCATCACCGCCACGCGCCCGAAACGCGCCGCCGTGTGCCGCGCCGCCAACCGCAGCATCGCGCCCTCGCGCAAATGCACATGCCAGTCATCCGGCCGGGTGAGCGTCAAGGTCTCAAGCATGCGGCGATTATAGCGGCGCGCGGGGCCGTCATTCCGCGCGGTTGGAAAATGCCGGGGGACGTCATTCCGTGCGGTTGGAAAATGCCTGGGGCCGTCATTCCGTGCGGTAGAGGAATAAGGAAGCGTAGCGCCACTATTCCTCACCGATACGGAATCCAGAGTCTTTAATTGACCTGGCGAGGAATCAAAAAAAAGCCTGCCCCCGCCCACGAGCGGGGGACTCTGGATTCCCGCTTAAAAACCTGCGGGAATGACGGCGCTACGCGCCGTCGCCACCCCATTCAAAACATCTCCATCGGGTCGATGTCGATGGACCACCGCGCGCGGCGGGATTTCGGGTCGTTCTCGATGGCGGCCAGCCATTCATCCAGCAGGCGGTGCAGCGGTCCGCGCGCCGGGCTTTTTACCAGCAACTGCGCGCGGTACCGGCCGGCGCGTTTTTCCATCGGCGAGACCACCGCGTCCATGACTTGCACCGCGTCGAATCTTCCGCGCGCCAATTTGCGGCCGAGCGTCGCCGCGTAACGCAGGAAGTCCACGGCCGCGTCCGGGTCGGTCGATTCGGCGCGCCACAACGCGAAGCGGCTGAACGGCGGGCAGTCGGCGGCGCGGCGTTCGTCGATGCAGTGGCGGGCGAAGTGTTCGAAGTCGTGGCGGCGCATGGTCTGCAGCGTAGGATGCGCCGGGTGCGCGGTTTGCACCAGCACTTCGCCCGGCGCGTCGGCGCGCCCGGCCCGCCCGGACACCTGCGTGAGTTGCTGGAACAAATACTCCGGCGCGCGAAAATCCGCGCTGTATAAACCCTGGTCGGCGTCGACCACGCCCACCAAAGTCACGCGCGCGAAGTCGTGACCCTTGGCGATTAACTGCGTGCCGATGATGATGTCGGTCGCGCCGTCGCGGATGGCGCGCAGCGCGGCTTCCAGTTGCGCTTGGCTGGTCACGCGGTCGCGGTCGAGACGACTGATGCGCGCGGCCGGGAATTTTCCGCGCAAGTATCTCTCCAGCCGCTGCGTCCCGGCGCCGATGAACAGGATGCGCTCGCCGCACTCGGCGCAGGCGTCGCGCGCCGGCGCGGTGCGCCCGCAGTGGTGGCATTGGAATTGCGCGCCGCCGCCATGCTCGGCACCGTCACCGTGGTCGGCACCGTCACCGTGGTCACCGCGGCCGCGGTGGTAGGTCAGGCGCGCGTCGCATCGGCCGCACAGCGCCTGCCATCCGCACGCGGCGCACTGCGCGGTGGGCGCGAAACCGCGGCGGTTGAGGAAGATAATCGACTGCTCGCGGCGCGCTAACCGTTCGCCGATGGCGCGCAGCAGCGGCGCGGAAATGCCGTCGACCGGGCGGTGGCGTTTGGCATCCAACAACGCGATGCGCGGCAGGCCGGAGGCGCCGCCGCGCTGGTCGAGAGCCAAGCGACGGTGGCGGCCGCGCGCGGCGTTGTGGCGGGTCTCCATCGACGGCGTGGCCGAGCCCAGCACCACCGGCACGCCCTCCAAACTGGCGCGTTTGATGGCGAGGTCGCGCGCGTGGTATCTGAAGCCGTCCTGCTGCTTGTAGGACATGTCGTGCTCTTCGTCGACGATGATGAGGCCCGGCGATTGCAGCGGCGTGAAAATCGCCGAGCGGGTGCCAAGCACCGCCACCGCCCGGCCTGCGCGCGCGCGCCACCAAGCGCGGTAACGCTGCTCGGCGGAGAGGTTTGAGTGCAGTACGGCTACGCGGTTTTCTGGGTCGTTGTCCGGGTTGCCGGGGTTGTTTGGGTCGACGGTTTTGCGCGGGTCGACGGGGTCGCCAGTTTTGCCCGGTTCGCCGGAATCGCCGGCGCCGCCCAAGCGCGCGCGCACCCGCGCCACCAGTTGCGGCGTTAGCGCGATTTCCGGCACCAAAATCAGCGCCTGCCGGCCGCCATCGATGCAGCGCTTGGCGGCCTCCAAATACACCTCGGTTTTGCCGCTGCCGGTGACGCCGTGCAGGAGGAAGGAGGCGAAGCCGGGGGTGGCGCCGGGGTCGCCGGCGCGGTCGCCGGTGCCGCCTGGGTCGCCGCCGGGGTCGCCGGCACCGCCAACCTTGCCGCCGCAGATGGCATCGACCGCCGCTTGCTGCTGGGGATTTAAGGTGACCGTGGGGGCGCCGGCGGCGGGCCGGTTTTGGTCGCCATCGCCATCGCCGGCACCGTCGCCGGGCTGGTTTTGGTCGCCATCGCCATCGCCGGCACCGTCGCCGGGCCGGTTTTTACCGCCATCACCGTCGCCGGGCCGAGGCGGGAGCCGCCAGTCGATTTCGACCAAGTTCTTCTTGCGCAGATTCCGCAGCGCCTCGCGTTGTTCGCCGAGCGTCGTGACTTCAACCCAGCCGCGCCGGCGCAATTCCTCATACAACCGTCGCTGCGCCGGCGCGCGACTGAGCGCCGCGGCCGCGGCATCCGCCACCGCCCCATCATCGCCGGCATCACCGTCGCCATCGCCGCTCACCGCGCGCGCGCACCACGCGCCATCCGGGTCAGCCAACGCTTTGCCCTTGCGCAGGGCCGCGGGCAGCGCGGTTTGCAGCGCCTCGCCGAGCGGGTGGTGGTAATACCTTGCGGCCCACACCAGCAACTCCAGCAGGCGCGCGCCGAACAGATTGCAGTCGTCCAGCGTCTCGGCCACGCTTTTCAGCCGCCGCCCGGCCTGCGCCGGCTCCGCCGACACCGTCACGCCGAGCAATTCGCGCCCTTGTTTTCCCCGCCCCTCGCGACCAAAAGGCACCCGCACCCGCGCGCCCGGCGGCGGCGCATCACCGGCGCAGCGGTAGTCGAACACCCGGCGCAACGGCGCCGGCACCGCGACCTGCACCACGCCGCCCGGCTTAATCGCCATGGATTTGGCGGCCGGGCGGCGGCACGGGGAAGGCGGCGGCAACGGCGGCAAGGAAAGGCGCGGCGAAGGCCATTTTGCGCCCACGGTTATGCACAGAATCTGTGGATAATTCTGTGCATAAATCGCCCGCACACGCGCCGGGGACAACGATTCGGCGGCGCATGCGTGGCCTGCTTAAAAATTGACCATAAACCGGATAATTCAACAAAAACAACGCGTTATGCCGATAAACTGAGACCGGAAAACAGCGAATCGCGCTAAATCGCATAAAACCGCGCCGCCCGGTCGAAATTGTGCATAACTCGCGCGCCACCGCCGCGGCCGCGGGCGCGATTAATCAATAGGTTAGCGGCCGCCGTTGGCGTTTTGCCGTCATTCCCGCCATCATTCCCGCCGTCATTCCCGCGGTCATTCCCGCGGTCATCCCCGCCGTCATTCCCGCAGTCTTTTGAGCGGGAATCCAGAGTGTTTTTTTCCGGAGTCGCGCCGGGACGACAAAGACGCTGGATTCCGGTTCGATGGAAAACATGAGCGCCGGCGTTCACAAAATATCCTCCATCGCCACCGCAAATCGCCCGGTCTTGCGGTCGGCGAGATAGCGCTCCAGGGTCGCGCGCACCACGCGAAACGCCAGGTCGTCCCACGGAATGTGGCGCTCCTCAAACAGCCGCGTCTCCAGCGTCTCGGCGCCGGGCGCGAAGCAATCCTCGCCGGTCAATTCGGCGCGGAACATCACATACACTTGGTTGACGCGCGGCAGGTTGTAAATCGCATACAGCGTCTGCCCGGCGATTTCCGCGCACGCCTCCTCCATGGTCTCGCGCGCCGCGCCGTGCTGCAGGGTCTCGCCGTTTTCCATGAACCCGGCCGGCAGCGTCCACAGCCCCTTGCGCGGCTCAATCGCGCGCCGGCACAGCAAAATCCGCTCGCCCCACACCGGAATGCAGCCGCACACCACCTTCGGATTCTGGTAGTGAATCTGCCCGCAAGCATCGCACACATGCCGGTCGCGATTGTCGCCGGCCGGCGTCAGCAGTGAGACATTCTCGCCGCACTGATTGCAGTAATTGATGGGCTCGGGGGACATGCGCTGATGATAGCGTATTTGGTCGGGGGGTGGATTGGCGATGGCGGTGGCGGTGCCGGCGATGGCCGGAAAATGCCGGGGGCCGTCATTCCGTGCGGTTGGAAAACAAGGAGCGCAGCGACTATGTTTTCCTCCGATACGGAATCCAGAGTCTTTAATTGCCCCCGCGAGAAATCGAAAAAAGACTCTGGATTCCCGCTTAAAAGCCTGCGGGAATGACGGCCCCCGGCATTTTCGCCGTCACGCCACTGCCTCTCACCCGCTACGCCACTGCCTCTCACCCGCTACGCCCGCAGCCCCCACCCGCCACGCCCGCAGGTTGTTGAGCGGGCGCAGAAACTTTTTCTTCCATGCCCCTTGACTCCCCTCGATTTATGCTATATTCCGCTCCTCATCTGGAACTCGCTCTCGGAGGCTATCCCATGAAATCCCTGAAATCCGCGGACACCCACGCCGCGAAACCCCACGCCCACGCCATGAAAACCCGCACCCGCACCCATATCGCCCCCCCCCCCCCCGCAATTCCGGGGCTTCGGGGATTAGTTAGCGTCCTCGCCCTCGCCGCG
>JAPPPS010000001.1 GCA_028817405.1 Gammaproteobacteria bacterium
CGCCGATGGTGTAACCTTGGGCGCGTGAAAACCCTCATCCTCGGCGGCGTGCGCAGCGGCAAGAGCGCTCTGGCGGAGCGACTGGCCGCCGGCTGCGCGTTGCCGGTGGTGGTGGTGGCCACGGCGCGGATGCCGGCCGACGCCGATGATGAAATGGCGCGGCGCATCGCGGCCCACCGGGCGCGCCGGCCGGCCGCGTGGGCGACGCTAGAGGAGCCGCTGGAATTGACCGCGGCGCTGGCGCAGCACGCCGGCCCCGAGACTTGCGTGGTGGTGGAATGCCTGACCTTGTGGCTCAGCAACCTCCTGCTGGAACGCCCGCACGACGCGCAGCGCGCCATCGACAACCTCATCGCGCAAGTCGCGCAAGCGCCCGGCGAACTGCTGCTGGTCAGCAACGAAGTCGGGTTGGGAATCATGCCGGACAACGCGCTGGCGCGCCGCTTCGCCGACTTGAGCGGCCATCTGCACCGGCGATTGGCGGCGCATTGCGAGCGGGTGCTGCTGTGCGTCGCGGGCCTGCCGCAGGCGCTGAAAGGAAACCTCGATGCCGCCACGCTGGCTTGAGGCGGCGGCCAAGCCGGCCTCGGCCGCGCACCGCAATGCCGCATGGCGGCGGCAGGCGGCGCTCACCAAACCGGCCGGCGCGTTGGGCGATTTGGAATCAGCCGCGGTGCAACTCGCCGCGTTGCAACACCGCCACCGGCCGCGCGCCGACCGCGTCCACATCGCCGTGTTCGCCGCCGACCATGGCGTGGCTGCGCGCGGCGTGTCGGCGTGGCCGCAGTCGGTCACGGTGGAGATGCTGCGCAACTTCGCGGCCGGCGGGGCCGCGGTCAGCGTCATCGCCGACGCGCTCGACGCCACGCTGGAAATCATCGACGCCGGCACCGTCGCCGGCACCGTCGCCGCCGGTGCCGGGGGCACCGCCATCCCCGGCGTCACCGACGCCCGCATCGCCGCCGGCACCCGCGACTTCAGCGTCGCCGAAGCCATGACCGCGGCGCAACTGCAGCGCGCGTTGGCGCTCGGCCGCGACGCCGTCATGCGCGCCCCGGCGGCGGACCTTTTCATCGGCGGCGACATGGGCATCGCCAACACCACCGCCGCGGCCGCCGTGGCCTGCGCCATTTTGCACCGCGACCCGGCCGACCTCAGCGGCCCCGGGGCCGGCCTGGATGCGGCCGGCGTAGCGCGCAAAACCGCGGTCATCGCCGCGGCCCTGGACCACCACCGCGGCCGCCTCCACGACCCCCGCGACGCCCTGCGCTGCCTCGGCGGTTTTGAAATCGCCGCGCTCACCGGCGCGTTTATCGCCGCCGCGCAAAACGGCATCGCGGTGGTGGTGGACGGATTCATCGCCGGGGCCGCGGCCCTGGCGGCCGCGCGCATCAACCCCACGGTGCGGCCGTGGCTCCTGTTCGGCCACCGCTCGGCGGAGCCGGGCCACGCTTGCATTCTCGACGCGCTGGAGGCCAAACCGTTGCTCGACCTCGGCCTGCGGTTGGGCGAAGGCAGCGGCGCGGCCGCGGCCGTGTGCCTGCTGCGCCTCGCCTGCCGGTTGCACAACGACATGGCGACTTTTGTTGATGCCGGGGTGTCGGGAAAACACCGTGGATGAGACCAAAACCACGCTGGATTTAATCCGCCACGGCGCGCCGGTCGGCGGCAAGAAATTTCGCGGCAGCACCGACGACCCGCTGAGCGAAGACGGCTGGCGGGCGATGCAACGCACGGTCGGCGACTACCGCGACTGGGACCACATCGTCACCTCGCCGCTGTCACGGTGCGCCGCTTTCGCCGCGCACCTGCACGACCAAACCGGCATCCCGTTGAGCGTGCATGCCGACTTGCGCGAAGTCACCTTCGGCGCGTGGGAGGGCATGACCGCGGCGCAAGTCATCGCCGCGCACGGCGACGCGCTGGCCAGATACTGGGACGACGCCGACGCCTACACGCCGCCGGGGGCCGAGCCGGTGGCCGACTTCACCGGCCGAGTCGCGGCCGCCACGCAGCATCTGGCGCAAACCCATCGCGGCCGGCGCGTGTTGGTGGTCGCGCACGCCGGCACCATGCGCGCCATGCTCGCCGCGCTGCTCGGCCTGCCGCTGAAAACCACGATGTGCTTCGACATCCCCTACGCCTGCTTGTCGCGGGTGGTGATTTATGGCGACGGTGATGGCGGCGCGCAAAACGCCATCCTGCGCGGCCATGGTTTGCAGTTGCGCCGGCGGCCCGGTTGACCGTGACCGCTTTTCTTGCCGCCGTGCAGTTCCTCACCTTGGCCCCGGTGCAACTGCGGGCGCAGCCGAGCGACGCGCAACTCGGTAGTTCGCTGTTGTTTTACCCGCTGGTGGGCGCGCTGCTCGGCGGCGCGCTGTCGCTCATCGCCGCGTTGTGCGCCGGGTTGCCGCCGCTGGTGACGGCCGCGCTGTTGTTGGCGGCGCTCAGCCTCGCCAGCGGCGGCTTGCACTTGGACGGCCTGGCTGACAGTTGCGATGCGCTGGCCGGCGCCGGCGGTGACCGCGCTCGCGCGCTCGCCATCATGCGCGACCCGCGATGCGGCGCGCTCGGCGCGGCCGCGGTCGGCATCGTACTCATCGCCAAGTTCGCGGCTTTCGCGGCCATGGCCTCCGCCGCGGCCGGCGCGGCCGCCACCGTCGCCGTCGCCATTATCGCCGCCGTCACCGCGGCCCGCGCCGCGGTCATCGCGCTCTACCTCAGCGCCGATTATGTGCGCCCGGCCGGACTCGGCGCGGCCATGGCCGCCAACCTGCCGCGCGCAGCCGGATTCGCCGTGCTCGCCGTCACCGCCGTCGCCATCGCGGCTGCATGCGTTGCCGGCGGGGGCCTCGGCGCGGCCGCCGCCATGCTCGGCGCGGCCGCGGTGGCGTTCATGGTGTGCCGGCGTCTGATGGTGGCGCGCATCGGCGGCGCCACCGGCGACACCACCGGCGCCACCGTGGAGACGGTGGAAACCGCGACCCTGCTGGCTGCGGCCGCGGCGTTTTAACCGTGTAACCGTGAACGCGTGAACGACGCCTTCGTCCTGCAGTCCACCGTCACCCTCGCGGCCGCGCTCGCGCTGGACCTGGCGCTCGGCGAACCGCGGCGTTTTCATCCGTTGGTCGGCTTCGGCCGTTGCGCGCAAGCGGTGGAAAGTCGCGCCAACCGCGGCCGCAAAAGCGCGCGCGTTTGGCTCGGCGGCGGCGCGTGGCTCATCGTCACCGCCCCGCCGGTGGCCGTCGCCGTCGCGCTGCACAACGCGCCGTTGCATGTGGCGGCGGCGGTGACGGTGGACGCGGTGGTGTTGTATTTCGCCATCGGCTTGCACAGTTTGCGCCGCCACGCGCGCGATGTCGCGGCCGCCCTCGGCGCCGGTAATTTGGCATGCGCCAGAAGCGCGGTCGCCCGTCTGGTCAGCCGCGACGCCGATGCGCTGAGCGAGACCGGCGTCGCCGTCGCGGCCGCGGAGTCGGTTTTGGAAAACGGCAACGACGCGGTGTTCGGCGTGCTGTTCTGGTATTTGGTTTTGGGCTTGCCGGGCGCGGTCGCCTACCGGCTGGTGAACACGCTGGACGCGATGTGGGGCTACCGCAACGCGCGGTTTTGCCGCTTCGGCCGTTGCGCGGCGCGCGCCGATGACGCGGCGAATTTTTTCCCGGCGCGGGTGACGGCGTTTTTTTACTGCGTAGGCGGCGACTTTTTATGCGCGTTGCAGTGCTGGCGCGCGCAGCGGAAAACCTGGAAAAGCGGCAACGCCGGC
>JAPPPS010000026.1 GCA_028817405.1 Gammaproteobacteria bacterium
TGCCGCCGGTGTTGGCGGTTGTTGATGCGGCCGCGATGGTGACGGTGATGTCGTCGTCGGAGTCGGCGGTGATGGTGAACATCTGCGGGGCGGCGATGGTGACCATGCCGGCGGTGGTGGCGGTGAGTGAGGAAGTGTCCACGGTGAAAGTTTCCGCGTCTTCGCTCAAGGCGTCGTCGGTGGCGGTGATGGTCAGCGTGCCGGTGGTGGTGCCGGGGGCGAGGGTTAAACTGCCGGCCGCGTCGTCGGTGCGATAAGCGAAAACGACATCGGCGGTGTGGGTTGCGCCGGACAAGGTGACGGTGAGGCTGGCGGCCGCGCCCTCGGCCACCGAGTCGCCGCCGCCGGACAAGGTCGCGGTGAGGGTGTCGTCGTCGGTGATGGTCGTCGTCGCGGCCGTGCCGTAGGCGGTGCCGCCGTCTGCAACGGGGTCGGCGACGGAAACTTGCACGCTGAATGTCTCGGCCGCCTCGTTCAAGTCATCGCCGGCGATGGTGACATCGAAGGTGGTGGCGGTGGGGAATTCAATGCTGCCGGTGACGGCGGAGAAGTCGGCGGCGGCGGCGCTGCCGGGCGTGACCGTCCAGGTGACCGTGGTGGCGGCGGAGAAGGCGGTGTCGCCGCCGCCGAGCGCGACCGTGTATCTCACGGTGGAATCGGCATCGGTCTCGGCGTGGGTGGCCGCGCCGGTGACGGTCAAGGTGCGGGCTTCGTCGACCGGGCCGGGGCCGGGAGTGACCACAGGCGGGGGGACCGGCGCGACATAGCCGTCGTTGGCGCGGATGGTGACGGTGAAGTCGGCGGGCAGGGCAACGCCGCCGTTGGCGGTGGTGTGGGCTGGGTTCTGGGAGGCGCTTAGTGAGATAGCGATGGTGAAAGTTTCGTCGGCTTCGGGCAGGCTGTCGCCGGCAATGCCGATTGGAAAGGTTTCTCTGGTCTCTGATCCGGTGAAAACCACAATGCCGCCCGTTATGGGTGACCCTATGTTGTCCCTTCTGAGATCGGCGACGGTAGCAGTGCCGACGGCGATGGCCCAGTCGATTCCCAAGGCAGTCCCGCTCAAAATGTCTGGGCCAGTGCGGGTCAAGGTATAAATAGTGTTCGCATCGGAGTCGGTTTCGGTGATGGTGGCCGGGCCGGTGAGGGTGAAAGTATGCGCGGCGGTTTGCGCTTCGGCGTTTGGCGCGGCGATGAGGAAAAGCGCGGCCAGGATTAGCGCGTTAAGTGCTTGATAAACAAGCGAAAATTGCGCGGGGGGGGGGGGCGAAGACAGGGTTGGCGGTTTTCATGGCGGCGGCCTCAGGTCAGGTTGTCGGGGCGGGGAGTGTAGCACGAATCATGCGGCGGCGGCGCGGCGGAAATGGGCGGCGAGGTGGCGGCCGGTGTGGGAGGCGGGGTGGCGGCACACTTCTTCCGGCGGGCCGGCGACGGTGACGGCCGGGGCGGCGACTACGCCCGCCACTCCGGTGGCAACCGGAGTCCAGAGTCTTTAATTACCTTGGCGCGGAACCGAACAAAAGACTCTGGATTCCCGCTTAACAGCCTGCGGGAATGACGGCGCTACGCGCCGGTACTTAATTGCGCGGCGGGTTAGCGTTTGCGGTTCTCGGCAATCAGGCAGGCACCGATGACGATGACGAAGAACGCGAGGGCCATTAGAGAAAGGATTAGCGGGGCGCTCATGTTCCAATGTCTCCGGGCGCAAGCCGCTCGGACGGTGGCGCACGGAAAGCGCGCCATCGACGGCGGCCGGGCGGCGGGTTAGCGTTTGCGGTTCTCGGCAATCAGGCAGGCGCCGATGACGATGACGAAGAACGCGAGGGCTACCAACGCAAGAATGAGTGGAGTGGTCATTTTTTCCTCCTCGGTTTGATGCTGCTGACAAAAATTATGACGGCCCCGACGAGAACCAGGGCGACTGCGATAGCAACGGCTCCCGGGGTGGTGAAACCATGCACGAAGCCGGCGGCGAATACGACTACGCCGCACTGCCGCCCGCTTGCCATCAACGCGTTGAGGTCGACGAAGTTCATGGGGGCAGGATAACGCGGAATGCCGCGGATGGCAAGTTGACCGACTCGACGATGCCACATTTGAATCGACGGTCGCGCCCCGATTGCCACTCCGGCAACAGCCGGAGTCCAGAGTCTTTTCGTCGATTCCGCGCCGAATCAATTAAAGACTCTGGATTCCGTATCGGAGGAAAATAGTGGCGCTACGCTTCCTTGTTTTCCAACCGCACGGAATGACGGCCCCCGCTTCGTTGCGCGCAGGTTTGGTTGCGCGGCGTGGCGGGTGAGTGAATTGAAACCGTGCGAGCCCTTGAATGTCGGCTGTGGGATGCGTATACTCGCGCCAGTTTGATGGGGGCCATAGCTCAGTTGGGAGAGCGCAACACTGGCAGTGTTGAGGTCGGCGGTTCGATCCCGCCTGGCTCCACCAGTTTTGACGGTGGCGCGCCGGTCGCGGCCAAGTTTGACGGTGGTGCGCCGGTCGCCGCCAAGTTTGACGGTGCCGCCGCGCCGGTCGCGGCCGCCAAGCCAAGCGGCACCGGCGCAATGGCGCGACATCGCCGAATCACTGAACTACCGAACTACCGAACCACCAAACCACTGAACCGCCAAGTCGCCAAACCACCGAATCGCCGGACAACTGAACCGCCGAACCGCCAAGTCGCAGAATCCACCAAATCGCCGGACTACCAAGCCGCAGAATCACTTAACCACTGAACCGCCAAGCCACCAAACCGCCAAATCGCCAAATTCACACGCCGTCCCCATCGTCTAGTCGGCCTAGGACACCGCCCTTTCACGGCGGCAACAGGGGTTCGAATCCCCTTGGGGACGCCATTTTTCGGCGGCGCGGCGGCGGTTGCAAGCCCCGCGCGGTTGCGGCCCCGGCCGCACAACGCCGGTAGCATTCGCGCAAAAACGCCGCACGGTTGCCGGCCCCGGCCGCGCAACGCCGCATTATCCGCGCCACAATGCCGGCATCATCCGCGCCGCAATGCCGGCTTCATCCGCGCAAAAACCCCGCGCGGTTAACTCGCTGATGGCGGCGGCGCGGGTGGCGGGGCGGTGTCGGCGAACTGCGGGTCTTGGTTGGCGGCTGCCAGCAAGTCGCGCAGGTTGGGGTGCTCGTCGAGGCCGGCGATGCGGCCGCGGAACAGCGCCCAGTCCAGCATGCAGGCGCAGCGCAGCGCGCCGTCTTGGCTGATGCCGGCGCCGGCGAGGCGGCGGTTCAGCGCCTCGAGGCCGCCGGCGATGCGGTTGTTCTGGCGGCCGATGTAGCGGATTTGCTCGGCGCCGAAGCCTTCGGTTTCCAGCAAGAAGACATTAATCATGCTGTCCTGCACGGTGTTCGCCAGCGCGAAAGTTTCGAAGTCGTCCAAGTCATCGAGGAATTTTCCGCCGCCTTGTTCGCGGATGTATTTCAAGATGGAACTGGAATCGGTGAGCATGCCGCCATCGACGCCGGTCAAGTACGGCATTTTGGCGACCGGCGATTGCGCGGCGCTTGCTGCGTGGTCGACTTCGATAAAATCAAACCCGATGCCCTGCTGCGCGCACGCCACGCGGCAGTGGCGGACGAAAGGCGAGGTGTAACTGCCGTGGAGTTTCATGTGTTCAACCCGGAAAGTGAGAGTGAACAAGTTTAACAGAGAATCGCCGCGGCCGATGTTGGCGGCGCCGTCGTCGTCACGGTCACCGTCACCGTCGTCACCGTCACCGTCACCGTCGCCATCGTCACCGTCATCACCGTCGCCATCACCACCGGCCCGGCGCGCGACCTGGGCCGCCAGCGCGGCCTCCGCGTTGTTGGCGTTGCCGGCGGCCGCGGTCGCCACCGCCGCGGCCACCGCCACCGCCGCGGCCCAGCCCGCGGTCATCAAAAGCCCGCTGGACACCGCGCAATACCGCATCCTGCGCCTCGACAACGGCCTGACCGCGCTACTGGTCTCGGACCCGGACGCCGACAAATCGGCCGCGGCCCTGGATGTACATGTCGGCAGCGGCAGCGACCCGGACGGTTGGAACGGCTTGGCGCATTTTCTCGAGCACATGCTGTTCCTCGGCACCGAAAAATACCCGCGCGCCGGCGCCTACCAGCAGTTCATCGCCGACCACGGCGGCCGCACCAACGCCTACACCTCGCTGGCGCACACCAACTACCACTTCGACATCAGCGCCGCGCATTTACTACCGGCGCTGGACCGCTTCGCGCAGTTTTTTATCGCGCCGACTTTTGACGCCGCGTTCGTCGAGCGCGAGCGGCAGGTGGTGCATTCGGAATACCAAGCGCGGCGCAAAAACGAGTTTCAACGCCTGTGGAGCGCGCGCCGGCAGGCGTTAAATCCGGCCCATCCGGCGGCGCGATTCACCACCGGCTCGGCCGAGACCTTGCGCGACCGCGACGCCGCCGGCGAACCCGGCGGCACCTCGCGCGAGCAACTCATCGCGTTTTACCGTCGCCACTACTCCGCCAACCTGATGACCTTGGCCGTGGTCGGGCGCGAGCCGCTGGTGCAATTGCAGCATTGGGTCACGCGATTGTTCTCGGCGATTCCCAACCGCGACGCGGAATTGCCGCGATTCGACGCGCCGTACTTCCAGCCGCACACCCTGCCGGCGCGCCTCGAGGTGCGCCCGCAAAAGGAGGCGATGCAGGTGAGTTTCGCGTTCCCCATCGCCAGCGTGGAAGCGCACTACCGCAGCAAGCCGCTGCGTTTTGTCGCGGGCCTCATCGGCCACGAAGGGCAGGGCTCGCTTCTGGCGCATTTGAAATCGCGCGGCTGGGCGCGGAATTTAAGCGCCGGCATCGGCTACATGGACGCGGTGCAGGGCGCGTTTGAAGTGTCGGTTGAACTGACCGCCGACGGCCTGCAGCGCGTCGACGCCATCGGCGCGTTGCTGTTCCGGCAAATCCGCCGCATCGAGACCCGCGGCCTCGAAACCTGGCGGTTTGACGAAGCGCGGCAGTTGGCCGAGGTGGATTTTCGCTTCGCCGAGACGCCGCCGCCGGCGGCCCGCGCGCGCGCGCTGGCGGCCCGTCTGCACAACTATCCGGCCGAGGAAGCGCTGCGCGGCCCCTATTTGTTGGACGAATTCCGCCCGGATTTAATCCGCGCGTTGCTGGCCGATTTGCGCCCGGATAATGTGCTGGTGCAGGTGGTGTCGAAGGACGCGCGCGCCGATGCGACCACACCGTATTACGATGCCGAATACGCGCTGGGGCCGCTGCCGGCCGCGAGCGTGGAGCGGTGGACGCGGGCACTGGCCGGCGATGACGGTGACGGTGTCGCGGTCGCCGGCGATGACGGTGTCGCCGCCGGCGATGACGGTGCCGCCGCCGCCGCGGCCACCGACTCCCCGCTGCAACTCCCGCCGCCCAATCCGTTCATTCCGCAGCGGTTAACCCCGCATCCGTTCTCGACCGCGCCGCACGCCATCGTGGTGCCGCGCCGTTTGGCGTTGCCGGCGGAGGCCGCGCGCATCGAGGCGTGGCATCTCGGCGACCCGGACTTCAACGCCCCGCGCGCGGTGTTTTTCGCCAACCTCGACACGCGTTTTGCCAACGACAGCGCGCGCCATTCCGCGCTCACGCAGTTGTTCGTCCGCCTGGCGCGCCGCCGTCTCGACGCGGTGAGTTACCCGGCGCATCTGGCCGGCCTCGGCTACCGTTTATACCGTCCGCACCGCGGTTTGTCGTTCCAAATCACCGGCTACGCCGACAAGCAGCCGGCGTTGCTGGCGGAAGTGTTGAGCGCGTTGTTCGCGCCGCGGTTTGACGCCGATGAGTTCGCGCGCGCGGTGGCCGCGCTGCAGCGCGACTGGCGCAACGCCGCGTTGGACCCGCCGGCCCGCCAAGCCGCGCGCGAGGTGTTTCGCCTGTTAGCCGACCCCGACTGGAGCGAGGCCGAGCGTTTGGCGGCGTTGGACGAGTTAACCGTCGCCGACTTGGAGGCGCATGCCGCGCGGTTGCTTGCCACCGCGGCCGTGACCACGTTAGCGCACGGCGATGTGACGCGCGCCCGGGCCGTGGCCTTGAACGCGCAGGTGGCCGCGGCGTTTGCCGCGGCCGGGCAAGCCGCGCGCGCGGCCCCGCGGCTGCGGCGGTTGCCGGCCGGCCCGGCCTATCTCCGCAGTTTAGATGTCGACCACGGCGATTCCGCGCTGGTGATGTACTTCCAGGGCGAGGAGAAAACCGACGCCGAACTGGCGCGCATGCGCCTTCTCGCGCAGTTGTTGGAAGCGCCGTTTTTCTTCGATTTGCGCACCACCCACCGCGTCGGCTACCTGGTCTACGCCGCGCCGTGGGCGGTGATGGAGGTGCCGGGGCTGGTGTTTTCGGTGCAGAGCCCGAGCCATGGCCCGGCCGAAATTGCGAGGTTGACCGCCGCCTTTCTCGACGCTTTCGGCGGCCAGTTGGATGCCATGCCGGACGCGGAGTTCGCGCAAATCCGGCGCGGCCTCATCGAGCGCATCGAGACCCGCGACACCCAACTCAGCGCGCGCGCGTTGCGTTTCTGGTCCGACATCGCGCACCGTCGGCTGGACTTCGACGCGCGCCGGCAACTGGTATTGCAACTGGAAGAATTGACCAAGGACGACATGCGCGCATACTTCCGCCGCGTTATCGGGGAACACCCGCGCAGGTTATTCGTGCAGTCGCCGGGCCGCCGCCCGCAAGCGAGTGCGCATGCCCTCGGCGGCGACGCGTACATCCCAACCGGCGCGCCCGCGGCATTCCGCCGCCACTTGCGCGCCTTTTTCCCGGCTGACCGATGAACGCCGCGGCCGACAGCAACCCCGACGCGGCCGGCGATTCGAACGCGCGTCAGTACCGTCAGTACCAATTGGTTGCCGCCGAATTAGCCGCGGCCCTCGGCGCGCAATTAGCCGCGGCCGGGGCGCGCGCGGCCACGGTGGAATCCTGCACCGGCGGCGGCATCGCCGCGGCCCTCACCGCGGTCCCCGGCGCCTCCGACTGGTTCGACTACGGTTTCGTCACTTACAGCAACGCCGCCAAAACCGCGGCGGTCGGCGTGCCGGCCGCGTTGATTCGCGAACACGGCGCGGTCAGCGCGGAAGTGGCGGCGGCGATGGCCGAGGGCGGCCTGCGCCGCAGCGGCGCGGATTATTGCGTGGCGGTCACCGGCGTGGCCGGGCCCGGCGGCGGCACTCCCCGCCATCCGGTCGGCGCGGTGTATTTCGGCTGGGCCGGGCGCGGGCGCGCCACCGTCACCGCGCGCGCCGACTTCGACGGCGACCGCGCCGCCATCCGCCGACAGACCGTCGCCCGCGCGCTGGCCGGCCTGCGGGACTTTATCGCCGCGGCCGCGGCCGCCACGGCCGCCGATGCCACCGCCGCGGCCAATGTCACCGCCACGGCCACCGCCCCGGCCGCGCCGCCCAACGGTTTATAATCCGAGATTCGCTTTCCCCGCCGCGCCGCCATGAACTACTTGGAATTCGAAAAACCCATCGCCGAACTGGAGGAGAAAATCGCCGAGTTGCAGCGCGTGAGTTCCGACCGCGACCTCAACCTGGACGCGGAAATCGACAAACTGCGCGAGCGCAGCGGCGAGTTGACGCGCGAGATTTTCGCCAAACTCGGGGCCTGGCAAATCACCCAACTGGCGCGCCATCCGTCGCGCCCATACACCCTCGACTACCTCGCGCGCATTCTGGATTCGTTCCACGAACTGCACGGCGACCGCATGTTCGCCGACGACCCGGCCGTGGTGGCCGGCATCGGCTGGCTCGGGGCCGAGCGCGTGGCGGTCATCGGCCAGCAAAAGGGCCGCGACACCCACGAGCGCGCGCGCCGCAACTTCGGCATGCCGCGGCCGGAAGGCTACCGCAAAGCGCAGCGCGTGATGAAATTAGCCGAGCGTTTCGGCTTGCCGCTCATCACTTTTATCGACACCCCCGGCGCGTATCCCGGCGTCGGCGCGGAGGAGCGCGGGCAGAGCGAAGCCATCGCCAAGTCGCTGGAAGCGATGGCCACGCTGCGCGCGCCGGTGGTGTCGGTGGTCATCGGCGAGGGCGGCTCCGGCGGCGCGTTGGCCATCGGCGTGTGCGACAAATTATTGATGCTGCAGTATGCGATTTACGCGGTGATTTCGCCGGAAGGCTGCGCCTCGATTCTGTGGCGGAGCGCCGACAACGCGCCGCAGGCCGCGGAAGCGATGAAGGTGACCGCCGCCGATTTGTCGCGCGCGAAGTTGGTGGACGAAGTCATCGACGAGCCGTTGGGCGGCGCGCACCGCGACTTCGACACCAGCGCGGCGCGGGTGCGCGAGGCGGTGGCCGCGGCGCTCGGCGAGTTGCGCAAGTTGGACACCGCGCAGTTGCTGGAACGCCGCCACGCGCGACTGATGGGGTTCGGGCGGTTCGCGGCGAAGGACTGAGGTGGGCCCGGGTTGCGCCGCCGGGTTTTGCCGCGGGATTGGAAGAGTCATGCGCCGGTTTGATGCGGATGCGCTGTGGCGGGTGTTGCGCGATGAGTTTGGGTTGGTCGACGGTGATGACGGTGATGCCGGGGTCGCCGGGGCCGGGGTCACCGAGGCCGCCGCCACCGTCGCCGAACCCACCGCCAAGTTGGCGCTCGCATACAGCGGCGGGCGCGATTCCACGGTGCTGCTGCATGCGTTGGCGGGGTTGCGGGCGCGGCATGAATTTCGCGTGCGCGCGTTGCATTTTGACCATGGTCTGGCGGCGGAATCGGCGCGATGGGCGGCGCAATGCGCGGCGCAATGCCGGGCCTGGGGCGTGGAATTCGCCACCGCGCGCGCCGAGTCCGGCCAGCCGCCGGGCGAGAGCGTGGAGGCGCATGCGCGGCGTTGCCGCTATCGGTGGTTTGCGCAGGCGGTCGCGCCCGGCGAGGTGCTGCTGACCGCGCACCACGCCGATGACCAAGCGGAAACCGTGCTGTTGAATCTGCTGCGCGGGCGCGGGCCCGAGTCGCTGGCCGGCATCGCCCCGCGCCGCAAGTTGCCGGCGGCGCAGGCCGCGCGAACCGCGCAAGTCGCGCGCCCGCTGTTGGGGTTTTCCGGCGATTCGCTGGCTGATTACGCGCGCGCGCATGGCTTGGAATGGATTGAAGACCCGTCCAACGATTCGCCGCAATTCGACCGCAATTATCTGCGCGCCGCGGTGATGCCGGCGTTGCGTCGACGGTGGCCCGGCGCGGCCGCCGCGCTGTCCATGAGCGCGGCGCATTGCCGGGCGGCGGCGGAATTACTCGCCGAAGAAGACGCGCGGCGGTTAGAAGATTGCCGCGCCGATGCCATGCGCGGGGTGTTCTGCCTAGCGCCGCCGCTCAGCGTCGAAGCGGCGCGGGGATTGGAGCGCGCGCGCATCATCCGCCTGCTCCGCTACTGGATTCACCGCTGCGGCCACCGCTCACCGTCGGCCGGGCAACTCGAGGCGTTGTTCGCGCAAGTTTTCGCGGCGCAAAACCGGCGCGCCACCGCGGCGTTGCGCTGGGACGGCGTGGAAATTCGCTGCTTCCGCGGGCATCTGTACTTAATTGCGCCGCCCGGATTCCCCGGCGACTCCCGGCCCGCGCCGCTCGACTGGGACTTGCAGCCGCATGATTTCGGCAACGGTCTGCGCGTTGCGGTGGAAACCGTTGGCGACGGTGGCGACGGTGGCGGCATCGGCGTTGACGGTGGTGCCGCCGCCATCGACCCGCGATGTTTGCGCGGCAAACAAGTGCAGTGGACTTGGCGGTGCGGCGGCGAGCGCATGCGATTACCGGGCCGCGCGCACCGCCATAAGTTGAAGAAACTATTTCAGCGCGTTGAGATGCCGCCATGGGAACGCCGCGCCCTGCCGCTGCTCACCGTCGACGGCACGGTCGCCTGGGCGCACCGCATCGGCGCCGCGGCCGACTACACTTGCGACAAACCCGCGCCCGGCATCATCCCGCGTTTCACCGTCACCGGCCGCGATTGACCCCGCCGCGCAATTCCCCGTTGCGCAATTCCCCGCCGTCGCCGCCGTCGCCGCCACGAAAACCCGGAACGCGGCGCAAACCCGCCGTTGACATGGGCGAATCATTTGACTGTATACTGCGGCCAAGG
>JAPPPS010000094.1 GCA_028817405.1 Gammaproteobacteria bacterium
ACCGCCGACACCGCCCCGCCGGCGTCCGCGACCGGCTTGTCCGTCGTGTTCGGCATCGGCGCGGACCTTGCCACCACCGCGCAGACCGTCACCGTCAACCTGAACGACGACACGCTGAACGAGGCCACGGAAACGCTCACCCTGGCCGGCGAAAATGCCGGCGCAACCGGCTTGCGCATTGGAGTCGGCAGCGTGTCGTACGCCGGCGGCGGACAATTCGACACGGTGATGGTCACCGATAACGACGCCATCACCGTCACCGTCGCCCCGACCGCGGCCAGCGTGGCCGAGGGCGGCGAGGCGGAGTTCACCGTCACTTTAAGTACCGCTTCGGCCGCGGCTGCGACGGTGAATTTTGCGGCGGCGATTGTGGCGCAGAGCATGACCGCCAATGCGGACGGCAATCCGGACTTTGCGCTGGATACGCCGAGCGCGTCGCCGCTGACCATCGCGGCCGGGCAGACGCAGGGCACGATTACGGTCGACATCAACACCGACCGTTTGGCGGAGGATGCGGAGATGCTTCGACTCACCGTCAGCGGCGTGACTTTGGGTACGGCCGGCGGCACCGTGAGCACGACTTTCCCGCTGACCAGTGATGTGACGATTGCGCAGAACGCGGCCGCGGTTTATGGCGTGGATTTTGCGGCGACCGCGCCGACCACCATCGCCGAAGGCACGGCCACGGCGACCACCTTTACCGTCGAACTGACCGGCGGCGGAGCATTTACCGGCAACATTGAAGTGGATTGGGGTTTCACCGCCGGCGAGACCACGGCTGCTGATTTCAGCGGCGGCACGAGCCCGGCCGGCGGCACATTAACTTTCACGCATGCCGACCGCAGCGAGACTTTCACTGTCACCACCGCGCAGGATGCGTTGAGTGAGGGCGGCAGTGACGGTGATGAGACCTTCATGCTCACGCTGAGCGCGGCATCGTCGCTGAACGCCGCGCGGCTGAATGCGTTAGGCGGCGTGGCCATCGGCGGCGCTCACGATGTGGACATCACCGACACCGATGACATCGTGGTTTCCATCGCGCGCATGGGCGGCGGCAATGTTAATGAAGACGGCGGCGCCGCGACTTTCAATGTCACTACCAACTTCACGCCGACCGATGCGCTGACGCTGCCATTCACCGTCAGCACCACATCGGCCGGCGCCAACGACTACGACATCACCACGCCGTCCGCCATCGCGACCACCGCCACCGCCGGCAGCGTCACCATCGCCGCCAACGATGCTGACGGCGTGCAAGTCGTCATCACCGCCACCGCCGATACGCTACTGGAGGGCGCGGAAACTTTCGACATCGCGCTCGACGCTACCGGCTTAACCGGCGGCGGTGGCGTTGCGCCTGTGCGTCATGCCACGGTCCACACCGTCACCGGCGTGACCATCGCCGATGCCGAGAGCGCGAGCGTCGCCATCGCGCGCAGCGACAACGACGGTTTTACCGAGGACGAAACCGGCGCGGCGGGAACTGCGGTGTTCACCGTCACCATCTCCGGCGGCGAGTTGGTTGAGAACGCTATGGTCACTTTCACTGTCGCCGGCGGTACTTCGCCGGGGGCCGGTGTGACTGACCATGATTACACCGTCGCCCCAGCCGCGGCCGCCGGCGTTTATACCCTCACCGTCACCCCCGGCATGACCGATGACGTCGACAACGATGCAAGCACCGCCACCGCCGACATCACCGTGACGCAAGTCGATGACAATCTCAACGAGCCGGCCGAGACCGTGACCGTCACTTTAACCAACGCCACCGGTTCCGGTTTAACTTCCGCCGCCGGCTCCGCCACCGCCGACCTTGCCGACGACGACGCCATCACTTATTCCATCGCCCGCGCCGGCGCGAGCGGCGCGGTCGATGAAGGCGGCAGCGCAAGTTTCACGGTCACGCTGGCCGGCGGCCGGTTGCCGGCGAATGCGACGGTCATGGCGACGGTTAGCGGCGATGTATCCGCCGCCGATTACGACATCACCACGCCGGGCGGTGTGGCGATGAACGCGAACAGCGCGACGGTTACCGTCACCGCCACCACGCAGACCACCGGCCGGCAGACCGCCACCGCGACTTTCGCCGTTAGCATCAGCGACGATGATTTGAATGAAGCCGCGGAGGACTTGACCGTCACCATCGGCGCGCCGACGGTCGCCGGCGCCGGCGTATTGACGGCCGGCGATGTGAGCGAGACGGTGCGCATCAACCGCAACGATGCCATCAGCGTCACGGTCGCGCGCACTCACCCGCCCGGCGGCGGTGAAGTGGAAGAAGGCACAGCGGTGACTTTCACCGTCGCTTTGTCCGGCGTGAGTCAAGGCAGTGTTGGTGTGCGGTGGATTGCGGCGATGAACATGCAGATGCATGAGTCCGAGCAGCCCGCAAACACGGTGATGCAGCCGGACTTGCGCACCGCGGCATCGACCACATTGGCGACCGCGACGCGTTTGGATGGCGTGTTATCCATCGCGGCCGGCGCGATGTCCGGCACTGTTGTGATTGTCGCGGCAAACGACAACCGCGCCGAGAGGGACGAGTCGTTTGCTTTTACCATCAACCCGCCGATGCCCGGCGCCGGCGCCGGCGAGGTGTCGTTGGGCGCTGAGACTTCGGCGCTTGTCACCATCAACGCCAACGCCGCGGCCGCGCATGTGGTCACCGTGGCCGGCCCGAATGCGGCGGTGAGTGAGGGCGGCGATGCGGTGTTTACTTTGTCGTTGCCGGCGGTGACCGGCGCCAATCGGCGCACCACTTCGCTGACCGTCGCATACACCATCGCCGGCGTCTCCGCTTCCGACTACACCGACGCCGGCGGCGGCCGCGCGACTTTCCCCGCCAGCGGCGCCGGCGCGACCATGCAGACCGTCACCATCGGCATCGCCGATGATGCGTTGAACGAATCGCAAGAGATGCTGACGCTGACTTTGGGCGCAATCACCGATGTCGCCGGCTTCGATTCCATCGGCGGCGCGGGGGCGATGGGCGAAGCGACCGCGACCATCAACGCTTCCGACCCGGTCACTTATTCCATCGCCGATGCGGCCGCGGTCATGGAAGGCGATGTCGGTGATGCGGCGGTGAGTTTGCGTTTCAATGTCGAGTTGAGCGGCGCATCGGCCGGAGAGGTGACGATTCCGTTTGTCGTTGCATCCAGCGGCAGCGCATTAGCCGGGGTTGATTACACCGCGTCGTCGCCGCTTTCCGTCACCATCGCGGCCGGCGCGAGCAACAACCGCGCCACCGTCGCCGTGCAAATCATTCACGACAACATGAATGAAGCGAACGAGAATGTCGTCATTGTTTTAGGCGCGCACACCGCGGATGGATTCAACAAGGACATGGCCGCGGGCATGGTCACGCGCGCCACCGCAACCGCCGACCACACCGCCACCGGCGTGATTAACGATGATGATGACATCACGGTGTCGCTCACGGCCGCGGCCGCGAATGTCGCCGAGTTGGAAACCGCGGTGTTCACTTTCACTTTATCCGGCGACTCCGCGCAAGCGATTGTTGTGCCGTTCAGTTTATCCGGCGTCGCCGCTGCGCCGATGGATTATGTCGCGCCGTCGCCGCTTTCCGTCACCATCGACGGCAGTCGCAGCGCGACTTTGCGCATTCCGATTCTGCACGACCGCATCGACGCCACCGACGCCAACGAAGCGGCAAGCGAGACCATAGTGGTCACGCTCGGCAACCCAAGCCAGCGCGGCCTCAGCGTCGCAGCCTCGCCGGGCAACGCGGCGACCGTGAACATCATCAATGTCGACGCCGGCGTGATGCTTAACCCATCGTCGTTGACGGTGAATGAAGGGAGTAGCGCGACTTATACGGTGGCGTTGACTTCCAACCCCGGCCCCGGCGCGCGCGTTGTGGTGACCGCAAGCGGCGATGATTCGGTGACGCTAAGTACCACCCAACTCACATTCACCGGCGGTACATCCGGCAACTGGAACACACCGCAGACGGTTAGAGTCGCGGCCGCGGTAGACGCCGATGATGTCGACGGCAATGCAACAGTCGCGCATGCGGTGACCGGTTATGAATCGCAAGGCGTGACTTCCGCCCCGGCGTTGAGTGTCACCGTCACCGACACCGACAGCGTGCCGACTTTCGCCGATGCGGTCATCGCGGCGCAGCATTATGTGCAGAACACGGCCATCGCCGCGCTTAACTTGCCGCAAGCCATGCGCGGCGACGGCAGCGTGACTTACTCGTTGTCGCCGGCGTTGAATACATTAACGCCGGGCTTGGTGTTCGACGCCGATGCGCGTCCGCCGCAACTCACCGGCACGCCCGCCGACCCGGTGCCGCCGACGCGCATGACTTACACCGCCACCGATGTGGATGGTCATGCGGCGGCGTTGCGGTTTGATTTGTCGGTGGCCGAGGCCTCGGTGATTATCGAGCCGCTGCTGCTCACCGTCACGGCCGGCGGCAGCGGCACTTATATGGTGCGACTGAACGCGCCGCCGAGCGACGAGGTGCGGGTGCGCGGGATGAGCGATTCGGAGGTGGTGCGGGTGGCCGGCGCCGGCGACGCCGAGTTTGTGTTCACCGCGGACAACTGGAATCAGGCGCAGGCGGTGGTGGTGTCGGCGGCCGAGGATGCGCCGGCCGGCGGCGATGAGGCGACCATCGACCATGCGGTGGCCGGCGGCAATTATGACGGCGTGGATGCGGATGCGGTGCGGGTGCGGGTGGCCGCCAGCGGCGCCGATGCGGCGCGGCTGCACCGGGTGATTTTGCCGGAGGTGGCGCGCGCGGTGGCCGGGCAGAGTATGGCGCGGGTGGCGCAGCGCTTGCGCAGTTTGCGCGGCGACCGGGTGGGGTGGGGACGCGCCGATGCGCGACTCGGCGGCCAGGATTCGTGGGCCGGCCTGGCGGCGCAGCGCATGCGCGCCGCGGCCGGCGGCGAGGACGCGGTGGAGTGGCGGCGCATGTTGGGCGATGCGGGGTTTGTGATTCCGGTCGGCGGTGGGGATGTTGGGGTTGGGTTTGATGTCGGGTTGGGCGACGGTCACAGTTACAGTGACAGTGGCGCCGGTGACGGGCTTGGTGACCGTCACAGTCACAGTGACAGTGCTGGATTCGCCGGCGCCGGTAACCGTCACAGTAACAGTGCTGGTCTCGCCGCTGGCCTCGATAACCGTCACAGTAACAGTGACAGTGCTGGTTTCGCCGGTGCCGGTAACCGTCACAGTAACAGTGCCGGCCTCGCCGCCGGCCTCACCCCCCGCAACGATGCATTGTCGCCCACCGTCGTGTGGTGGGGCGAGGGCGCGTATCAGTCCATCGGCGGCGACCAAGACGGCGTCGACTGGGACGGCGATGTGTTGAGTTTGAACATCGGCGTGGACGGCAACTTGCGGTGGGGCGGCCGCCACCGCGACGATTTATACGGCGGCTGGCTGGTGGCGTGGAGCGACGCGCAAGTCGACTACAAAGCGCGCGGCCACCGCGACAACGCCGGCGGCAACACCGTCGAAAACCGCGGCCAATACGACTTGGAACTCACCAGTTTGCACCCGTATATCGGGCGCGATGTGTTGGGCGGACAACTGGCGTTGTGGCTGACCGGCGGCTACGGCTTGGGGCATTTGGAAGTCGCCGATGCGGCCGGGCGGCGGCGCGCTGATGTGACCGTGTGGTTGGCGGGGGCCGGCGGCGACGGCGCGTTGGTTGCCGGCGCGCGCGGCGAATTGCGCCTCAAGGCCGAGGCGTTTTTGGCGCGCACCAAGGTCGGCCGCGGCGCCGCAGCGGCCGCGGATGGCGTCGGCATCGCGGCCGCGGCCGTGGACACGCATCGCGTGAGATTGGCGGTGGAGGCAAACCGCATGCGGGCGTTGGCGGCCGGCGTATCGCTGCGGCCGAACGCGGAATTGGGCTTGCGGTTTGACGGCGGCGACGGGCTGACCGGCGGCGGCGTCGAGTTGGGCGGCGGCGCGCGGTATCGGGATGCCGGCCGCCGCTTGGTCGCCGGCGCGCGTTTGCGCGGCTTGGTCGGCAAACTCGGCAAACTCGCCGGCGCCGACGACTGGGGCGTGTCCGGGCATTTTGAATTGGAAGGCGGCCTCGACGGCCAGGGCTGGTCGCTGCGCGTCGCTCCGGCTTACGGCCACGCCGGCCGGGCCCGGCAACTCGGGGAGGGCGGCGCTTTCGCCAACGCGGCCGGGGTTTCCGGCGGGGTTTTCGGCGACGGTGATTCCGGCGACGGGATTTTCGGTGACGGTGATTCCGGCGACGACGCCGACTCCGCCGGCCGTCGCCTGCGCCTCGACATCCAAGCCGGCTACGGTTTGAAGGCGTTCACCGCCACCGGCCTGCTCACCCCGTTCAGCGCCATGACCATCACCCCCGACGCCCGCCAATACCGCCTCGGCATGCGATGGACGCAAACCGCACGATTCACCCTGCAACTCACCAGCCAACGCGCCACCACCGCCAACGCCGCCACGCAAGATTCCTTCAAGTTGAAAGGCGAGATGCGGTTTTGACGCGGCCGGAAAGATAAAGACGCTGGATTCCCGCTTAAAAACCTGCGGGAATGACGGCTTTCGGCCGTGCGGGCGTGACGGCTGGGGCGGCATCGCCGGAGTTGTGGCGCTACGCGCCGGTGACCGTGATTCGCGGTTGGCGATGCGGTAGAATTCCGTCTCGGTGGATTTTGGCGCTTGCGCGCGCGGGGAGTTGTGGCGTATTATCCGCGGTCCATAATGTGCGGGCGATGGCGCGCGTTGGTCGCGCCGGCGTTCCGCATCCTGCAACCCTTAAGTGGAGGCCAGCACTCGAATGAGCACAATCGAAGAGCGCGTACGCAAAGTCGTGGTGGAACAACTGGAAGTGAGCGAAGACCAGGTTACGCCCGAGGCGTCGTTCGTCGACGACCTCGGCGCCGACTCGCTGGATACGGTGGAATTGGTGATGGCGTTGGAGGAGGAATTCGGCATCGAAATCCCCGACGACCAAGCCGAGAACATCGCCCAGGTGAAAGACGCGGTGAAGTATATCGAGGAGCACGCGTCGGACTGAGGCAGGCGCGCAATGATGCGCCGCGGCGCGGCGATTCCTGACGGTAGAGAAGCGCGTGCTGCGACACCGGATAAAGCGCGCCGCGGCATTGAAGACGCTACTCCGGCGGTCGCCGGAGTGGCGGTGGGGGCGTTGTCGCCGGGTGGTGGCGTACGCTGTCGCCGGCATTGCGACGGTGGCGCTTTCGCCGGGGTGGCACCGGCATTGCGACGGTGGCGCTGCCGTCAGGAATTGCGTTGCGCGCCGGTCACCGTGACTCCGTGACCCCGTGACTCGCGACTTTATCCGCTCACCGTCGTCCGTTGTGAAACCATGAAAAGACGGGTCGCAATCACCGGCATGGGGGCGCTCTCGCCGTTGGGCGGGGGCCTCGACGCCACTTGGCGGGCGATGTTGGCCGGGCAAAGCGGCGTCGCCGGCATCACGCATTTTGACGCCGCGGACATGCCGTGCCGCATCGCCGGCGAGGTCGATAACTTCGACCCCACCGCCTGGCAGCCGGCCAAAGACGCGCGCAAGATGGACCGGTTCATGCAACTCGGCATCGCGGCCGGGGTCGACGCGGTGCGCGATTCCGGCCTCGAAGTCACCGACGCCAACGCCGCGCGCATCGGCGTCTACATCGGCTCCGGCATCGGCGGCGTCAACACCATCGAATCCACCACCCGCCAGTTCATGGAGCGCGGCCCCAAGCGCATCTCGCCGTTCTACATCCCCATGAGCATCATCAACATGATTTCCGGCAACCTGTCGATTATGTACGGCATGCAGGGGCCGAACCTGTCGCAGACCACGGCCTGCAGCAGCGGCACCCACGCCATCGGCGAGGCCGGGCGGCTGATTGAATACGGCGACGCCGATGTCATGGTCGCGGGCGGGGCCGAGGCGCCGATTTCGCCGACCGCCATCGCCGGTTTCAGCGCCGCGCGCGCGCTGAGTTTGCGCAACGACGCCCCGGCCGAAGCCAGCCGGCCGTGGGACGCCGGGCGCGACGGTTTCGTGGTCGGCGAGGGCGCGGGCGCGCTGGTGCTGGAGGAATTCGCGCATGCCAAAGCCCGCGGCGCGCGCATTTACGCCGAACTGGCCGGCTTCGGCATGAGCGGCGACGCGCACCACATGACCAGCCCGTCGCCGGGCGGCGAGGGCGCGGCCAGGTGCATGGACAGCGCGCTGCGCAACGCCGGCCTGAACCCCGACGCCATCGATTATGTCAACGCGCACGGCACTTCCACGCCGCTCGGCGATGTCGCGGAAACCCTGGCGATTAAGCGCAGTTTCGGCGCACATGCCGGCAAGTTGGCGGTGAGTTCCAACAAATCCATGATTGGCCACTTGCTCGGCGCGGCCGGCGGCGTGGAGGCGGTGATGACCGCGCTCTCGGTGTTCCACCAAACGATTCCGCCGACGATTAATTTGCTCGAGCCGGACCCGCAATGCGACCTGGATTTCGTGCCGGGCGAGGCGCGCGACGCGCGCATCCGCGCCGCGCTGTCCAACTCCTTCGGCTTCGGCGGCACCAACGGCACCTTGGTTTTCCATGCGGTCTGACGGCGACTTCGACCGTGACTGCGGCGAACCAACGCGCGCGGCCCGCGACCGCGTCGCGCTGGCCGAACGGTGGGCGCGATTGCACCGTGGCGCGGCCGCGGCGTGGGGAAAATGGCGCGCCGATTGGCGCGAGAAATGGCGGCCGGCAGGTCGGGAATTGTGGCGGGGAAAATGCGCGCCGTGGTTGCGCACCGGCCCGTTTCGCTTCGCGGTTTTGCCGGCGCTGACGGTGGCGTTGCTCGGCGTCGCCTACTACGCCTGGGCGGTCAACCGGCCGCTGGACTTCGGCAATGAGGTGTGGGTCATCGCGCCCGGCGAGACTTTGGGCGGAATCGCCGCGCGGTTGGTCGAGCGCGAAATTATCGGCGAAACTTGGTCGCTGCGACTGCTCGCCAAGCCGCGCGACTTGGGCCGCCATGTGCGCTCCGGCGCGTACCGCTTCCCGCCGCGCACTTCGTTGCGCGGATTCTTGCGCCGCGTGGTCACCGGGGCCGGCCAGGTCGGCATCAAAATCACCTTCATCGAGGGCTGGACGTTCGCCCGCATGCGCGAGGAATTGCGCAACGCGCCGGACTTACAACCGGTGACCGCGGACCTGAGCGACGCCGACATCATGGCCGCGCTCGGCGCGCCGGGGGTGCACCCCGAGGGGCGGTTCTTCCCCGACACCTACCGCTACGCCGCGGGGCGCACCGACTTGTCGGTGTTCCGCCAAGCGTATCGATTGATGCAGGACAAACTCGCGGCCGCGTGGGAGGCGCGCGCCGATGATGTGCCGCTGAAATCCGCCGACGAGGCGCTGATTATCGCCTCGATTATCGAGAAGGAATCGCAAATCGACCACGAGCAGCGGCGCATCGCCGGCGTGTTCTACAACCGCCTGCGCAAGGGCATGCGCCTGCAGACCGACCCGACCGTGATTTACGGCTTAGGCGACAAACTCCGCGGCAAATTGCGGCGCAAACACCTGCGCATCGACACGCCGTACAACACCTACACCCGGTACGGTCTGCCGCCCACGCCGATTAGTTTGCCCGGCGCGGATGCGCTGCGCGCGGCGGTCGACCCGGCGGCCACGAAGGCGTACTATTTCGTCGCCAAAGGCGGCGGCGCGCATCATTTTTCGGTCACCCTCGAGCAGCACAACCGGGCGGTGCGGCGGTATGCGCGCGGGCAAAAAGGCGGGTAGGGGATGCGCGCGGGGAGAAATTCGGGGACGGTGATGGCGGCGGCTAAAAAATCTCCCGCGGCCGATTCGGCGACGGTGCCGACCGGGAAACTGCCGGCGGCGACTGGGAAACCGTCGGCCGCGGCAACGAATTCCCCGGTCGCGCCCGGCGCATTCATCACCGTCGAAGGCGCGGACGGCGCGGGCAAAACCACGCATTTGGACTTCATCGAGCGCCACCTGCGCAGCCACGGCCACGCGGTCACCCGCAGCCGCGAACCCGGCGGCACCGCGCTCGGCGAACGGTTGCGCGGCCTCCTGTTAGGCGGGCCGGACGCCGACGCCGACGCCGCGATTTCCGACCGCGCCGAGTTGCTGTTGGTGTTCGCCGCGCGCGCGCAGCACCTCGACGAAGTCATCGCGCCGGCGCTGGCCGCGGGGCGGTGGGTGTTGTGCGACCGATTCACCGACGCGACTTACGCCTACCAAGGCGGCGGCCGCGGCCTCGATGCGCGCGCCATCGCCGTTTTGGAGCAATGGACGCACGGTGAATTGCAGCCGGACTTGACCCTTCTGCTGGATGTGCCGGTGGAAGTCGGGCAAGCGCGTACGCGGCGGCGCGAGCAGGCGGAGCAGGGCGGCGACCGGGGCGACGGCGCCGACGGTGCCGACCGTTTCGAGCGCGAATCCACCGAGTTCAAGCAGGCGGTGCGCGCCGCGTATTTGGCGCGCGCGGCGCAGTTCCCGGCGCGCATCAAGCGCATCGACGCCGCGGTCGGCATCGCGCAAGTGCGCGCCGAATTGCAAACCGTGTTGGACGCGTTCGACCGCGCCCGGCAAACCGGCAAACCCCGGCAAGCCAGCCAAAACGCATGAACGCCGCCGAAAAACCGTGGGCATGGCCGTGGTCGGAAGCGGCCTGGCAACGTACTCTTGGTTCGCTGGACACCCTGCACCATGGCCTCCTCATCACCGGCCAGCCGGGCATCGCCAAGCGCGAGTTCGGCTTGGCGCTGGCGCACGCGCTGCTGTGCGAAACGCCGGGCGCAAACGGCGCAATTGGCGCATGCGGCGCGTGTCACAACTGCACCTTGTTCGCCGCGGCCACCCACCCCGACTTCCATGTCCTCACCACCGAGCGCGAGTGGCGCGACGGCCGATTGAAGTTGGTCGCCGCGTATTGCGACCGATACCAGGACATCGCGGCGCGCGACAAACGCGCCAACCCCAGCCGCGTGATTCCCATCGACCAAGTGCGCCATCTCATCGAGCAGTTCCACGCCCACGCGCACACCGCCAAGCGCAAAGTCGCGCTGCTGATGCCGGCCGACCGCATGAACATCAACGCCGCCAACGCGCTGCTTAAATTGCTGGAGGAACCGCCGGCCGATTCGGTTTTGATTTTGGTCAGCGCGACGCCGGGCTACTTGCCGGCCACCATCCGCAGTCGATGCTTCCAAATCGCCATTCCGCCGCCGCATGCCGACACCGCGCGCGCGTGGCTGCGCGGCCGGCTGGCTGAGGGCGGGGGGGGCGGTGGTGCCGGTGACGGGGCGGCCGGCGGTGACGGGGACGGTGGTGCCGGCGATGATTCCGCCGCGGATTCTGTGGATTCCGCCGCTTCCAAAACTGCTTCCAAAACCGCCGCCAAGGCCGCCAAAGTGGATTTCGCCGCCATCGACCGCGCGCTCGCGAACGCCGGCCCGGTCGATGTGTTGCAGATGCAGAGGGACGGTTTTTTGCAGCGCCACGCGCAGTTGTCCGGCGACTTCGGCCGCCTCGTGGCCGGGCAGGCCGGCGCGCTGGAACTGGCAGCGCAGTGGGCAAAGCACGATTTCGCCCGCGTCTTGGACTGGATGCACCACTTAAGCGCCGCCCTCATCAAAACCGCCTGCGGCCTCGGCGCCGACCTCGGCGGCGGCGACCCCGGCATCGATTTACGCTCCCGCCCGCTGTCGCCGGCCAAACTCTTCAAGTTATACGACCAAATCGGCCACTACCGCAAAATCTCCCGCGAACCGCTGAACGAACAATTGGCGATGGAAGAACTCCTCCTGGCCCTGCGCGAAGCGCTGTCGCGGCGAAAATGACGCCGCGTAGCACCGGCAATGGCCGGAAAATGCCGGGGGGCGTCCTACACCACATCCACACCCGCGTTGTTCAGCATGTCGACCAGGCGAATCATGGGCAGGCCGATGAGGGCGTTGGGGTCGTCGCCGTGCAGGCGGCGCAAGAGCGCGATGCCGCGGCCTTCGGCTTTTAGACTGCCGCAACATTGGTACGGTTGCTCGGCGCGCAGATATCTTTCGATGAGGTCGCGGTCGAGGCGGCGGAATTCGACCGTGAAAACTTCGACCGCGGATTGCACGGCGGCGGTGGCGGCGTCATACAACGCGATGCCGGAGTGCAAGGT
Source organism: Gammaproteobacteria bacterium (assembly GCA_028817405.1). Taxonomy (GTDB): domain Bacteria; phylum Pseudomonadota; class Gammaproteobacteria; order Arenicellales; family Poriferihabitantaceae; genus JAHRAW01. The sequence goes on from JAPPPS010000094.1 coordinate 12,169, forward strand.
GACGGTCGCGCCGGACGCCGATTGCAACTGCGCCACGGCGTGCGCGTGGTCGCGCGGTTTGCCGATTAACTGGCCGCGGCATTCGGCAACCTGGTCGCAGCCGATGACTAACGCGTCGCGGCCCGCGGCATCATTCGCCGGCGACTCGGCCACGGCCTTGGCTTTGGCGATGGACAACCGTTCGGCCAACGCCGGCGCCGACTCGCCGGGCCGCGGCGATTCGTCGATACCGGGCGCGCGCACCGTGAACGGGATGCCGGCGCGCGCAAGGATTTCCCGGCGCCACGGCGAGGAGGAAGCGAGGACGATGCGGCGGTTCATGGCGGAAAATTAGCGGGCCTGGAGGGACTCGAACCCCCGACCACCTGGTTCGAAGCCAGGTACTCTATCCGGCTGAGCTACAGGCCCTTGCGATAACGCGCGATTGTAGCAAAGTCGGCGCGGTCAGTCAGCGCCGCCCAACTTCTCGCGCAAGATTTGGTTGACGCTGGATGGGTTGGCTTTGCCGGCGGTGGCTTGCATGACTTTGCCGACCAAGAAGCCGAGGACTTTGTGGCGGCCGGCGCGGTATTGCGCGACTTGTTGCGGGTGATCGTCCACCACGCGCGCGACCACGGACGCGATGGCGGCGTGGTCGGTGACTTGGCGTAAGCCGCGCGCGTCGATGATGGCGTCGACGCCGCCTTCGCCTTGCCACGCGGCCGCGAAAACTTCTTTGGCGATTTTGCCGGAGATGGTTTGGTCCGCGAGGCGCTGCAGTAGGCGCGCCATCTGCGCCGGCGGCAGCGGCGACTGCTCGACGCCCACGCCATCGCGGTTCAGCGCCGCCGCGAAGTCGCCGAGAATCCAGTTGGCGGCGGTCTTGGCGTCCACGCCGTCCGCGCCGGCGACCGATTCGAAGTAGTCGGCCATGGCGCGCTCGGCGGTGAGTTGCGCGGCGTCGTCGGCCGGCAACCCAAAGTCGGATTCAAACCGTCGGCGTCGCGCGTCCGGCAACTCCGGCAAGGCGGCGCGCACCGCGTCGATGAAATCGTCGTCCAGCAGCATCGCCGGCAAGTCCGGGTCGGGGAAATACCGGTAGTCATGCGCTTCTTCTTTCGAGCGCATCGGCCGGGTTTGGTCGCGGTCGGCGTCGTATAACCGCGTCTCTTGCACGATGGCGTCGCCGCTCTCACGCACTTCGATGTGGCGGCGCACCTCGTAGTCGATGGCTTTTTCCACGAACCGAAACGAGTTGATGTTTTTCAGTTCGGTGCGGGTGCCGAGCGCGGTGTCGCCGACGCGCCGCACCGACACATTGGCGTCGCATCGAAACGAGCCTTCCTGCATGTTGCCGTCCGAGATGTCGAGGTATCGCACCAGCGCGTGGATTTTGCGCAAGTACGCCGCGGCCTCCGCCGCCGAGCGCAAGTCCGCTTCCGAGACGATTTCCAGCAGCGGCGTGCCGGCGCGGTTCAGGTCGATGCCGGTCTGGCCGTGGAAGTCTTCGTGCAGCGATTTGCCCGCGTCTTCCTCCAAATGCGCGCGGGTGATGCGGATGGTTTTCGGGCCGGCCGCGGTGTCGATTTCCAACGCGCCGGCGCCGACAATCGGTTCTTCGTACTGGCTGATTTGGTAGCCCTTCGGCAGGTCGGGGTAGAAGTAGTGCTTGCGCGCGAACACCGAGCGGCGGTTGATTTGCGCGCCCACGGCCAAGCCGAAACGCACCGCCAACTTCGCCGCTTCCATGTTCATCACAGGCAGCAGGCCGGGCAAGCCGATGCTGAGGCCGCAGGCTTGGGTGTTCGGCGGCGCGCCGTAGTCGGTGGCCGAGGGCGCGAAGATTTTGCTGCGCGTTTTCAACTGCACATGCACTTCCAGGCCGATGACCGATTCCCATTGGCCGGCGGCGTGGTCCGCGGCGGCATCAGCGGCGGCGCCGCGGCCCGCGGCCGCATCGACGGTATCAGCGGCATTCATCACGCATACTCGGCCGGGGTTTGCCGATGCCAGTCGGTGGCTTGCTGGTAGCAATGCGCGGCGATGAGCGGCGTGGCTTCGTCCAGATAATCGCCGATGAGTTGCAAGCCGACCGGCAAGTTGGCGCGGTCGAAACCGGCCGGAATTGACAGCGCCGGCAAGCCCGCCAGATTGACCGCGTTGGTGAAAATGTCGTTCAAATACATGGCCACCGGGTCGCGGGTTTTCTCGCCCAACTCGAATGCCGTGGCCGGGGTGGTGGGGCCGGCCAGGAGGTCGCAAACCTCGAAAGCGCGGCGGAAGTCGTCGGCAATCAGCCGCCGCAGTTTTTGCGCTTTCAGGTAGTAGGCGTCGTAGTAGCCGGACGACAATACGAAAGTGCCGACCATGATGCGCCGCTTGACTTCCGCGCCGAAGCCCTCGCCGCGGCTGCGCGCGTATAAGTCGTCGATGTCGGCGGCGTCGGCGGCGCGGTGGCCGTACCGGACACCGTCAAAACGCGCCAAGTTGGAAGACGCTTCGGCCGGCGCCAGGACATAGTAGCAGGGAATTCCCGCGGCGCTGTTCGGCAACTCCACCTCGACGGTGCTTGCGCCCAAGGCGCGCAGTTGCGCCAGCGCGGCGTCGATGCAGTCAGCCACATCGGGAGCGACATCGGCGCCGAAAAACTCCCTCGGCAGGCCGATGGTTTTGCCGGCCAAGGGCTTCCCCGACTCGGCGCGCGCCGATGCCAACAACGCCGGATAATCCGGCACATCGAGTTGCAGCGAGGTGGAATCGGCGGCGTCAAAACCGGCCATGGCGCGCAGCACGATGGCGGCGTCGGCGGCGTTGGTCGCCAGCACCCCGGCTTGGTCGAGGCTGGAAGCGAACGCGACCATGCCGCGCCGCGACACCCGCCCGTAACTGGGTTTGATGCCGGTCAGGCCGCACAGCGCGGCCGGCTGGCGAATCGAGCCGCCGGTGTCGGTGCCGGTGGCGACCGGCGCGAGGCGGGCGGCGACCGCGGCCGCGGAGCCGCCGGAGGAGCCGCCCGGCACCCGCGTTTTGTCCCACGGATTGCGCACCGCGCCGGCGCAACTGGTCTCGTTGGAGGAGCCCATCGCGAACTCGTCGAGGTTGGTTTTGCCCACCGTCACCGCGCCGCCGCGGTTCAGTTTGTCGACCACGGTGGCGTCGTACGGCGCGATGAAATTCGACAATATTTTGGAGCCGCAACTGGTCAGAACGCCGGCGGTGCAGAACAAATCCTTGTGCGCCAGCGGGATGCCGAGCAGCGGGGCCGCATCGGCGTCGGAGTTTTCGTCGCCGGCCGCGAGGCGGCGGTCCGCGGCCTCGGCCTGCGCCAGCGCCCGGTCTTCGGTGACGGTGATGAACGCGTTCAGGTCTTCGGCGGCCGCGATGCGAGCGAGAAAATGCCGGGTCAATTCGACGCTGGAATAGTCCCGCCGGCGCAGCGCGCGGGCATGCGCGGCGATGGATTGGCGGTGCATCGGCGCGGCGTCGTCGGTGGCGGCCGCGGAATCCGTGAAGTTCATTCGATGACCCGCGGCACCAAGTACAAGCCGTCTTCCGCGGCCGGGGCGATGCGTTGGTAGTCGGCGCGGCGGTCGGTTTCCGTGACTTCATCGGCGCGCAAACGTAGCGCGGCCTCCGCCAGTTGCTGCGGATGCGACAGCGGCGCGACGCCGTTGGTGTCGATGCGGTTCATCTGCTCGACCAACTCCAGAATGCGCGACAACTGCGCCGCGTATTCTTCGGCCTCGGCGGCCTCGGCGTCCTCGGTGGTCTCGGCCGGCGCGGTCGCCAAACGCGCGAGATGCGCGATGCGGGCGATTTGTTCGCGGGTGATGGGCATGACGGCGGGGAAGGGCGGCGGAATTGGCGGCGAAATTGGGCGGCGAAATTGGCGCGCGCAAGTGACCGGAGGTTTGTCGCGGCGCGCGCGGTTAACTTAGGCGAAGAATTCGGCGGGGAATTCGGCGCGCCCGGCAAGCACCGTCGCGCGCTTGCAGTGTGCCGCGCGCGCGGTTAAAATGCAAGCGTTCTCCGTCCGCGCCTGCAATCGCCCGCAACCCGCATTCAGTCGCCCGTCCAACCGCCACCGCTCACGACCATGCTGAAACGCCTCCTCGGCTTTTTGTCCAACGACCTCGCCATCGACCTCGGCACCGCCAACACGCTCATTTATGTCAAGAGCAAAGGCATCATTTTGAACGAACCATCGGTGGTGGCGATTAAACGCCCGGCCGGTCGCGGCGGCCGCAGCGTGTTGGCGGTGGGCCAGGACGCCAAGTTGATGTTGGGGCGCACCCCGTCCTCGATTGAAGCGATTCGGCCGATGAAAGACGGCGTCATCGCCGACTTCAATGTCACCGAGGACATGCTCAAATATTTCATCCGCAAGGTGCAGGAAAACCGTCTGTTCACCAGCCCGCGCATCATCATCTGCGTGCCGTGCGGCTCGACCCAAGTGGAGCGGCGCGCGATTCGCGAGTCGGCGGCCAGCGCCGGGGCGCGCGAGGTGTACTTAATTGAGGAGCCGATGGCGGTGGCGATTGGCGCCAACCTGCCGGTCGCCGAGCCGACCGCGTCGATGGTCGTGGACATCGGCGGCGGCACCACCGAAGTCGGCATTATGTCGCTGGGCGGCGTGGTGCAATCGCATTCGCTGCGCATCGCCGGCAACGCCTTCGACGAAGCCATCATCAACTATGTGCGCCAGCGCCACGGTGTGCTGATTGGCGAGGCCACGGCCGAGCGGGTGAAGAAAACCGTGGCCACCGCTTGGGCCGAATCCGAGCATCTGGAAACCGAAATTAAAGGCCGGGACATGGCCGAGGGCATGTCGCGGTCGCTGGTGGTCTCCAGCGACGATGCGCATGCCGCCATCGACGATTCATTGCGCCGCATCGTGCACGCCATCCGCTTGGTGCTGGAAAAAACCCCGCCGGAATTGAGCGCCGACATCGGCGAGAAGGGTATGGTCATCGCCGGCGGCGGCGCGCTGCTGCGCGACATCGACCGCCGCCTGATGCAGGACACCGGCCTGCCGGTGGTGGTGGCCGAGGACCCGCTGACCTGCGTCGCCAAAGGCTGCGGCCGGGCGCTGGAGGAAATGGATGTGCTGGGCGACATTTTTGCGTACGAGTCATAACCGCGGGCCGGCCGCGCAGCGCCGCGCCGGTTGCGCGGTGCGGCCGCGCTGCTGAGCGTCGCGCGCCCCCCGCCGCCGCGCTAATTTCGCCGTCGCCACCGTAGCCCCCGCACCGTCGCCCCCGCCCCCACCGTCGCCCCCGCCCCCACCGTCGCCCCCCGCATGGTCTCCCCGGTCACCCCGCTGTACCGCCTGCTGTTGTTGGCGGTGTTGTCGCTGGCGTTGATGTTGGTCGACTACAACAGCCGCCTACTTGCCGGCGCGCGCGCGGTCGGCTCGGTGCTCAATTTGCCGTTCCACGGTCTCATCAGCCTGCCGGGCGCGAGCCGCGACTGGTGGGCGGGGCGCGAGAGCGGCGAGGCGTTGTATGAAAAATACTCGGCGCTGCTGGCGAAGCAGGCGGTGTTGGAAGCGCGCCTGCAGCGTTTTGATGCGCTGCAGGCCGAGAACCGCCGCCTGTCGGAGTTGTTGGCGGCGCCGCGCCGGCCCGGCGAGCGCGTGCAGTTCGCGGAAATCGTGGATTTGGGCCTCGCGCCATTCACCCACCGTGTCGGTCTGAACCGCGGCGTCGAGGCCGGCGTTCATCTGGGCCAGGCGGTGATTTTGCCGGAGGGGGTGTTGGGCCAGGTGTCGGCGGCCGGCGTCGGGCGCAGCGTGGTCACTTTGCTGACCGACCCGGGGCACGCGATTCCGGTGCAGATTCAGCGCAACGGCCGGCGCGCCATCGCCCGCGGTTTGGGCGTGTTGGGGCGTTTGGAATTGCCGTTTTTGTCGGCGCAGACCGACATCAAAAACGGCGATGTGTTGGTCACCTCCGGGCTCGGCGGCAACTTCCCGCCCGGCTACAAAGTGGCGCGGGTGAGCGAAATCGTCACCGACAACACCGCGGAATTCCTCGCGGTGCGCGCCACACCGTTCGCCGACATTCGCTCCGCCGAGCATGTGCTGCTGTTGGCGGTGGATGCGCCGGCTCCGCCATCCGAATCCACCGCTCCCGCGACAAAATCGCCGCCGACCGTCCCCGCGACAAAATCGCCGGCCGTCCCCGCGAATTCCGCGGCCGCGGCGGCCGAAACCGCCATCCCCACCAAAACCCCCGTCCCCACCGAAACCCCCGCCCAATGAAAAACCGCGACCGCCGCTGGTTCATCATCCCCGCGACGCTGATTTTGGCGTTGTTCCTGAATGTCCTGCCGTATCCCGGCTGGCTGGCGTTCGCCCGCCCGGACTGGGTGACCCTGGCGTTGTTTTATTGGTGCTTGGCGACGCCGCAGTGGGTCGGCATCGGCAGCGGCTGGCTGATGGGCCTCATGCTGGACCTGCTGCAATACACGCTGCTCGGCCAGCACGCGCTCGGCAAGGCGTTGGTGGCGGCGGTGGCGCGCCCGCGTTTGCGCCTGCGCCCGCTGTGGCAGCAGTGCGCGGTGGTGGCGGTGGTGGCGGCGCTGGACATCGGCATCGTGGTGTGGGTGCATCATGTCGCAAGCGGCGTGGAAGTCCGCCTGTGCTACTGGCAGAGCGCGGTGGTGACGGCGCTGCTGTGGCCGGTGGCATACACCGTGATGCGCAAATTGCGCCAGCGCAGCGGCTTGGTGCGCGCATGATTCCGGTCAGCAACAAGGTGCGCGACCGCCGCATCGTGCGCGGGCGGCTGGCGCTGGCCGGCGGCGGCGTGCTGCTGCTGGCGGCGGTGTTGGTGGCGCGGCTGGCGTATCTGCAAATCGCCTCGCACCAGCGGTTTTCCACCCTGGCGCAGAACAACCGCATCGACTTCGTGCCGATTGCGCCGGTGCGCGGCCTGATTCACGACCGCAACGGCCGCATCGTGGCCGAGAACCGCCGCGTCTACAACCTCGAAATCCTGCCGGACCAAGTCGACGACATCGACCAGTTATTGAACCAAGTCGGGCAACTGATTGAATTGGAAACGGAATCGGTGGGGCGTTTTCGCTCGCTGCTGGCGCGGCGGCCGTCGTTTGAGCGGCAAACCTTGCGCACCGATTTGAACGAACTGGAGGCCGCGCGCATCGCCGTGCACCAGCACCGCATGCCGGGCTTGGAACTGCAAGCGCGCCTGCAGCGGCACTACCCGCACGCCGGCGTGGCCGCGCATCTCATCGGCTATGTCGGGCGCATCACCGCCGACGATTTGCGGCGCATCGAGCCGCGCGCGTACCGCGGTTTGGAATATCTCGGCCGCGCCGGCTTGGAGGCGCAATACGAAAACCTGCTGCGCGGCGGACCCGGCTTGGAGCGCGTCGAGACCAACGCGCACGGCAAGGTGGTGCGCAGCCTGGGCCGCGACGCGCCGGCCACCGGCCTGACCGTACACCTCGGCCTCGACATCGAATTGCAGCGCGTCAGCGTGGAAGCGTTGCGCGGCTGGCAGGGCGCGATAGTCGCCATCGAACCGGCAACCGGCGACATTCTCGCGTTCGCCAGCGAGCCGAACTACGACCCCAATCCGTTCGTCAACGGCATCAGTCGCGCCGACTACCAACACCTGCTGGATTCGCCGCAGCGGCCGCTGTTGAACCGCGCGTTGTACGGCCGGTACGCGCCCGGCTCGACGGTGAAAGGCTTCGTGCTGCTGACCGGCCTGCAGCACGGCGTCGACCCCAACCGGCAAATCTACTGCCCCGGCTGGTTCCGTCTGCCGGGCCGCGCGCACCGTTACCGCGACTGGAAAGAGGGCGGCCACGGCCTCATCGACGCCCGCGACGCCATCGTGCAATCGTGCGACATTTATTTCTACCGTCTCGCCCGGCGACTCGGCATCGACGCGTTGCACCGCGGCTTAAGCGGTTTCGGCTTCGGGCAAGTGACCGGCGTCGACCTGCCCGGCGAGCCCAGCGGCTTGATGCCGTCGCCGGCGTGGAAGCACCGCGCGCGCGGCCAGGCGTGGTTTCCCGGCGAGACCGTGATTACCGGCATCGGCCAGGGTTACATGTTGGTCACGCCGTTGCAATTGGCGGCGGCCACGGCCGCGTTAGCCAACCGCGGACGGCGGGTGGCGCCGCGGTTTCTCACCGCCACCGAGGACCCGCGCAACCGCGAACTGCAACCTGTGGCGCCGCTCGAGGCCGGGCGTTGGCGAGTCGGCAACCGCGCCTTTTACGAGTACTTAATTGACGGCATGCGCGGCGTGGTGCACGACCGCAACGGCAGCGCGGCCGGCATCCGCCGCGGATTAAAATACCAAATGGCCGGCAAAACCGGCACCGCGCAGGTCAAAAGCATTCCGCAAGACGAGAAATATGTCGAGGAGGAAGTCGAGCGGCGTTTCATCGACCACTCGCTGTTCATCGGCTTCGCGCCCATCGACGCGCCGAAAATCGCGGTGGCGGTGGTGGTGGAGCACGGCGGCCCCGGCAGTCGCACCGCCGCGCCGATTGCGCGCCGGGTAATGGACTTCTACCTACTGCAACAGTTGGGCATGTTCGGCGGGCCGGATGCGCCGGCGGCCGCGGCCGCCGCTTCGGCCGATTCGGCCGATTCGGCATCGACCGGCCGCCCGGCGACTGTCGCCACCGTCACCACCGTCACCCCCACCGTCACCACCGTCACCGCCGCCCAATGAGCACCGCCCAGGCCCGGCCCGCGGTCGACATGCCGCTTCTCACCGCCATCATCATGCTGTGCGCGCTGAGTTTGCTGGTGCAATACAGCGCCGGCGGCGAAAACCCCGGCTGCATGGTGCGCCAAGGCACGCGCATCGCGTTCGCGCTGGCGCTGCTGTTCGTGTTCGCGCACATCCCGCCGCCGGTGCTGCTGCGGTGGTCGCCGTGGTTGTACGGCGGCGGCTTGGCGTTGTTGGTCATCGTGCTGAGCGCCGGCATCATCGGCAAGGGCGCGCAACGATGGCTGGACCTCGGCGTGGTGCGGTTTCAGCCGTCGGAAATCATGAAGTTGGCGGTGCCGATGTTCGTGGCTTGGACGCTGACCCGCCTGCCGCTGCCGCCGCGGTTATTCACCCTGTTGTGCGCGCTGGCGGTGGTGGCGCTGCCGGCCGGGTTGGTGGTGGTGCAGCCGGACCTCGGCACCGCGATTCTCATCGCCATCGCCGGCATGGCGGTGATTTTCCTGGCCGGCATCACCTGGAAAATGCTCATCGTGGTGGCGACGCTGCTGGCGGCGGCGGCGCCGCTGGTGTGGAATTTCCTCCTCCGCGACTACCAGCAGCAGCGCGTTCTCACCATGTTGGACCCGTGGGCCGACCCGCTCGGCGCCGGCTACCACATCGTGCAGTCGATTATCGCGGTCGGGGCCGGCGGCGTCGGCGGCAAAGGCTGGCTGGCCGGCAGCCAGTCGCAACTGGATTTCGTCCCCGAGCGCAGCACCGATTTCATCTTCGCCACCTACGCCGAGGAATTCGGTTTCATCGGCGCGCTGGCGCTGCTATTGCTGTATCTTTTCATCGGCTTGCGCGGGCTGGTCATCGCCCACTACGCGGCCGACAGTTACGCGCGCCTACTTGCCGGCGGCTTGGCGCTCACCTTTTTCGTCAGCGTATTCGTCAACATCGGCATGGCGGTCGGCATCCTGCCGGTGGTCGGCGTGCCGCTGCCGCTGCTGAGCCACGGCGGCTCGTCCATCGCCACCTTGATGATTGCGCTGGGGATTCTCATGAGCATCCACCGCCAGCGCAGTCGTCTCTGACCACGGATTAAAATGAAACTATTTATCGACAAAACAACGCGTTGCGCGCTGCTCCTCGCGTCTACTTTAGGTTGCGGCGCAGCCCAAGCCGTGGATTACCGCGACTATCCGGCGCTGCTGGAATTGGTCGAGACGATGGTCAGCGAGGACGCTTATCCGCGCGCCGAGTTGGCGGCGGTACTGGAAACCGCGGCCATCGACCGCAGCGTCATCGAGGCGATTAGCCGGCCGTACGAATCCAAACCGTGGCATGAATACCGCGCGCTTTTCATCACCGAGGCGCGCATCCGCGACGGTGTGGCGTACTGGAATTTGCACACCGCAACGCTGAACCGCGCGACCCGGGCATACGGCGTGCCGGCCGCGATTATCGTCGCGCTGCTCGGCGTGGAGACCCACTACGGCACGCGCTTAGGCGGGCGGCGGGTGCTGGATTCGCTGGTCACATTGGCGGCCGAATATCCCCGTCGCAGCGCGTTTTTCAGCAAGGAATTACGCGTCTTCCTCAACACCGCGCGCGCCGATGCGTTCGCGCCGCAGTCGGTCAAGGGCTCATTCGCCGGCGCCATCGGCATCGCGCAGTTCATGCCGTCCAGTTACCGCGCCTACGCGGTCGACTTCAACGCCAACGGCCGCCGCGATTTGGTGCGCGAAGTCGAGGACGCCATCGGCTCGGTCGGCAATTATTTGGCGCGGCACGGCTGGCGGCGGGAGGAGGGAATTTTCGCCGCGGTCGAGGGTGGAGGCGGGGGCGAGGGCGGCGCGCTGCCCGCGGCCGCGGCCGAGTTGCTCAGCAAAAGCGCCAAACCGCATTGGAGCGCCGCGCAGTTGGCGGCGGCCGGGGTGGCATTCGACGCGACCGGCGGCGGCGAAAAAATGGCGCTGCTACGACTGCAAGAGGCGGACGCGCCGCGCTATGTGGTCGGCTTTCACAATTTCTACGCCATCACGCGGTACAACCCCAGCGTGAATTACGCGATGGCGGTGACCGAACTGTCGCGGCGGATTGAGCGCGCGCGGGCGGCGGAATGATGGGGTTTTTGCGCTTGGAATTTTCGCCCGCGATTCGCTTCGGCTTGGCGCAGCCGGGCATGCCGGGGTTTGCGCGCGCGATTCGCTTCGGTTTTTTGCGCCCGCGCAGTAGGGCGGCCCGGACCGGAATCACCGTGGCCGTGGCGGCGACTGTGGCGTTAGTCGCCGGCTGCGCCGCGCCGCCGCCGTTGTCATCACCGTCGCCGGCCTCCCCGTCGAAAACCACCGTCACCGGCACCGGCGGCGGCTACTACGGTGGCGACCGCCCGCCAACGCATTGGCCGGTCGACCCGGACACGGTCGCCGACGCGGTACCGCGCGTGGAGCCGCTGAGCGCCACCGGCAACCGCCCATACATCGCGCTCGGCAAGCGATACCAGCCGCTGCCCACCGCGGCCGGCTATGTCGCGCGCGGCCACGCCTCGTGGTATGGCAGTAAATTCCACGGCCGCCGCACCTCCAGCGGCGAGCCGTACGACATGTTTGCGATGACCGCCGCGCATCCGGTGCTGCCGCTGCCGACTTTCGTGCGCGTCACCAACCTCGACAACGGCCGCGCGGTGGTGGTGCGGGTCAACGACCGCGGCCCGTTCCTGCACGGCCGCATCATCGACCTATCCTACATCGCCGCCCACAAACTCGGCATCGCCGCGCGCGGCACCGGACGAGTGGAAGTGCGCGCGCTGATGCCGGCGGACGGTGCGGCCGCGGCGACGGTTGATGATGGCGTTTCTTCGGCCACCACCGCCGGTGAAGTGACCACCGCGGCCGCGGCGACGGTCGATGACGGTGTTTCGGTCGATGACGGTGTTTCGGCCGCCAGCGCCGCCCAAAAATATCTATTACAAGTCGGCGCCTACACCACCCCCGCCAACGCCATGCGCATGCGCGAAAGATTAGAATCCGCCGGCTACCCAGTCGCAATAAAACCCCACGCCCCCACCGAATCAACCACCGCCGGCACAACCCTCGCCAACAAAAATCCGCCCCTCTACCGCGTCCGCGTCGGCCCCTTCAAAACCCCCGCCGCGGCCCAATCCATCCGCCAAAAACTGGAGCAACTCTTAGACACCCCAGTCGCACTCATAACTGAATAACCCCGCGCCCGGCCGTCACCTTTGCGTCGGGGGCGGGGTTAATGCGGTTGCGGTTAATGTCGACAGGGATTTTTTTTGTGCGCCGGTGGGGGTGAAGTTTTCGGCTGACAGCCAGGTTTGGAAGGCGGCGCGCAGGGGCGGCCATTGTTTGTCGATGACGGCGTACCAGGCGGTGTCGCGGTTGCGGGATTTGGAGACGGTGGCCTGGCGGAACACGCCTTCGAAGGTGAAGCCGAGGCGCGCGGCCGCGGCGCGCGAGTTGGCGTTCAGCGCGTTGCATTTCCATTCGTAGCGGCGGTAGCCGAGCGCGAAGGCGTTTTCCATCATTAAAAACATCGCTTCGGTGGCCGCGACGGTGCGCTGCAGCGCCGGCGCATAATTGATGTGGCCGACTTCGATGGCGCCGGCCGCGGGGTCGATGCGCAAATAACTGGCGACACCGGCGGCGCAGCCGGTGCGCCGGTCGATGATGCTGAAGAATAGCGGGTCGTCGCTTAAGCAACTGTCGGCGAGCCATTGCTGGTAGGCGTCCAATGTGTCGAATGGGCCGTACGGCAGATATACCCAGATGCGGTTTTCACGGTCGCGGCGGTTGGCGGCGAATAAATCGGCGCTGTGTTTTTCGATGCTGAGCGGCTCGACGATGCAGTAGGTTCCGCGCATCGCCCGGCGCGCCGGCCGCGGCGGTGGCGTCCAGTCCGCGACGATTTCGCCGAGCGGCAGGTCGAGGTTGCCGGCCGCGGCATCCGCGGCATCCGCCGCATCCGGTTTGGTGTTGCGCTTTGGCATGATTGCGGTTATTTTACCGCCGACGCGATTTCGCCGCCAAGCACACCGTTTGCGCATCGCCGCGCGGCAACGGTGCGGAATGGGCGCGAAAATCGCCGGAAAATGGCGAGCGCCGCCAAAAATCACGCGATGAACATCCACGAATATCAAGCCAAAGAATTGCTTGCCGGATTCGGCGTCCAAGTGCCGGCCGGCCGGCCGGCGTTCAGCGTCGCGGAATCTCGCGCCGCGGCCGAAGAATTGGGCGGGCCGGTGTGGGTGGTCAAGGCGCAGATTCACGCCGGCGGGCGCGGCAAGGGCGGCGGCGTGGTGGTCGCGGATTCGTTGGACAAGGTGGAGGCCGCGGCCGCCGATATCCTCGGCATGCGATTGGTCACGCACCAGACCGGGCCGCAGGGCAAAATCGTCCGCCGCTTGTATATCGAGGACGGCTGCGACATCGCGCGCGAATTGTATTTGGGCGCGCTGATTGACCGCGCCAGCGGCCGAATCGCGCTCATCGCCTCCACCGCCGGCGGCATGGACATCGAGCAGGTGGCGGCCGAATCGCCGGAAAAAATCATGCAAGTGACGGTCGACCCGGTCACCGGCTTGCAAGCGTTTCACGCCCGGCGACTGGCGTTCGGCTTGAGGTTAAGCGGCGGCCAGGTGCGCGCGGCGGTGGATTTGTTGCGCGGCATCTACCGCGCGTTCACCGAATTGGACGCGAGTTTGGTCGAAATCAATCCGCTGGTGGTGACCAAGTCCGGCGAATTATTGGCGCTGGACGCGAAGATGAATTTCGACTCCAACGCGTTGTTTCGGCAGGAAAAAGTCGCGGCGTTGCGCGACCGCGACGAGGAAGACGTAGCCGAGGCCGATGCCGCGGAGCAGGGACTCAACTACATCAAGTTGGACGGCGACATCGGCTGCATGGTGAACGGCGCGGGCCTGGCGATGGCGACCATGGATATCATCAAGTTATGCGGCGGCGCGCCCGCCAACTTCCTCGATGTCGGCGGCGGCGCCAGCGTCGAGCGCGTGACCGCGGCGTTCAAAATCATCTTATCGGACGCCAATGTGAAAGGCATCTTGGTCAACATCTTCGGCGGCATCATGAAATGCGATGTCATCGCCGAAGGCATCGTCGCGGCGGCGTGCGAAGTGCAGTTGGGCGTGCCGCTGGTGGTGCGCTTGGAAGGCACCAATGTCGAGCGGGGACGGGCGATTCTCGACGACTCCGGCTTGCCGCTCGAGTTCGCGCAGAACTTGTCGGAGGCGGCGCACAAGGCCGTGGCCGCGGTGGATGCGTTGCCGGCGCCGGCGAGCGGGGGCGCGGCCTGATGGCGGTCCTTATCGACAAAAACACCCGCGTGATTTGCCAGGGTTTCACCGGCGCCACCGCCACCTTCCACAGCGAACAGGCGCTGGAATACGGCACGCAACTGGTCGGCGGCGTGACCCCCGGCAAGGGCGGCATGACGCACTTGGACTTGCCGGTGTTCGACACCGTGGCGGAAGCGCGCGAAGCCACCGGCGCCGACGCCTCGGTGATTTATGTGCCGCCGGCGTTCGCCGCGGACGCCATTCTCGAGGCCATCGATGCCGAAATCCCGCTGGTGGTGTGCATCACCGAGGGCGTGCCGGCGCTGGACATGGTGGCGGTCAAGCGCGCGTTGGCGCATGCGCCGACCCGTCTCATCGGGCCGAACTGCCCCGGCATCATCACCCCCGGCGCATGCAAAATCGGCATCATGCCGGGCCACATCCACCGCCCAGGCAGCGCCGGCATCGTCTCGCGCTCCGGCACCCTGACATACGAAGCGGTGGCGCAGACCACCGCCGCCGGCTTGGGCCAAAGCACCTGCATCGGCATCGGCGGCGACCCGGTCAACGGCACCGATTTCATCGACTGCTTGGCGTTGTTCCTCGCCGACGCGCAGACCGAATCCATGGTCATCATTGGCGAAATCGGCGGCAGCGCCGAGGAGGAAGCGGCGGAATTTTTGCGCCGCAGTCCAGTTAAGAAACCGGCCTGCGGATTCATCGCGGGCCTGACCGCGCCGCCGGGCCGGCGCATGGGCCACGCGGGGGCCATCGTCGCCGGCGGCGCCGGCGCGGCCGCGGATAAAATCGAAGCCTTCCAACGCGCCGGCATCGTGGTCGCCGACTCGCCGGCGTCGTTAGGCGATTCGTTGCTGAAAGCGATTGACGCGTTTGACGGTTGAACCGGCGGCGACTCGCCGGGGGTTAACTTTCATCGCCGGCGCCGGCGCCATCGCCGGCGATGAGAGCGTGATACAATGCGCGGATGCGGTGCAACAATGGCCCCGGTTTGCCGTCGCCGATGACGCGGCCGTCGATTGTTGTGACCGGGGTTTGCGCGCCGAAGGTGCCGGTTAAAAACGCTTCATCCGCGCCGTAGCAATCGACCAAGGAAAAGTTGCGCTCAAACACCGGGATGGCGTTGTCGCGGCAGAGTTCGATGACCTTGCGCCGGGTGATGCCGTTCAAGCAGTAGTCGCCGGTGGAAGTCCAGACTGCGCCGCCGCGCGCGATAAAAAAGTTGCAGGCGTTGGTGGTGTTGACGAAGCCGAACGGGTCCAGCATCAACGCTTCATCGGCGCCGGCTTGCAGCGCGTGGTTGAGCGCGATGATGCAGTTGAGTTTGGAATGCGAATTGATTTTCGCGTCTTGGGTCAGCGGCAGGCCGCGGTGCTGCGGTACGGTGTGCAAACGGATGCCGCGCTTGACTTGTTCGCTCGCTTTGGAATGCTCGGCGATGATGACGATGGTCGCGCCGCGGTCGCTCAACTGCGGATGCTGAAACGGCCGGCGCTTGACGCCGCGCGTGACCATCAATCGGATATGCACATCGTCATGCATGGCGTTCGCGGCCAATGTTTGTTCGATGGCATCGGTTAACTGCGCGCGCGTTTTGCCGATGTCGAGCGCCAAGTATTTCGCCGCTTCGAATAAACGCTCCAGATGCAAATCCAAAAACGCGATGCGCCCGCGGTATAAACGCAAGCCTTCCCACACGCCATCGCCCAACATAAATCCGCTGTCGTAGACCGACACCAACGCGCGGTCGCGGGGCAGCAACTCGCCGTTGACATACACAACGATGTCGCGGTTGCGCGCGTCATCCGCGGCGTCGTGGGTGGTGATGTTCATGGTTTAACTGCGGGTTTAACCGCGGGTTCAGCGGCGTGGCAATCGCAAACGCGAATTGAGACGCAATGAAATGAAAAGAAAAGAAAACACGGCGGCGCGTTCTCAAACGCGACAACGCGCCGCCGCTGGTGTGACACCGTCGTTTATTTATTTGTTGAACAACAGTTCGCGCTGAATCACCGGCGACGCTTTCGGGTCGAGACCGAACTCGGTGAGAAACGCTTCATACCATTTTTGTGTGCGGCCGGTTTCATAGTAATAAAAAATCGCGTGACTCACCCAGTCGCGAAAAGTTTTGTCGGCCTCGCGCCGCACCGCGATGGAAGACGGCGACGAGAACGCCGGCGTGGGAATCACCAACTTGCCGGCGCCGAACTTTTTGCGCGCCGCCAGCAGCGGCGGATGAAACAACGACACCGCATCCACGCGCCCGGATTGAAACGCCGCCAGCGCCGCGCCGTTGTCGGGGAAACGCTGAATGTCGGCGTTGGGAATGGTGCGCGTTAAGAACGCATCCATGCTGGTGGCCTGCGGCACCGCCACGCGCACGCCGTCTTGATTCAAGTCCTCCCACGATTCCGCCGCCAAGTCGTCGCGCGCCAGCACCGCCAGCGAAATATACAGCAGCGGCTGGAACGGATAATCCACCACCCGCGCGCGCGACGGCGTTGCATCGAGAAACATCATGTCGATTTTGTTGGCTTGCAGGGCCGCGATGGCGGTCGCCCAAGTGACCTCGACCATTTCCAGTTCGACATCCAAGTCGTTGGCCATGGCCTGGCCGATGGAGACGATGAGGCCGCTTTCCCATTGCCCGGTGGCCGGGTTTTTGGAATACCACGGCGGCGCTTGGGTGACGCCCATGCGCAGTTTGCCGGTCGACTGAATGGTCTCCCAAGTTGACGGCGACGGCGACTGCGCCTGCGCGGCCGGTGCAGTGACGCTCAGCAGCGCGGCGACGGTGATGGCGATGGCGACGCCGATAACGGCGCCGGCGTGTGCGAAAGTTTTATTCATGACAGTTTCCTCATGATTGCGGTTGCCCGTTAGTCGGGAAGTTTAAACAGCGAATGCCCGTCGAGAAACTCGCGCATGCGTTGCGTGGCGGGTTGCTTCAGCACTTGCTGCGGTTCGCCTTGTTCCAGGATAACCCCCTGGTCAAGGAATAAAACACGGTTGGCGACATGATAAGCGAAACCCAACTCATGCGTCACCACCACCATGGTCATGCCTTCTTCGGTCAACTGGCGCATGGTTTTCAGCACCTCGCCGACCAGTTCGGGGTCCAGCGCCGAAGTGACTTCGTCGAACAGCATAATATCCGGGTCCATGGCCAAGGCGCGCGCAATCGCGACCCGCTGCTTCTGGCCGCCGGACAGCCGCGCCGGATATTCACTCGCTTTGTCCGACAAACCGACTCGCGCCAACTGCTCGCGCGCTTTGTTCGCCGCTTCCGACGCGCCGCGTTTCAGCACCGTCACCTGGCCCTCCATGATGTTCTGCAGCACCGTCATGTGCGGGAACAGATTGAAGTGCTGAAACACCATGCCGATGCGGGTGCGCAGTTTGCATAGTTCGCGCTCACGGTAGCGCATGCCGCCGTTGCGTTGTTCGCCGACCAACCGGCCGTGCAGGTAAATGCGGCCGGCGCTCGGCGTTTCCATGAAGTTGATGCATCTCAGCAGCGTGCTTTTGCCGCAGCCGCTGGAGCCGAGCAGCACCACGGTCTCGCCGGCGGCCACGCGCATGTCGATGCCGGCCAGGACGGTCAAGTCGCCGAAACGCTTGTGCAGATTGTCGATGCGCAGCATGTCGTTCATGCTATTCGCTCTTGCGCAGCATGCGCTCCAAAATATAAGTGCCTTGCACCACCGGATACAGCACCACGAAGAAAATCAACGCCACGGTCGTGTAACTTTCAATCGGGTTGAAGTTGAGGTCGGCGATTAACTTCGCTTGGTTCAGCGTCTCGATATACGCCACCACCGAAGCCAGCGTGGACATCTTAAACACTTCGATGCCGCGGTTGGTCAGGGCCGGCAGTACGCGCTTGAGCGCGACCGGCAAAATGATGCGGCGCAGCGTTTGTTGGTACGCCATGCCAAGGGCTTTGCCGGCTTCCCACTGGCCGGGTTCGATGGACTGAATGCCGGCGCGGTAAATCTCTGCGGAGAACGCCATGGTGTTGAGCGAGATGCCGAGCGTCGCAGCCAAAAACGGATTGACTTCGACGCCGGTGAGAATCGGAAACGCGTAATAAAACCAGATGATTTGCACCAGCACCGGGGTGTTGCGAAACACTTCCACGAACGCCATGGACGGCAGGCGCAGCAGCGGCATTTTCGCATACCGGCAGACGCCGACCAACAACCCGCCGCCGAGTCCAAGCGTGACCGTGGCGGCGAATACGGTGAGCGTGCCTTGCAAGCCGACCCACAGCACCTGCCAGTTGGCGAGGATGGCGGCGAAATCCCAAGCGTGATTCATCGCAGCGTACTGTCGCCGGACTTGGCGAGTCGGTGCTCAACGCGAATCGACAACTGGCTGAGAACAAAAATCAAAACGAAATACATCAGCGCGACCACCGTATACACTTCCAGCGGCCGAAAAGTTTTCTGCGCCAAGTCGTTGGCTTGAAACATCAAGTCGGTATACGCCACGGTGGAGACCAAGGTGGTGGTTTTCAGCAGTTCGATGGCGCGTTCCATAAACGCCGGAATCATGCGCCTGACCGCTTGCGGCAAAATGATGCGGCGCATGGATTGCGCGTAGGTCATGCCCATCGCTTTGCCGCCTTCCCACTGGCCTTTGTCGATGGACTGAATGCCGCCGCGGAAAATCTCGGCGAAGAACGCCGACGATTGAATCGAGAAGGTGACGATGGAGGCGATGAACGGCGTCATGCGCACATCGATGAGAATCGGCAGCGCAAAGAAGAACCAAAACAGTTGCACCAGCGGCGGCGTGGTGCGGAAAAACTCGATGATGAACGCCGCCACCGCCGACGCCGGGCGCAGCGTCGACAACCGCAGCACCGCGAGGCACAAGCCCAGCGGCACGCCGAAGGTTAAGGCGAGCGCGGTGACTTTCAGCGTGTTGACCAAGCCCAACAACAGCAGGTCAAAATCCGACAGCACCGCCCAGAAATTCCACTCCACGCACAACTCCCCGATGATTCGATAGTATCGATGGTCTTGAACAAAATCAGCGGCCGCGCGCCAAGCAAAACCAACAACAAACGCGAAAACGAGCGCGAAAACGAGCGCGAAAACGAACGGCGGCAAGGGCGGCGCGGCCTCTGCTATCCTACGCCGCTATCCTACCCAAACTTCGTTCCCGAATTCAAGCGGAGGCCCGCCATGCGCCCGCCCAACATGCTGTTTATCCAAGTCGACCAGATGAGCGCGTCCGCGTTGTCCGCGTACGGCAATTCGTTCAGTCGCACGCCGCATCTCGCTCAACTGGCATCGGCCGGCGCGGTGTTTGAGAACGCGTATTGCAACTTTCCGTTGTGCGCGCCGTCGCGGTTTTCCATGGCCAGCGGTCAACTCTGCTCGATCATCGGCGCGTTTGACAACGCGGCCGAACTGCCGGCCTCGGTGCCGACTTACGCGCATTACTTGCGCGCGTTAGGTTATCAAACCGCGCTGGCCGGCAAGATGCATTTCATTGGGCCGGACCAGCATCATGGATTCGAGCAGCGCCTCACCGCGGAGATTTACCCGGCCGATTTCAGTTGGGTGCCGCGCTGGGGCGACGAAGGCGCGCGCGACACCAACGATGCAAGTTCGGTGACGGTCGCGGGCCCATGCGCGCGCAGCGTACAAATCGACTACGACGAAGAAGTCGCGGCTAAAGCGGTGCAGCATCTTTACGACATCGCGCGCGCCGCCAGCGACGATTCGCGGCCGTTCTTCTTGCAGGTTTCTTTCACGCATCCGCATGAACCGTATCTTTGTTTGCGCGAGTATTGGGACATGTATGACGGCGTGGATATTCCGCCGCCGACGGTGCGCGCGTTGCCGGCCGAACAGCACGATGCGCATGCGTTGCGGTTGCTGAAGGATTTCGGCATGTTGGATTATGCGTTTACCGCGGCGCAGATTCAGCGCGCCCGCCGCGCGTATTATGGTTCGGTGAGTTATGTCGACGCGTTAATCGGCCGCGTTCTCGATGCGTTAAACGCCACCGGCATGCGCGGCGATACCGCGGTTATTTTCACCGCCGACCATGGCGACATGTTGGGCGAGCGCGGCATGTGGTTTAAGAAACATTTTTATGAGCCGGCGTTGCGCGTGCCGTTGTTGATTGCGGCGCCGCGGTTTGCGCCAAAGCGCATCTCGGAATTGGTGTCGCTGGTGGACTTGCTGCCGACCTTTTGCGGCCTCGCCGGCGGCCGGCATGATGATGTCGAGTCGCTGGCCGGCGGCGATTTGATTCCGTTATTAACGCGCGACGGTGATGCGCCGCCGGCGCGCACGGTATACGCCGAATACCTGGCCGAGGCCGCGCTCGCGCCCATCTTCATGCTGCGGCGCGGCCGCTGGAAATACATCACCTCAACCGCCGACCCCAAGTTGCTGTTTGATTTATCCGCCGACCCGCATGAGACAAACAACTTGGTCGCCGCTCCGGCCCACGCCGGCACCGTCGCCGAACTGGAAGAAGAAGCGCAAGCGCGATGGGATTCGGCGCAGTTGACGCGCGCCATCGTCACCAGCCAAAACCGCCGCCGCAAAATCCTGCAAGCCCACCGCTATGGCGCGCCCCCGCGCTGGGACGGCGACTCCCCCGGCGAGGTCTCTCGATGGTACCGCGGAAAGGGGAGTTACAACGCATGGGCGTTTGATTATTTGCCGGATGATTGACGGTGGTGAGCGCCGGTACTTGATTGACGGCGTTTCGCGTCGGTACTTTTGCGCGGCGCGAGGGGGGCGTCATTCCGTGCGGTAGAGGAATAAGGAAGCGTAGCGACTATATTCCTCACCG
>JAPPPS010000002.1 GCA_028817405.1 Gammaproteobacteria bacterium
GGTAGAGGAATAAGGAAGCGTAGCGACTATATTCCTCACCGATACGGAATCCAGCGTCTTTAATTTTCGTTGGTCAGGAATTGCAAACTCAAACACCCGCACTGACAACCCATGCAACAAATCCTCGGCAACTTATCGCTCCTGTTCGAGTTCCCGGTCATCAATGTCAAAATCATCGTTGACGGCTTGATGATTGGCTCGCTGTTCGCGCTGTCGGCGTACGGCCTGGCGCTGGTGTGGGGCGTGATGAATGTCAAAAACCTGGCGCAAGGCGACTTCGTCATGTTCGGCGGCTATGTCGCGTGGTGGTTGGCCGGGCTGGGATTGCCGCCGCTGCTTGGCGTGCCGGTCGCGTTTTGCGTGATGTGGGTCATCGGCTATGTGTCGTATAAGTTGGTGATTTCGCGCGTCATCGAGCGCGACTTGTTCACCTCGCTGCTGGCGACTTTCGGCTTGGCGATTATGCTCGCGCAAATCCTCAACCTGTTGTTCGGCTCCGACACCCAGAGCATTCAACTGCAATACGACACGCTGTATTTCATGGACGGCTTCGTCGATGTGCCGATTGCAAAGTTAATCGGCGTGCTGCTGGCGGTGGGGCTGGCCGCGGGCGTGGTGGTGTTTATGAAATGGAGCCGCATGGGCCAGGCGGTGCGCGCCACCGCGCAGGACGCCCGCGCCGCGCGCGTACTCGGCATCGACACCGAAAAGGTTTACGCCTTCACCTTCTCGTTGAACGCCGCGATTTGCGGCGCGGCCGGCGCCATCATCGTCATGGTGTGGCTGATTCAACCGTTCTACGGTATCTCGTATTCGATTCGCGCGTTCGTCATCGTCACCGCGGCCGGCCTCGGCAACCTGCCGTGCGTCATCGCCGCCGGCCTCGGCATCGGCGCGCTGGAACAATACGGCGCGCACATCTTCGGCATCGGCTACCAGCAAGCGGTGGCGGTGCTGCTGCTACTGGTGGTGCTGTTGTTCCGTCTGATTCAACAGCGACGTGTGCGGCAGAGTTTGCGGTGATTTGAATCGCCATGAACGCCAACGCCACAATGAAACTCTGCGAAAGCGATGCGGTCGATAAAGACTGCACGATTTATCACGGCGACTGCATCGAAGCGTTGCAGGCGTTGCCGGCGCGCTCGGTGGACTTGGTGTTCGCCGACCCGCCGTATAACTTGCAACTGAAACAACAACTTTATCGCCCAAACCAGACCAAGGTGGACGGCGTTGATGATGAGTGGGACCAGTTCGCGTCGTTCGCGGAGTACGACCGCTTTACGGAGCGGTGGCTTTCCGCATGCCGCCGCGTGATGACCGACACCGCCACGCTTTGGGTTATCGGCTCGTATCACAACATCTTTCGCGTCGGCGCGGTCATGCTGAATCTGGGGTTTTGGATTCTCAACGATGTGCAGTGGCATAAAACCAACCCGATGCCGAACTTCCGCGGCGTTCGATTCACCAACGCCACGGAGACGCTGATTTGGGCGAAGAAGTCGCAAGACCAAAAAAAGTACACCTTCAATCATCAGACGATGAAGCAGTTGAACGGCGGCAAGCAGATGACCTCGGTCTGGCAAATCCCGCTGTGCACCGGCAACGAACGCATCAAAGACGAAACCGGCAAAAAGGCGCATTCCACCCAGAAGCCGGAAGAGTTGTTGAAGCGAATCATTTTATCCAGCAGCAGCGAGGGGGATGTGGTTTTGGACCCGTTTTTGGGCAGCGGCACCACCTGCGCGGTGGCGAAGAAATTAAACCGAAAAAGCATC
This sequence comes from Gammaproteobacteria bacterium, assembly GCA_028817405.1. Classification (GTDB taxonomy): domain Bacteria; phylum Pseudomonadota; class Gammaproteobacteria; order Arenicellales; family Poriferihabitantaceae; genus JAHRAW01. The sequence continues at coordinate 1,776 of JAPPPS010000002.1, forward strand.
GGAATAGAAAAGGAACGCAAGTATGTAAAAGTGGCGGAAAAACGAATCGCCGCAATCGATTCGAATTTATTCGGACATTTAAGGATTGCGGAACCGCAAAAGAAAAGCGCGCGCCGGATTAGCATGGCGCAATTGGTGAAAGCCGATTACATACGGGAAAGCCAGGCTATTTACAGCAAAAACGGAAAACACACGGCCACGGTGCTGAAAGACGGCACGGTGCAGTCCGATGCCGGGACCGGCTCCATCCACAAAATCGCCGCCACCATGAAAGGCGCGGACAACTGCAACGGCTGGATGTATTGGTATTATGAAGACGGCGAGGAAAGAAAACTCATCGACAACCTCCGACAAAATTATCGCGCGCAAAATGGAATACGATAAGTTTGAGCGGATATTTAACCGGTACATTTTTGAGAAATCAAAACCGGACCTGATTAAGAAAATCGCCACATATCCGGAGCGATATGTCGGCTTGTTTCGCCCCACCAAACCGCAATCCAAAATCATCCAGAATTTGCTACAGTCGCATGAAATTCGATTCGGCGATGCGTTTGAGATTTTGATTCATGAATACCTGAAGGAATCCGGCTTTTCCGTTCTGGACAACAAATTCTCGGCGAGCGACGGCGAACGGTTGGAAGTCGACCAGATGTTCGCCGACCAGAACACCGTGTTTTTTGTCGAGCAAAAAATCAGAGACGACCACGACTCGACAAAGAAAAGAGGGCAAATCGAGAACTTCGAAAGGAAGACGGCCGCGATTTGCCAAAAATACGCGGGCGCCGATATACGCGGATTCTTTTACTTCATCGACGCGAGTTTTATGAAAAACAAGCGCTTTTACACGCCGGAAATCGAGCGCTTGTCGCGCGATTATGGCGTGAGTTTGCATCTTTCATATGGAGCAGAATTTTTCGCCGGCATCGGCAAACCGCATGCGTGGGATGAAATACTGGCGCATCTGCTCGAATGGAAAAGCACCATCCCGGAGTTGCCGGAGATAAATTTTGACAAAGACCCGGCGGCGAGTCTCGATGAACTGAAAGCGCTGCAACCGGTGGAATACCGGAAACTGCTTGACAACCCCGATTTGGACGACTTACTATGCGTGCTATTCCCTGAAGGCAAAACGCCGGCGTTGTTGTCGGCTCACTTCAAGGAACGCCACGAATCCGGCGACGGTGCGATTTACGGAAAACTGTACGATTTGTGCATGAACACAATCAATCGTATGAAGAGTCGCATCGTTTGACATCTGCGCTTCACCGACTCCCGGAAAACCCCATGCTGACCAAAACATGCGACAAGTTCCTGCATCCCGCCTTACTCGCGGCCATCTTCATTGCGCCGTTTGCGCTGCCCAACTTCAACGCGCAACTGGCCACGCTGCGGCTGATGATTATCGTTGCGCTGACCTGGGACATGACCGGCATGCGCGCCGGACATGTGCGCCAGAGTTTGAGATAGTCCGGTGACCATCGAAGTTTATCTGGCGTACGCTTTCACGGTGGCCGTCATCGTGGTGATTCCGGGCCCGACCATCTTGGCGGTGTCGGCGCAATCGCTCGCGCATGGCCGGCCGGCGACGCTGCCGCTGGTGCTCGGCGTGACCTGCGGCGATATTCTCGGCTTGGCGCTGTCCATCGCCGGGTTGGGCGCGCTGCTGGCGACCTCGGCGGCGCTGTTCACCGTACTCAAATGGGCCGGCGCCGGTTATCTCATCTATCTCGGCGTGATGATGTGGCGCGACTCGTTGCGCAAGAGCGGCGGCGCGCTCGGCAAAGCCATCGACGCGCCGGCGAGCGCATCCACTGCGGCAGCATCTTCCAAACCGTTTATGCATGCGTTTGTGGTCACCACCTTCAACCCCAAAGGCATCATTTTCTTCATCGCGTTCTTGCCGCAGTTCGTCAACCCCGAGGCCGGCGCGCCGCTGCAACTGTTCATCTTGGCCGCCACTTTTGTTCTCCTCGGCGCGCTCAGCGCGCTGATGTATGCGCTGTTCTCGGCCGGCATGAAAAGCGTCTTGGAAAAAAACAACGCGCGCCGATGGGTGGAACGCGGCGGCGGTACCGCCCTGTTCGCGGCCGGCGCCTGGGCGCTCAGCGCGCAGCGGAACTGAGGCGACGCCGATGAATAACCTCTCCAAACACGCGCTGCTGCACTGGTCGTGTCTTCTGGCGACCGTCGCCGCGCCGTTTTTGTTCCCCGACTTCAACACCCAACTGGCGACGCTGTGGCTGATGATTATCGTCGCGCTCACCTGGGACATGACCGGCGGGCAGATGGGTTACAACTCGCTCGGCAACATCGCGTTCTACGGCATCGGCATGTATGTCGCGGCCGTCGTTACCATCGGCATGGTCTACGATGTCGGCGAATACACCAACGCGTTCGGCGGCGGCGTGTATAAATTCACCGACGCGCAATATTTCACCGGCATGGCGGTCGGCGTCGTCGCGGCCGGCGTGTTCTGCGCGTTGTGCGCGCTGGTTATCGGCTACATCACTTTCGGTTTGCGCGGACCGTACTTCGCCATCGGCACGCTCGGCGTGGCGATTGCCGCGGGCGAGTTGGTGTCCAACTGGGACTGGGTCGGCGGCGGCCAAGGCATCGCGCTGCCGGTGTATCCCGGCGACTTGGACACCGGCAAAATCGTTTTTTACTTTTTGTTCGCGGCCACCGGTTTGGCGTTGTTCGTGTTCTTGAAGTGGCTGTATCAGACGCGCTTCGGCGCCGCCATCAACGCGGTGCGCGACGACGAGGAGAAGGCCGAGGCGATGGGCTTGCACACGCTGCGGTACAAACTGTTCACCTGGGCCATGGCCGCGTTCTTTGTCGGCGTGGCCGGCGGCATCTCGGCGTTTCAGTTGATTCACTTCGAGCCGCTGGAGACCGCGTTTCAAACCATCAACCTCGGCATATTCATGGTGGTGTGCGTGCTGCTCGGCGGCAAAGGCACGCTGTGGGGGCCGGTCGTCGGCGCGGTGCTGTTTCACTTCTTCAAGGAAGTGACTTGGACTTATCTCCTCGGCTGGCAGTGGGTCGCGCTCGGCGCGCTCATCGTTGTGACCGTGGTTTATTTTCAAGACGGCGTGATGGGTTATCTCATGCACCGCAAGCCGGAATGGTTCGGCATTCGCGTCGAACAACGCGCGGCCGGTAACGCCGACACCGTCACCGCGGTTGACGGCGCCAACAGCGCGCGCGCCGAGTAGTCGAGAAAATCATCATGCACATTCTCGACATCAACGGCGTCACCAAAACTTTCGGCGGCGTGGTCGCCAACCACGACATCAGTATGACCGTGGAGCGCGGCAGCATCACCGGCCTCATCGGGCCGAACGGCTCCGGCAAAACCACGCTGTTCAATTCCATCGTCGGCTACCACCCCATCGACGCCGGTTCGATTCGCTTTCAAGGCAAGGAAATCTCCAAGTTGCCGGTGCAACAAATCGCGCGCATGGGCTTGCTGCGCACCTTCCAGCAAACGCGCATTTACGGCGCGATGAACGGCGTCGAGAACATGCTCATCTCGCTGCCGCACCGCAAAATGCGCATGTGGGATTCATTCAGCCGCAACAGTCGCGAGGAATACGAGCGCGCCGACCATCTGCTGGAGTTTGTCGGCTTGTATGAAAAACGTTTTCTGCGCTCCGGCGATTTGTCGTTCGGCCAGCAGAAGTTGCTGGAGTTTGCGATGGCGTTGATGAACGAGCCGGCCGGTTTGCTGCTGGACGAACCGACCGCCGGCATCAACCCGACCTTAATCAACGGTCTCATCGACCGTCTGAAACGCGCCAACAGCGAGTTCGGCATTACCTTGTTCATCATCGAGCACAACATGCGCGTGATTATGAACATGGCGGAAAAAATCTACTGCCTCGCGCACGGTGAAATGCTCGCGGCCGGCACGCCGGACGAAATCCAAAACGACCAGTTGGTTATCGACGCGTATCTCGGCGCGCATTGACATGAACACCGTCGACAACGGCAACCATCTCGCGCGCGAAAACCCCGGCGGCGCCGCCGCCCCCGTCGCCGACAAGAAAACCCGCGGCTATGCGGCCGGCGGCGTCGACGGTGTGCTGTCGGTCGAGCAAGTGGCGCGCCAGGCCGCGGCCATCGCCGAAGACATTCCGGTCGCCAAACTCGATGCATTGGCCGGCAACAAACCGTTCGTGTCGCTGGTCAACCTGCGCGCCGGCTACGGGCGCATGGAAATCCTGCACCATATCAACCTGCGCGTGGCGCGCGCGCAATCGCTCTGCCTCATCGGTCCCAACGGCGCGGGCAAATCCACGGTGCTGCATGCCATCTTCGGTTTCAACAACATCTTCTCCGGCGAAATTTTTATCGGCGACGGTGATGGTGACGGTAGCGACGGTGCTCGGCGACTCGATGTCACCGCGTTAACGCCGAATGAAAAACTCGCGCGCGCCGGCATCGCGTATATCTTGCAGGACAAGTCGATTTTCCCCGGCATGACGGTGGAAGAGAATTTATGGATGGGCGGATTCTTAAAAGACCGTCCGGCTGATGCCAAACGCGCGGCCGAGAAAATATTCGACAAATATCCGCGCTTGGCGGCGCGCCGCAAGCATCAAGCGAAAGTGTTGTCCGGCGGCGAGCGGCGACTGCTGGAAATCTCCCGCGCGCTGGTGATGGACCCCGAAGTGCTGTTGGTCGATGAACCGTCCATCGGCTTGGAGCCGAGTTTCATCGACATGGTTTTTGAAATCCTCGACGACCTGCAGCGCCGCGACGGCAAGACCATCATCATGGTCGAACAAAACGCCAAGAAAGGTTTGGAGTTCGCTGACATCGGCTATGTCATGGTGTCCGGCCAAATCGCCATCGCCGGCCGCGGCGACGAGTTGCTGGCGAATCCAAAAGTGGGGGCGTTGTTTTTAGGCGGGTGACCGGCCGCGCCAACGGGGCGCTGCAATCCGCCGCCGCCAGCGTCATGTGGGGCGCGACCGGCGTGTGGATTGTGCTCCTCGCGAGTTTGCCGGTGCGCGATATTCTGCTGTACCGTTTCGCGCTGTCGTTGTTGGTCATGGGCGCGGTGATGTTGTTGATGCGGCCGCGATTCATGGCCGCAAACACGCTCGCAAACAAAAACGACATCGGCGCCGGCGTCGCGCTGTTCAGTTATTACGCGCTGACCACCGCGGCGTTTTCGCTCGCCAACATGGTCAGCGTGTCGTTGCTGGTCGCGACCACGCCGGCGTTCGTGATGGGCGCGGAGTGGATGCGCGGCAAGCGGCCGGCGCGCGCGTCCATGCTCGGCGCGTTGTTGGCGTTTGCCGGCGTGGTTGTGTTGTTGGCGCCGGCCGGATTTTCGCCGGCCACCGCGGCCGCCGGCCGGGAACACTTCGGCGAACTACTCGCGCTGGCATCGGCGCTGTCGATGACCGCCTTTTCCCTGTTCGGACGCGCGCCCGATGCGCATGCCGCGGGCGCGAGTTTGTGGGCGTGCTTAATCGGCGCCGCGGTGTTGTTGCTGGTCGCCATCGGCGGCGGCGTACCGTTGACGGTGGCGATGCCGGATACAAATCAATGGTTGTCGCTGCTCGGCCTCGCGGTGTTTTCCACGCTCGCGGCCGCCGCGTGTTACGGCAACGCCTGCCGGTTATGCGGCGCGACCACGGCCGCGGTGGTCAGATTAAGCACGCCGTTGTTCGCGGCGTTGTTCTTGGTCGCGGTGTTCGGCGGGGAATTGTCGGCGCGGCACTTCATCGCCGGCGCGTTGATTTTATTGGGCGCGAGCGTGGTCATCATGCGGCGCGCATGATGAGCCGCGCACGCCGTCAACCGGCCACCAACAACAGCACGATGCCGCTGACCACCAAGGCGATGCCCGCGCCTTCGACCGGCGTGACTTTTTCTTTGAAGACCAGCGTGGTGGCGATGAAGGTGAACAGCAACTCGACTTGGCCGAGCGCGCGCACATGCGCGGCGTTGTGCAAGGTGAAGGCGGTGAACCAGCCAATCGACGCCAGCGCGCCGGCCAAGCCCGCGGCCCCGGCGCGCCGCCAGTTGCGCGCCACCCGCGCCAGTTCGCCCGGCTCTTTGCGGGCGATGAAAACGCCGAACAGGACGGTTTGGAGCGACACGCTGACGAACAACGCGTACGCCGCCGCGACCGCGAAGTTGTCGTGGCCGAGCGACAGCGATGCGCCGCGGAACAACACCGACGACGCGCCCAACCACCCGGCGCATGCCAGGCCGATGGCGGTGGATTTGCGGTTAAGTCTCCGCCGCAGCGCGCCAAAAGTTAAATCGCTTTGCGCCGCGCTCAACGCCACCACGCCGGCCGCGCTGATGACGATGGCGGCGACCGCAAACGCGTTCAACGAATCGCCGAGCAGCACCGCGCCGAGCAGCGCGACCATGATGACTTCCAATTTGGAAAAGGTCGTGCCGACCGCGAAACTGCGGAACGAGAACATCCACAGCAAAAATACCGTGAATAAAATTTGGCAGACACCGCCGAGCAGGCAGTAAATCAAAAACCGCGCGTTGGGCGTCGGCAACGGCAAGCCGAACGCATGCAAGCCCCACAGATAAACCGCCGCCACCGGCAATGCATAGACGAAGCGCGAATACGCCGCGCCGCACACCGACAGGCGGCCCTGCAAGTGCTTCTGCAACGCCGAGCGAATGTTCTGCAAAAACGCCGCGGCGAGGGTGATGGGAATCCAAATTTCCAACATGAGATTGGGAATTTATCGATGCGTTGTTCAGGCGGCGGATGATAGTCGATGGTTGTTTGAATCGCCGGGCGCGCCCTCACTGCCACTCCGGCGACATCCGGAGTCCAGAGTATTTAACTACCGGCGCGAAGCACCGTCACGCCCGCAACCGCCCCCGCCGTCACGCCCGCAACCGCCCCCGCCGTCACGCCCGCACGGCCGAAGGCCGTCATTCCCGCAGGTTTTTAAGCGGGAATCCAGAGTCTTTTTTCGATTCCTCGCCAGGCCAATTAAAGCCTGCCCCCGCCCACGAGCGGGGGACTCTGGATTCCGTATCGGAGGAAAACATAGTTGCTACGCTTCCTTGTTTTCCAACCGCACGGAATGACGGCCCCTTGCGCCGGTACTTAATTGCGCGCGGCGCGTAGCGCCGCAACTCCCGTCGAAGAACGGGAGTCCAGAGTCTTTAATTTATGTTGCTCCGCGCCAAGGTTCATTAAAGACTCTGGCTTCCTGATTGGTGAAAAATATGGTCGCTATCGCTCCCTATTTTTCTACCATCAGGAATTGCGAATTAGATTCGCTCGGCCCCTTGCGCCGGTACTTAATTGCGCGCGGCCAATTGCGATTGCTTCGACTGCAAATCCTCCAGCCGGGTTCTTTCCTTTTCCACCACCGCGGGCGGGGCCTTGGCGAGGAAGTCGCGGTTGGCGAGTTTTTCGCGACTGCGCGCGATGAGCGTCTCCAGTTGCTGCAACTCCCGCGCCGCGCGTTTCGCTTCAGCAGCCGAGTCGGCCAGGCCGTCCAGCGGCAGAATGATTTGCGCGCCGCCGGCGATTAAGGTGGCGCTGTTGGCAGGCGCATCGGCATCGGCATCGTCGCCGGCGCCGGCAGTTTGAATCGGCATGGTGCGCGCCAAAGTTTCGATATACCTTTTGGACTCGGCGGGCAGGGCGGGGGCGTCACCCGGCGCATCGGCGATGATGACCGGAATGCGGCGGCCCGGGGGAACGCGATTCTCGCCGCGCAGTTTGCGAATCGCCAACACGATGTCGATAACGCGCTGCATTTCGCGCTCCGCGTCCGCGTCGATGGCCGCGGTCTGCGCTTGCGGATACGGTTGCAGCATGAGCGTCGGCGCGCGCGTCCCGGTCCCGGCCGCTCCGGCCACACCGGCCATGGGCGCGACAACCTGCCAAATCTCTTCGGTGATGAACGGCATGAACGGATGCGCGAGGCGCAGCATGGTCTCAAACGCGCGCACCAATGTGCGCCGCGTACCGCGCCGCCGCGCTTCGATGTTTTCATCGCCGTCGTCACCGTCGACTTTGGAATTCAACGCCGGCTTACTCAACTCCACATACCAATCGCAGTAATGATTCCACAGCAGCGCGTAGATTTCCTGCGCCGCGAGGTCGAAGCGGTAGTTGCCGAACGCGTTGTTGACTTCCGCGGCGCTACGCTGCAACGCGGACATGAACCAGCGGTCGGCAAGCGACAGTTCCACTTCGCCGCCGTCCTGTCCGCAATCTTTATCTTCGGTGTTCAACAATACAAACCGCGCCGCGTTCCAGATTTTGTTGCAGAAGTTGCGGTAGCCTTCCACGC
>JAPPPS010000156.1:0-1822 GCA_028817405.1 Gammaproteobacteria bacterium
GGGCCCAGGCAAGTCACATTGCCATGCCCAAAAATCGCAAACACGCCGGCGAACAGCGGCACGCTCTTGCCGTCCACCTCGATAAACTGCGCGCACAAATACTTGACCAGCGCATCGGCCATGGTGAGTTTGTGGGTTTTCATGCGAGTCATAACCGCTCGGTGATTGTCCGCGAGTTTAGCAAGATTCGCGGCATCCGCGCGTTGCGGACTCCCTCGCCGCCACTCCGGCGGCAGCCGGAGTCCAGAGTCTTTGCTTTTTGCGCTTCCGCGCCGGACCAAAAGACTCTGGATTCCTGGTCGGTGAGAAATAGTGACGCTGCGCTCCTTGTTTTTCTACCGTCAGGAATTGCGGCCGCAGCGCTATTTCCCCTTATCGTCCCCCGGCGCCGGCGCAAGTTGCGTATCACCATCGCCGCCCGCCCCATTTTGCCCGCACACATCGGTGTTGGCTTGGATGCGGTCGAACAAGCCTTGCGCAATCAGCGACCAGCCGGCCGAGTAGACCGCGGCCAGCCATTCGGCGCCGGTTTGCAGCAGGCGGCTGGCGTCGGCCTCGATTTTCGGCTGCGCCAATGAGCCGCCGAGGCGCACGATTTTGGCGAGCGATGCGGTGTTGATGCCGAAGCCCTTGCGCGCGCGCGGCAGGATGACGATTTTCATGGTCTCGTCGCCGAGGTCGAGATGCCCGCCGCCGCTCAAGGTCACGCGGTCGGTCTTCACCGCCAGCCGGTCGCGGATGGTCGCCACGCCGGCATCGATGTCGAATCTCGCGATGGCGCATTCGATGGCGACATACTCGCCGATGGAGCGGAACGGGTTGATGGCGGTGACCAAGTTGGAAAAAATGTCGCCGCCGATGATGTCCAAACTTTGGTTTTTCATCCGCGCATCGTGCAACTCGAACGCCATCTCGCCGCCGGCCGAGGCGGCCAACGCGGCCGATGAATCGCCGGCCGCGCGCAACTCGACCGCCAGGTCAAAAGCGCCGCCGACCAGGAAGTCGTCTTTGTGAATCGCGACCACATTGGCGGTGTCCAACTGCTTGCCGTCGACCGTGATTTGCGCGCGCAGCGGCCGGGCGTTGGCGTCCACGGCGAATGCGGCGGTGAGCGTCCCCGCGCCCATGCCGGCGGCCGCGGACTGGCGCATGACGCCGTCTTGCAACTCGACCGTCAACGCCGCATCGCGCAAGTCGAGTTGGCGGGTGGCGAGCGCGCCCGCGCGCAGTTCGATGTCGGCGTCCACCGCGCGCATCCACGCGATGTTGATGGGGTGCGGCGAGAACAAGCGCGTTCTCGGCGCGGACGGTTTTTCCGGTTCGCCGAAGATTTCGCGCAAGTCGAGGCGCGTGGAGTCGAGCGTGGCGTCGAGGCGCGGGCGGGCCGCGACGGTGGATTGTTTCGCGCCGGGTGTCGCGCCGGGGTCGCCGGCTGCGCCGGGGTCGCCGGGCCGGCCGGCCGGTCGCCAATTAATCACCCCGCGCGCGTCGCTGCCGCCGACTTCGACCTCGACTTGCGCATGCGCGCCGGCCGCGTCGGCCGACACCGTGACCCGCCCGGCCACCGGCACACCGCGCGCCATGCGGTCGCCGCCGAACCAGTTCAACGCCAGCCAGTCGGGCGCCGAAAACTCCACATCCAACGCGTCGAAAGCCAGCGGGTTTAACCGCGCCAGGCCGCCGCGCGCGGTCAGTTTCACCGCCGCGTGGTCAACCGCGGCGCGCAGGTTTTCGACCCGCCACCGCCCGGCCGCGGCCGCCAAATCCAACGCCGCCGCCAGTTCGCCGCCGCGCGGCCTGGGGATATTCCACGCCGCCGGCA
>JAPPPS010000156.1:2076-10077 GCA_028817405.1 Gammaproteobacteria bacterium
GCCGCGGAGTCGGCAAGCGCGGGCCACGCTTCCGCCAGCGGTTGCAGCGAATCCAGTTGCGCGGTCACGGCGACCGCGGCGCGTAGGTCGGGGCCGAGATGGCGGAGGTTGCCGCGCGCGCGCACGGTCACCGGCGCAGCGCCGGCGACACCGTCGACCCCAGCGGCACCGTCGACCCCGTCGACGGTTTCCGCGCGCAACCCGCTCAGATGAAACGCGCCGGCCGGGTCGTCCGCTAACCGCGCGCTGGCGCGCAGCGCGCCGAGTCCGGCCAGCGCGTTTTGCGCCGCCGGCGACACCGGCAGTTGGCTTAAATCCTCGGCGCGCGCGGTCACCGCCAAGTCGACCCCGCGCCACCGTCGCAAGTCGCCGACCGGGCCCGCGGCCGCGACCTCGATGCCGTAGGTCCGCCCGGCCAGCCGCGCGACATCGGCGCGCCACTGGTTGCCGGTGAAGGCGATTTCGCCGCGCGCTTTGAAGTCCGACAACGGCGGCAGCGGCGGCAATACACCCGCCAGCCACGGTTGCAAAAACTCGCCGTCCGCGGCTTGCGCCGACACCGTCAGCCGGCCGTCGATGGCGGCGGAAACACTGGTTAGGTCCTCAATTCCGCCGCGCACTTCGACCAATAATTGGTCGCGCGCATACCGCGCCTCGATGCCGCGCAGATGCCACACCCCGGCCGGCGTGCGTTCAGCCACGGCCGTGGCCGTCACCGGCGGCAGTTCCGCCAGCGCGCGTTTGGCTGGCGCATCGAGGACCGCGAACGCGCCGACCGCCGCGACCGCGGCCGCGTGTTTGACGGTTAATTCCAGCGGCAACCGGCCGCGCCACCGGCGCGACTGGCGGTTGAACACGCCGGGCGCGGCCGCGCGCAACGCCAAGTGCGCGTTCTCGGCCGCGGCGCTTTCCACGCGCAAGTCGAAGTCGCGCACCGAGCCGCGCAACGCGGCGGTGACGGTGGTGGCGAATGCGCCACCGGGGCCGGGGCCGCGGCCGCCATCGCCGTCGCCGGAGCCATCGCCATTACCGTCGCCGTCGCCATCACCGTCGCCGGCACCGTCGCCGCCGGGGCCAGCCAACCCCGCGGCCCAGTCGCCAAGCGGATGCGCCAAGTCGCCGGCCGCTTGCAGGCGCAAGTCGAGGCCGTCCAGGTGGTACAGTTTGGCGACCGCGCCGGTGACCACGCCGCGCAAGCCGAACTGCACCGTGCGCGCCTCGATGTCGCGCAGTTGCATGCCGCTGAGCCAGTCCGGCTGGTGGAACGCCGCATGCCCGGCGAACGGCTGAATCGCCGGCAACGCCACGCCGAATAACTTCGACAACGCCGGCAGGCGCGCGATGCGGTAGTCGAGTTGCAAGTCGACGCCGCGCCACCGCAGCAGGTCGCGGGCCCGCCCCGCGGCGCTCACGCGGTTGGAGGCATCGCCGAGCCAGCCGTCGATGCGCAGCGCCGACGGCCGGCGCGCGAACAACGCCGGCGCGCTGCCGAGAGTCGCGCGCGCCTCGACCGGCGTGTCCTCCAAGGCGCCGCGCGCCTCCACCGTCACCGGCTTATCGCGCCCGTCGACGGTGATGCGCCCGCGCGCGATGCGGAAGTCCCAGTGGCGGTTGCGGGTAACCACGCTCAAATCGCCGTCGATGACTTCCACGCCCGCGACATTCAGCCACAACGGCAACGCCGCGCCGCCGCCGCTGCTGGACGCGCCGGTGGCGAGGTTGTAGACGCCGTGTTTTTTCTCGATGTGCAACTGCGGCCGGCGCAAGGAGACATTCGCGACTTGCAAGCGGCCGCGCAACAACTGACTCAAGTCCAAGGTGAATTCGGCCGCGCCGATGCGCACCGCCCACGGCGTCGAGCCCCAGTCGGCGTTGGGATATTTGACTTCGTGCGCCAGGATGCGCGGCTTGAAACCGAACGCCAGTTGCAAGTCGCCGTCGATGATGAGCGGCCGCCCGGTGGCGCGCTCGACCGCATCGCTGATTCTGGTTTTGTAGTAGGCCTGGTCGAGCAGCAGCGTCACCACCAGCGGCGCGGCGATGAGCGCCAACAACAACACGCCGCCGGCGATGAAGAGTTTATGGCGGGTTTTCATTCAGGAGGCGGGTGGCGATTGGCCGATGCGCCGATGCGGCGTTTGATTCGCCGGCCCTGCCCTAACCCGCCACGCCCGCAGTCTGTTAAGCGGGCGTCCAGCGTCTTTTGCAAACTTCCGGGCGCGCGCAAAAATCACGGCGCCAACGCCACTTGCTCGAGCCCGGCGGTCTCCGGCAAACCGAACATCAAGTTCATATTCTGCACCGCCTGCCCGGCCGCGCCCTTGACCAAGTTGTCGATGACCGCCAACACCACCGCGGTACCACCGTCGCCGGGGCGATGCACCGCGATGCGGCAGGTGTTGCCGCCGCGCACGCTGCGGGTGTCCGGATGCGCGCCGGGCGGCAGCACATCGACGAACGGTTCAGCGGCGAAACGTGTTTCATACAACGCCTGCAAGTCGATGCCGCCGCCATCACCGTCGCCGCGCAAACGCGCATACAGCGTGGCGTGGATGCCGCGGATAATCGGCAACAGATGCGGCACGAACAGCAACTCGACCGCGCGCCCGGCCACGCGGCTCAATTCCTGCGCGATTTCCGGCCCGTGACGGTGGCCTGCGACCGCGTACGCCTTGAACGAATCGGACGCCTCGCCGAGCGCGGTGGTTAAACTGGCTTTGCGCCCGGCCCCGGACACGCCGGACTTGGCGTCGGCGATGAGATGGTCAACATCCGCCAAACCGCTCTCAACCAGCGGCAGAAATCCTAAGTCCACCGCGGTCGGATAGCAGCCGGGGTTGGCGACCAACCGCGCCTCGCGGATGCGCGCACGGTGAATTTCCGGCAAGCCATACACCGCCTCCGGCAGCAGCGCCGGGCAAGCATGCGGCTGGCCGTACCACCGTTCCCACAACGCCGCATCCTGCAGGCGAAAGTCGGCGGACAAATCGATGAACTTGACCCCGGCGTCCAGCAACCCCGGCGCGATGCCCATGGCCACGCCGTTGGGCGTTGCGCTGAACACCACATCGCAACTTGCCAGTTGCGCCGGCTCGACCGCGACGAACGCCAAGTCAGTCGCGCCGCGCAAAGACGGAAACTCATCCGCCACCGCGCGCCCGGCATGGGTGGTGGAAGTGACGCAGGCGGCGCGCGCTTGCGGGTGGCGCGCCAGCAGCCGCAGCAACTCCAAGCCGGTGTAGCCGCTGCCGCCGATGATGCCGGCGTTAATGATTTTGGTTTCAGTCATGGTGTGTGCCGCTCGCGCCGGCCGGGTAGTTGTTCGGCGGCGCGCGCCGTTGCCGAACTTGCCGCCGCCGCCCTGCTACAATCGCCGCCATTATAACGCCGCGCCGCCGCCATGACCGCATCCGCCGAGCCGCCTGAAACAATTGCGACCGTTGCGAGCGCCGCCACCGTCGCGGCCGCGGCCGAGCCGCTTGAAACGACCGTCGCCGCCGACCCCATCCGCCCGGTCATCGACTGGCTGTTAGCCGAGGCGCTGACCGATTTTAGTTTGGAAGCGTTAGTCGCCGGCGTCGCCGAGCGGCTGACCGGCGCCGGTTATCCGCTGTACCGCCTGCAAATTTCGGCGCGCCTCATTCACCCGTTATACGCCGCCACCGCGGTCACTTGGGTGCGCGGCAAGGGCGCGGACACCGGGCGCTTCGAGCACGGCGGCCAGCGGACCGACCGATGGCGGAAGAGCCCGCTGCGTCACATGCTGGAGAACAACATCGGCGAATACCGCCTGCGCGCCGCGGCCGGCGAGGGCTTGGAATATCCGGTGCTGGCGGAGTTGGCGGCCGAGGGCGTCACCGACTACCTCGCCATGCGCACGCCGTTCGGCGACCCGGGCCGGGCGGTCCGCGACCCCGATTCCGACCAGCAGGACGGCGTGTTTATGACTTGGAGTTCCGATGCGGCGAGCGGCTGGAACGCGGCGCAGATGGCGGACCTACGCCGCCTGCAGTCGCGCTTGGCGGTGGTGTTCCGCCTGGCAATGCGCCAGCGGCTGGCCGAGGATGTGGTGTCGGCGTATCTCGGCGCCGATGCCGGGCGGCGCATCCTGGCGGGCCAGATTCAGCGCGGCGACGGTGAGGACATCGACGCGGTGATTTGGTTCTCCGACTTGCGCGCCTCGACGCGTCTTGCCGAGCAGTTGCCGCAGGCGGTGTTTTTGGAATTGCTGAACCGTTTCTTCGAATGCACGGCCGGCGCGGTGCAGGCCGCGGGCGGCGAAATCCTCGGCTACATCGGCGACTGCGTTCTCGCCATTTTCCCGTTCGACAAATTCCGCGGCGCGGCCCCCGCCTGTCGCGCCGCGCTCGCGGCCGGGCGCATGGCGCGCGCTCGCCTGGCCGAAGTCAACGCCGAGCGCGCCGCGCAGTCCGCGGCCCCGCTCGGCTTCGGCATCGGCTTGCACCCCGGCCGCGTACTGTTCGGCAACATCGGCCTGCCGGAACGCCTGAACTTCTCGGTCATCGGCCCGGCCGCCAACGAAGCGGCCCGCGTCGCCGACCAATGCGGCCCGCTCGGCGAAGTCATCGTAGTCTCCCAAAAATTCCGCGAATTGGCCGGCGACGGTACCGCCGATGGCGACGGTGACAACGGCAACGCCGACGGTGCCGCCGGCGACGGTAACGCCGACAACGCCGGCACCGGCAACACCGGCATCATCCAATGGCGAGAATTAGGCGACTTCGAACTCCGCAACGTCGACCGCCCAATGAAACTATTCGCGCCGGAATAAGCGCGGCCGTGACGGTCGAGGCGGCGGCATAGCCGCCACTCCGGGCCCCGACCCGGAGTCCAGAGTCTTTAATTGTTTAGCGCAGCCGTGACGGTCGAAACGGCGGCATAGCCCACCACCCACTCATATCATATACTCCACGCTTCCATCCCCCGTTTTGAGGTGACTCCATGAAAACGCGCGTTGATAGTTTTCGCATCGTTCTTTGCCGTGGTTTCCGTTGCATCGACCCTATCGGCCATATCGGGCGCATCGTCCGCATCGTCCGGCTTAGCGTGGTGGCCGGGTGGTTGGCGGCGACGGTGTTGGTTGGCGGTTGCGCTTCGAGCGGCGGCGCCCCCGTTGACGCGGGCGCCGATGCCGCGCCGGGCGGCGACCGCGACCCGTTTATTCGCGCCAACCGCACGGTGCTGGAGTTGAACTTGAAGACCGACCGCTATGTGCTGAAACCGGCCGCCGAGGCGTACGCCAAACTGCCGCGGCCGGTGCGCCGCGGCGTGGGGAATTTCTTCTCCAATTTGGGCGAGCCGACTACGGTCGCCAACGATTTGCTGCAGGGCAAGTTGGCGGCGGCCGGGCGCGACACCGGGCGGTTCGTCATCAACACGCTGTTCGGCTGGTTCGGCGCGTTTGATGTCGCGGCCGCGCTCGGCTTGCCGAAGCGCGAGGAGGATTTCGGCCAAACGCTGGCGGTGTGGGGCGTGCCGGCGGGGCCGTACTTAGTGCTGCCGCTGCTGGGGCCGAGCAACCTGCGCGACTTGACCGGGCAATTCACCCCGGCATACATGCAAACCGACTTGACCGCGGACTTGGAATTCCCGGCGTCGTTGTATGTCACCGGCGTCGAGGCGGTCAACGCGCGCGCCGACTTCTTGGGCGCGGACCAAGCGCTGGAATTGCAGCCGGACAAATACCTGTTCCTGCGCGAGACCTACCGCCAGGAGCGCGCCGCGCAGATTGCCGACCGCGAGCCGGGCGATGACGACGGCGCGGGCGATGCGTTAATCGACGAATTGCTCGAAGACGAAGACGCGAATTGACTTCGGCGCGCCGCCCAGGCCCCCGCCGCGCATCCCCGCCACCGCCACCCCGCCGCACCGGAGCCGCGCATGGCCGTATATGCCGTCGGCGATGTGCAGGGTTGCGTCGTGCCGCTGGAGGAGATGCTGGACAAGTTGCGCTTTGACCCGCAACGCGACCAGTTGTGGCTGACCGGCGACTTGGTGAATCGCGGCCCGCATTCGCTGGAAACGCTGCGCTTGGTTAAGCGCTTGGGCGGCAGCGCGGTGACGGTGCTCGGCAATCATGATTTGCATTTGTTGGCGGTGGCGGCCGGCCTGCGCGAGGCGCGGCCCGGCGACACTTTGGACGCGATTTTGCGCGCGCCGGACCGCGACGAATTGCTGCACTGGCTGCGGCGGCGGCCGCTGCTGCACTGTGACAAGCGCGCGGAGTTGGGGTGCAAAACGTTGTTAGTTCACGCCGGCGTTTATCCCGGCTGGAGCAAAAAGGAAGCGGTGGCGCGCGCCGCTGAGGTCGAGAGTTTATTGCGCGGCGATGACGGCGACGGCTCCATCAACGGTGGCAAGCGCGGCGGCCGTGGTGGCCGTGGTGGCCGCGGCGGCCATGGCAAAAGCGGCGGCGACGGTGGCGGCGACTACCACCGTTTTCTGCGCGCGATGTACGGCCGCGTACCGTCGCAATGGCGCGGCGACCAATCGCCGCGGCCGCTCGACCGCTGGCAGCGCGCGCGGTTCATCACCAACGCTTTCACCCGCATGCGCTACTGCACCGCCGGCCGCGCGCTCGACTTCGCGCACGCCGGCCCACCCGGCAGCCAACCGCCGGGGCTACTACCGTGGTTCGAGCATCCGCGCCGCAAATGCCGCAAATGGCGCGTGGTTTTCGGCCACTGGTCATCGCTGAATTTCATGCCCGGCGGCCGGGTCATCGGCCTCGACAGCGGCTGCATCTGGGGGCGCGCGCTGACCGCCATCCGCCTCGACGGCGACCGCGACGGTCAATACTGGCAAGTGCGCTGCGGCGGGCGTTAAGTACGGCGGCTTTAGCCGCAACGAAGGCGACAGCCGGAGTCCAGAGTCTTTTTTTACTTCTGCGCCGGACCAATTAAAGACTCTGGACGCCCGCTTAACAGATCGCGGGCGTGACGGCGGGGGCGGCTGTCGCCTTCGTTCCGGGTAGGTGCGGCGGGCGTTGACAAATCACCCCAGCGGCAGCGCCGGCGCGCGGCCGAAATCGCCGTGGTGGATGCGTTTGGCTTTGCGCGCGACGCGAGTCCAGAAGGCGCGTTCATCCGCCAGTTCGCGCACGGTTTTGCGACGGTAGGTTTTCATAAACCGCAGCACATCGCGCGCCGTCAGACCGATGTCGCGGGCCGAAAAATACAAGCCGCCCAAGTCCTTGACCGCCCACCGCGACGGTGTTTTGCGGCGGATTTGCGCGCGGTGCAAGTCCAGCACGGTCAACCGCGCATCGCCGGCCGCCAAGTCATCGGCCGCGGCCGCGGAATTGTCGATGCGCAAGTGACACAAATAAAAATCGCGGTGGTTGACGCCGCCGGCGTGCATGGCGCGCGTGAGGTTTGCGACTTGCGCAATCAACGCGCGCTTCGCCGTTGCATCCGGCGGCCGCTCGCGCCAGCGCGCGCATAACTCTTCCAAACTGATGCTGCCGCTTAGTTCTTCGGTGACCAAGAACGAGAGTCGCCGCGCCGGGTTGAGTCCGCGGTTGCCGTACGCGACCACGCTTGGCGCGTGCAAGTTCAGTTCGCGCAGTTTGTTAATCGCGCGCCATTCGTTGCGCGCGCTGACCACCGGCAAACGCCACTGCGCGAGGTTTTTAATGATTTCCATCCAGCCGACGCCTTGGTGCAACTTCAAGAAGTAACTGTTGCCGCCGGCCGAGAAACGCAAAGTGCGGCGGCCCTCCTTTTCGCGGAAGACTTCGCCTTGTTGCCGCAGCGCGCGCGCGAACGGCTCGCCGCGCCAGACTTCGGCGAAAGTGTTGTCGATGAATACCGTCATGGAGGGAAATGAATCGCCGCTTGACCGCGCGGATGATTCGTTGCGGGAGAATACTACATTTGGATGCGCGGTGGTGACGGTCGAGGCGCCGTCATTCCGTGCGGTAGAGGAATAAGGAAGCGTAGCGCCACTATTTTCCTCCGATACGGAATCCAGAGTCTTTAT
>JAPPPS010000020.1 GCA_028817405.1 Gammaproteobacteria bacterium
TCTGGTACCTCGGCCGCCGCGGCTACCAGGTGGTCCGCTCGGCGCGCGATGTCCGTTATTCCTAAGTCCACCGAGGTGTTCCCGCAGTTTTAATCGCGCTCCCGCCGCCTTGCGAATTGCGGTTCAGCGTCCCCGCGGTTTTATTTGTCGCGTTGTTGTTGCGGGGGTTATACCTTGCCGGGAATGGTTGCGTGAAATTTGATTAATGTCATGAAAAGACGCGGGGTGGGCTCTCTACAATGGTCTCAATTCCCATCGGTGCGAGGCCCGACATGAACACCTTTCGAGCATTCCGCTGTTTTTCGCGCATTTGGTCCGGACGCGTTCGCCCGGCGGTTGCGCCGCCGGCCACAACCGCGGCCGCGGTCGCAGTCACATTGGCGTTGGCGTTGGCGTTGCCGGGGCCGTTGCAGTATGCGGCGGCCGACGAGGAGAGCGCGGCGCACATGAAAATCATCGGCGAGGAAGTCGCGCAACTGACTTCGGCGCCGGATGTGCCGCCGCCAATTACCCGCAAGCACGCGACCAAAGTCATCGTCAACTTGGAGACCAAGGAGGTGAAAGGGCGGTTGGCTGACGGTGTGGAATATTTGTTCTGGACTTTCGGCGGCGAAGTGCCGGGCAAGTTCATCCGCGTGCGCGAGGGCGACTTGGTCGAGTTCCACTTGCACAACCACCCCGACAGCCGCCATCCGCATAACATCGATTTGCATGCCGTCACCGGGCCCGGCGGCGGCGCGGCCGCATCGTTCACCGCGCCGGGCCGCACCTCGGTGTTCTCGTTCAAAGCCATCAACCCCGGTTTGTATGTCTACCACTGCGCGACCGCGCCGGTCGGCATGCATATCGCCAACGGCATGTATGGTTTGATTTTGGTCGAGCCGGCCGACGGCTTCCCCGAAGTTGACCGCGAATATTATGTGATGCAAAGCGAGTTCTACACCAAGGGCGCGCACGGCGACGCCGGCTACCAGCCGTTCAGCATGGAAAAAGCGTTGCGCGAGGACGCCGATTATGTGGTGTTCAACGGCGCGGTCGGCGCCATGGTCGGCGACGCCGCATTGCCGGCCGCGCCCGGCGAACGCGTGCGGTTGTTCGTCGGCAACGGCGGGCCGAACTTGGTGTCGTCGTTTCATGTCATCGGCGAAGTGTTCGACAAGGTGTATGTCGAAGGCGGCACCGCGCTCATCAACGAGAATGTACAGTCGACGCTGATTCCGGCCGGCGGCTCGGCCATCGTGGAGATGGTGATGCAAGTGCCGGGCGTGAACATCCTGGTTGACCATTCGATTTTCCGCGCCTTCAACAAAGGCGCGCTCGGCATGATTCGCGTGTCCGAAGATTTTGCCCGGTACCCGAAATCTCTCGCCACGCAGGTGTATTCCGGCAAAACCCATGAAGAAGTGTACTTGCCGGAAGGCGGCGCGGTGGTCGACTTGAACGAGGAAGTGCAGCCGTTGATTGCGCGCACTCGCCAAGAACGCATCGACGCCGGCGCGCGATTGTACGGTCAGAACTGTCTCGCCTGCCACCAAGCGAACGGCCAGGGCATCACCGGCGCGTTCCCGCCGCTTGCCGCCTCCGACTGGTTGAACGCCGACACCGAGCGCGCGATTCACGCCATCCTCGCCGGCTTGTCCGGGCCCATCACGGTCAACGGCGCGAAATACAACGGCGTGATGCCGGCCATGCGTTTGAGCGACGCCGATGTCGCGCATGTGCTGAGTTATGTTTATAACTCGTGGGGAAACAACGGCAGCATGGTGGACGCGGAAGAAGTTAAACGAGTGCGAGGGCAACTTTGATGCGGACGGTGGATGACGGTCGACGGTCGGTCTCACCGCCGCCACCGTCATCGCCGTCACCACCGTCATCACTGCGACCGTCACCGCCACCATCATCGCCGCCACCGTCACCACCACCGTCATCGCCGCCACCGTCATCACCGCACCCAACTCCGCCACGCCCGCATGCTGTTAAGCGGGCGCCGAAATCTTTCTCCCAACGCGCATGATTAACCAAATCGCAACGATGGCAACCGTGGCGACCGCGGCGACCGTGGCAACCGCCGCAACCGTGGCGTTCACCGCCACCGCCCACGCCGACATGCGTCTCATCCCCGGCGGCATCCACCGTCCGCTGTACACCGACGCGGCCGGCGGTGTCGCCATCGCCCCCTTCCGCCTCGACGCCAGGGCCGTCTCCAACGCCGACTTCCTGGCTTTCGCGCGCGCGCATCCGAAGTGGCGCAAGTCGCAAGTCAAACGCTTGTTCGCCGACCGCAACTACCTCGCGCACTGGCGCGGTGATTTAACCCCCGGCGATGCCGCGCCGGGCCGGGCCGCGGTGGTCAATGTGTCGTGGTTCGCGGCGCGCGCGTACTGTCGCGCGGCCGGCGGCGGTCTGCCGAACACCGCGCAGTGGGAATACGCGGCCGCGGCCGACGAGAGCGCCGCCAACGCCGCCGATGACCCGGCTTTTATCGCGCGCATCTTGGCGTGGTATGCCGCGCCGCGCGACGGTGCCGGCGACATCGACGATAGCGACACCGGCGCCGGCGACTCCGGCGCAACGACATACCGCAACTACTACGGCGTCTACGACATGCATAGTTCGGTGTGGGAGTGGGTGTCGGACTTCAACGCCGCGCTCACCAGCGGCGAATCGCGCGCCGATTCCAGCCGCGAGCGACAGTTGTTCTGCGCCGCCGGCGTGGTCGGCGCGCGTTCCTACACCAACTATCCGTCGTTCCTGCGCAACGCCTACCGCAGCAGTTTGGACGGCCGGTATACGCACCGCGCGCTCGGGTTTCGGTGCGCGGCGGCGGCGGAATGACGGTGGTGAAAACGAATACGCCGAATACGCGCGCGCGGTTTCTCACGGTGATTTGGCTGAGCCTCGCCGCGCCGGCCGCATCGGCCGACGAGGCCCGCAAACATCAACACGACCATCAACATACCCTCCCGCCGGCCGCGGGCGCAATCAGCGGCAACTCTCTCTACCAACTGGAATCGACTTGGCTTAACCAAAACGGCGCGACGCAATCCTTGCGCGCGTTGGCCGGCCGCCCGGTCGTGGCCGCGATGATTTACACCTCGTGCGAATACGCCTGCCCGCTGATTGTGCGCGACATGCTGTCGATTCAAAACGCGCTCAGCCCGGCCGAACGCGGCGCGGCGCGCTTCGTGCTGTTCTCCTTCGACCCGCAGCGCGACACACCGTCCGCGATGCGCGACTACGCCGCGCACAAACAACTGCCGTCGCCGCACTGGACTCTGTTGGCTGCCGACGACGACGCCACGCTGGAGTTGGCGGTCGCGCTCGGCGTGCGATACCAACCCGTTGCCGGCGGTGATTTCGCGCACTCCAACATGGTGTTCGTTCTCAACTGCGGCGGCGTGGTGACGCATCGCCAAGAGGGCCTCGGCCTGCCGCCGGAGCAAGCCACGGCCGCGGTGCGCGCCGCGGCCGGGAGTTGCGACGGTTGATGTCACCGTCGACTCTACGCCGCAATAACGGACGACAAGCCGGCGGTCGCCCCGCGAAATTTGATTAATGTCATGAAAATGCCCCGACACCGGCGGCTATGCTTGCTCCATAACCTTTCCCCGTGAGGCAACCACCATGGACTATCAAAGCACCTTCACCATGAAACGCCTGTGGCTCATCTTCGCCGTCTCAACGACGGTGATGTTT
>JAPPPS010000041.1 GCA_028817405.1 Gammaproteobacteria bacterium
ACCAGTTCGGCCTTTGCGACATCAATGCCGAGATACAGCGGCGCGGCCGGCGCGGTGGCCGGGAGGCCGGCGCCGGCGGTCGGTGCGGCGGCGAGATGCGGGTCGGCTGCGGTCGGCGGCGCGGTGGTTGTGCTGGATGGCGTGTTCATGGTCTGCTCCTCATGCGGTTGCGGTTGCGGTGGATGATGCGGATACGGCGGTATAATGGCCGCGTCCGGGCGTTTCCTTGCGCACACATATGAAGCCGGGGTCTGGCCGCCAGGCCGCCCGCCAGTTGTCATTCGCGCTTTGGAAACGGTGGCGGGGACCAAACAGCGTCACGGCGTCAAAGCGCCTCGGACTCCGACGGTCTTGCACCGCCACCTCCCGGACACTGCCAGGAACGGTCGATTGTAAGGACCTATATGGACTTCCGGTTGCCGCCGGAGTGACGGCGGTGGGCGTTTGGCGGTGGAAAGAAATGCCGCTTGACGCCCGCTGGTGGATTGGGTTATCTTGCTTTCACTTTTCACAGACAGCCCGCAGAGGTGAATCCAATGTCCAATCTTTCAGCGCAAAAGCGCGTGCCCAAGAGCGTGAAAATCGATGCGTTTTGGGACGACGAGGCCGGCGTGTGGTGCGCCAGCAGCGAGGATATTTACGGACTCGCAATCGACGATGCGACCATCGGGGAACTCGCCGCCCGTTTGCAAATCATCGTCCCCGAGTTGATGGAGTTGAACCATCCGGACGAAGACCCGCAGGCGCACGACATTAAGATTGTATTTCGCGGCGAGCGCACGCTGCGCTGCGCGGCTTAAATCTGTGACGCCGATTTCTTTTACGCCGCAAGTGAAGTCCATTTTGCGCAAAAACGGTTGCAGTTTGGTGCGGCAAGGGCGGGGCGACCATGAGGTGTGGTACAGCCCAATCAGCGACCGAAGATTCGTGGTGGACGGCAAAGCCTTTTCCCGTCACACCGCCAACAAGATATTAAAGCAAGCGGGAGTGGGCAAGAAACTCTAATTTGTCATGCCGGATGGATTCGGTATTCGGATGCGGCCGTCGCTTTGGTGGCGGATGGCGGACGTGGCGGCGGGGATAAATAAATGGCGAAGTCTCTCAATCGCCACTCCGGGCTACGACCCGGAGTCCAGAGTCTTTGGTTTTTGTTGCTTGCTCGTCAAGTTAATTAAAGACTCTGGACGCCTGCTTAACAGAACGCGGGCGTGACGATAGGGGAGACCGTGGGCGTGACGGCGCTTCGCGCCGGCAGTTAAAGACACTGGACTCCGGTTGCCACCGGAGTGGCAGTGGCGCCCGCTTAACGGACTGCGGGCGTGACGGTGGGGGAATCGAATGCGGGCATTGCGTGCCGATGAATCAAACCGGCATCGGCGATTAGCAACAGCAACTCTCATCGGTTATATTCCCCCCGCCGAATCGAAACCTCCGATGCGTTTCTTCAAAAAGCGTCCGCCGCGCATGTTTATTCCCGCCAAGCAAAGCGTCGGCGGGCCTGCAACTTTCCTGCGCAACTTAACGACCTATCTCGACGCGGCCGGCTATCCCTACGCATCGCAATACCGCCGCGGCGACAGCATATTCTTCCCCATCCGTCACAAGACCGCCGTATTGGACAAGGTAAAAAAGCATGGCGGGCAAGTCGTCCAGCGATTGGACGGCGTATACGGCGATGATGAGCCGGCGCGCCGCGACCGCTTGGCGCGTGTTTATCACGACTACGCCGACTGGGTGGTGTATCAAAGCGCGTGGTGCAAGCGCGTTTGCGATTACCAAATGGGCGTGCGCGATTCAGCGCAGTATCGAATCATTCCAAACGGCGTCGACGGCGAAGTGTTTTATCCGGGCGACAACGAATACACCGGCAATCAACCGGTCGAGTTTGTCGTGTCCGGTCGATTCAAACGCACCGACATGTTGGACATCGCGCTCGCCGCGCTGGATGAATTGCAAGACAAGGGAATCGACTTGCGCCTGCACATCATCGCGCAATACGAACACCAAACCGCGCCGGCGTATACCGGCAAAAGTTATGCGGTCGTTCACGGCGCGCAATCCATGCGCGGCGTGGCGAAGTTGCTACGCCAAAGCCACATATACATTTTCAGCGACGCCAATCCGCCGTGTCCGAATGCGGTGTTGGAAGCGGCCGCCAGCGGTTTGCCGGTGGTGAGTTTCGACAGCGGCTCGCTTGCCGAGTTGTTGCCGTTCGGTACGCCGTTGCTGGCTACGGCAAGCGGTGGTTTGATTAAACCGAATGAAAATTTTCACGCCGATGCATTGGCGGAGAAGTTGTTGCTGGCGGTGACAAACTACCCGCAGTTCCGCGCCACCGCGTTGGCGCATGCAAACGACTTTCCGTTCACCGTTTGCGGCGACGCATACCGCGAAGTATTCGACTTGGCGACTGGCTGATGAACGGTAATGGGTGTTTTACGATTGGTGGTGTTGCGCTTAATGGTTGAATCCAAGTTTTACTCCAAATAGGCATGTCGATTCAACGAGCCCAATCAGAAGTGTTGGCGCGATTTGTGGCGGTGGTATTCTGCATTTTTTTCACCGCTTCACGGTAGGGGTCAAGCCCCCGGTCGCATCTTTGCCAGTTTTGATAAACCTCCATGTATTCAGTCACCCCGGGGCGAGACAGCGCCTCCTTGAGCAAGGCGGCGTGGCGTTTCTGGCGTTCGGAAGCGGAGAGTTTTTTAGTCATTTCGGGTACTCCTACGGCGAGAGTTAAGGGATTGCATCTGACAGATGCCCCCGATTGTTATGAAGCGCATGAACAATGTCAAGTTAATTTTCCAAAATTGAGGGTGTCCGGCGCCAGAATTCGCCGCAATTCAACAAAAAACGGCGGTGGGGGCGTTATCGGCGGCGCGCCGTGGAATTAAGTACGGCGGATTTAGCCGCCACTCCGGGCTCCGACCCGGAGTCCAGAGTCTTTGAGTACCGGCGCGCAGCGCCGCAATTGTTTGGAGCGTCCCTGCCCCAAACCCTTCGGGCTTGCGCGAAAATCCGCTTCCGGCGGATTTTTCCGGCTGGGCCTGCCCCCGCCCACGAGCGGGGGACTCTGGACTCCGGCTGTTGTCGGAGTGGCTAGGGGGCTGGTAGCAGAGTAGAGGATATGGCACAGCGGAACCTGGTAGAATTCCAAATTTCCACCGGGTGCCCCTTGAATTCAGCAAGCAAGACACCATTTTCACCATGATCTGTCTCGGACTCAGTCCGATGCGGAGAACTCAACGATTTTTCACAATTAGCGAGGTTTTATGATGTATTTCAAAACTTTAGTTGGTATGACATTCAACAAATTTGAAGACAAACAGCAAAAATCAGTATCAGGTAAGTTTGGTATCCGCTTTGAGATGGGGCGGAATAGTCCAATCGCTAAATGCGGAATTTGCGGATGTTTTAGCAAAGAATGCCCGCCTGATGATCGCCGAGAGCATCGTTGCCTGAGGCGTTAATCACCAACCGAAAGCCGGGCGATTGCATAATCGCCCGGTTTTTTAACGCCGAAACGGCTGGCTGCGAGGAAGGAAATACTCTGGACGCCCGCTCAACAGAACGCGGGCGTGACGGCGCGGGGTTGCGGGCGCGTGACGGCGGGGGCTACGGCCGCGGCGGCGCGTAGCGCCGTCTTTCCGTGCGGTAGAGGAATAAGGAAGCGTAGCGACTAT
>JAPPPS010000011.1 GCA_028817405.1 Gammaproteobacteria bacterium
ACCCCACAAACCCCCAACCCGATGCTCTCAATTTCTTCCCAGATGTCGCGGCGTTGCAGGGGGGCGCGGCCTTTGAGCATGAGGTCGGCGGCGGCTAATTGGCGGAGGAGGTTGTGGCATCGGGCGGCGGGCAGGCGTTTTAATGCGCCGCTGATGAGGTTGGCGCGGCTGGACCAGACGCCGTGGCGGCGGAACAGCGCCTGCAATTTATCGCCCCTCGCCAAGCCCGCGGACAGGTGGCACAGCGCGCGCACTTCGCGGGTCAGCGCCCATAAAATCAGCACCGGTTCGGCTTGGTTGCGGCGCAAACTTTGCAGGATGCGCGTGCAGCGCTGCGGCGAGCCGGCCAGGCAGGCGTCGACAAACGCAAACGAATTGAAACGCGCGTGGTCGGCGATGGCGTTCTCGACCGATGCGACGGTGACGGTCTCGTTCGCCGACAACAACGCCAGCAAGTCGATGGCTTGCGCCGCCGCCAACAGGTTGCCTTCGACCAACACGCTCAACCGTTTTGCCGCATCGTTGTCGAACTTGAGTCCTTTGCCGCGCATGCGCCGCACCACCCACTCGGGCAATTGCTGCGCGGAGATGGCCGGGCAGTCCACGGCCACGCCGGCCGATTCCACGGCTTTGAACCACTTGGTGGTTTGCGCGCGTTTGTCGATGCCGCCGCAGATGATGACCAACACCGTGGCGTCGCCTTCGATGGATGCGGCGTAGTCCGTCAGCACTTTGCCGCCGGCGTCGCCGGGTTTGCCGGTGGGCATGCGCAGTTCGATGACCTTTTTCTCGGCGAACAGCGACATCGAGTGCGCGCTGGCGGTGACTTGACTCCAGTCAAAGCCCGGCTCCAGCGTGAATCGAACGCGCTCGGCGTAGCCTTGCGCGCGCGCTTTGCGGCGGATTTCGTCGAGCGCTTCTTCAATCAACAGCGTCTCGCCGCCGAACAGAAGATACAGCGGCGTTAAGCCCTTGTCGAGTCGGGCCGATAAGGATGAGAGGTTGATGCGCATGATGGTTGACGGTGAAAATTTGACGGTGACTTGATGACTCGGCGACTCAGCGGCGCACGATATGTTGCAGGATGCGCGTTGCCGCTTCCCTGCGCATGGCGGTTTCCAAGAATCGCGACTCCGCTTCGGATTGCAGTTGCCGGGTCGAGTCGTAATCCAAGGCGCGGTTTAATGTGACGGTGCGCCGGCGCGATTCAACTTCACCGTCGTCGTTACCGTCGCCGGCGAAGGTAACGCTGAACGAGATGGTATAGCGGATTTCAAATGCGCTGGCGCGGCCGCGGGTGTCGGTGGTCAAGGTTGCGCGGTCGAAGTGACTGGCGTGCAGTTGGATGCGCGTGACGGTTGTCGAGTCGCCGGATGGGTTGTCGATGGAGTCGAGCACGGTTGCTCCATACTGAGTCAGCGCCGCGGTTAATTCCGCGACCATTTCCATGTCGTCGCCGCTGATATAAACGCGCGCGGAGTTCAAGTCCCAGTCGCCGCCGCGCAAGTGAAAGCCGCAGCCGGTGAGGAGCGCGACGGTTAACGCAACTAAGGCGGCCGCGGATTTTAACGCCGGCGCCCGCTTAACAGAATGCGGGCGTGGCGGTGTGGGGGTTGCGGGCGCGACGGTTAACGCAACGAAGGCGGCCGCGGATTTTAACGCCGGCGCCCGCTTAACAGAATGCGGGCGTGGCGGTGTGGGGGTTGCGGGCGCGACGGTTAATGCAACTAAGGCGGCCGCGCGCCCGCTTAACGCGTCACCCCCGCAGTGTTTTAAGCGGGGGCTGCGGGCGTGCCGTCGCCGCTTATCCATCGCGCACCACGACATTCACCAGTCGTTTTGGCACGACGATGACTTTGGCGATGGTTTTGCCGTCGCCGTCGGTGTATTTGCGCACGCGCGCGTCGGCCAGGGCCGCGGCTTGGATGGCGTCTTCATCGGCGTCGGCCGCGACTTCGATGCGCGCGCGCAGTTTGCCGTTGACTTGCACCACCAGTTGCAGCGAATCGCCGGCCAACGCGTCCAAGTCGGCGACAGGCCATGCGGCGTCGATAACATCACCGGGCTCGCCCAAGTCGCGCCACAAGCGGTGCGCGATGTGCGGCGTGATGGGCGCGAGTGTTTTGGTGAGCGCGAGCAACCCTTCGCGGAACACCGCCGCGTGTTGCGCGCCGGCGTCGGGAGCGAATTTTTCCATCGCGTTCAGCAACTCCATGCACGCGGCGATGACCGTGTTGTATCGGAACTTGCGGTAGTCGCGCGCGGCTTTGTCGAGCATGGCGTGAACGCGTCGGCGCAACTGCAACGCGTCGCGGTCGTCGATGCTTGCCGCCCAGTCGGGGTTCGCCAAAGTCGCTTGCGCCGCGGCGACCGGGTTATCACCGTCGCCAGCATCACCGTCGCCAACACAATACCGCGCCGCCAACTGCCACCACCGTCGCAAGAATCGATGCGCGCCGGCCACCGCCGCGTCGTTCCATTCCAACGCTTGGTCGGGCGGCGCCGCGAACATGACAAACAAACGCACGGTGTCGGCGCCGTATTGGTCAATCATCGCTTGCGGGTCGACGGTGTTGCCTTTGGACTTCGACATCTTCGCGCCGTCTTTCAACACCATGCCTTGCGTCAACAAGTTGGTGAACGGTTCATCGCTCGCCACCAATCCGGCGTCGCGCAATAACTTGTGAAAGAACCGCGCATACAACAAATGCAACACCGCATGCTCGATGCCGCCGACATACTGGTCGACCGGCAGCCAGTAGTCGGCGCGCGCGTCGAGCATGGCGTTCGCGCCCGGGCAACAGTAACGGTGGAAATACCAAGACGATTCCACGAAGGTGTCGAAGGTGTCGGTCTCGCGCGTCGCCGATTCGGCCGCGCCGCCGGGCAACTTCGCGCGCATAAATTCCGCGTGGTCTTTGAGCGGCGACTGCACGCCGGAGAACGCGACATCCTCCGGCAAAATCACCGGCAAGTCATCGTCGGCCACCGCATGCGCGCGGCCCGCATCGTCGTATACCACCGGAATCGGGCAGCCCCAGTACCGCTGCCGCGACACGCCCCAGTCGCGCAAGCGATATTTGACCGCGCGTTGGCCGGCGCCGGCGCGTTCCAAGTGGTCGGCGATGGCGGCGCAGGCGGCGGGGAAGTCCAGGCCGTCGAATTCGCCGGAGTTAATTAAGGTACCGTCTTTGCCGGTGAATGCGCCGGCACCGAAGTCATGCGTCGAGCCATCCGGCGGGGCGATGACCGGGCGGACTTCGATGCCGTGTTTGACGGCGAATTCCCAGTCGCGTTGGTCATGCGCCGGCACCGCCATGACCGCGCCGGTGCCGTAGCCGAGCAGGACGAAGTTCGCGGCCCACAACGGCACGCGTTCGCCGCTGACCGGGTGGCGGGCGAAGCGGTTCAGCGGCACGCCGCGTTTTTCCAGCGTCTCCAGTTCGGCTTCGGCGGTGGTGGCACTGCGGCATTCGGCGACGAAAGCGGCCACCGCCGGGTCGGTTCTCGCCGCGGCCACGGCCAGCGGATGTTCGCCGGCCACGAACACCGCGGTGATGCCCATCAGCGTGTCCGGGCGCGTGGTGTAGACGCCGAGTCGGGTTTGGTTTTTGTCGCCGCCGGCACCGTCGCCACTGTCACTGTCACCGGCGCCGCCACCGTCGCCACCGTCACCGCCACCGTCACCGGAACCGTCGCCGCCACCGTCACCGCCACCGTCACCGTCGCCGCCTTCAATTGCAAATTCAAACTCCACCCCTTCCGACCGCCCAATCCAGTTGCGCTGCATGGTTTTTACCGACTCGGGCCAGCCGTCCAACTTATCGATGTCGGCGAGCAATTCTTCCGCGTAGTCGGTGATGCGGATGAACCACTGCGACACCTCGCGCCGCTCGACCACCGCGCCGGAACGCCAGCCGCGGCCGTTCTCGACCTGCTCGTTGGCGAGCACCGTCTGCTCGACCGGGTCCCAATTAACCACCGCCATTTTTTTATACGCCAAGTTTTTCTCCAGCAGACGGTTAAAAAACCACTGCTCCCAGCGGTAATACGCCGGCGTGCAAGTGGCGAGTTCGCGGCTCCAATCGTACGCGAAGCCGAGTCGTTTCAGTTGCGTTTTCATCGACTCGATGTTGGCGTAAGTCCATTGCGCCGGCGGCATGCGGCGTTCGATGGCGGCGTTCTCTGCCGGCAAACCGAACGCGTCCCAGCCCATCGGCTGCAGCACATTGCGCCCGCGCATGCGCTGGTAGCGGCTGATGACATCGCCGATGGTGTAGTTGCGCACATGCCCCATGTGCAACCGCCCGGACGGATACGGCAGCATCGACAGGCAGTAGAATTTTTCCCGCGCCGGGTCTTCCGTGACTTCGAAGCAGCGGTTGTCGTCCCAGTATTGCTGCACCCCCGGCTCGATGGCGTGCGGACGGTAGGGGTAGTCGGGGGCGGTCATGGGAATCAATGCACGAATTTTCGCGAATGTTCGCGAGCGCCGCACGACCGCGAACCACGGCCGACGGGTCGGGGATTTTAACCTAATTCCTCCCGCGATTTGTATTTGCCGTCGACGCAGGCGCCGGTGACGCGGCCGGTCATGGTTTGGTTGCGCCACGGGGAATTTTTGCCTTCGCTTTGCATCGCCGGGGCGGTCATTTGCCATTCGGCGGACGGGTCGAATAGGCAGACATCCGCGGGCGCGCCGGGGCCGAGGTGGCCGGCGTCGACGCCGATGACGGCCGCGGGGTTGGCGGTCAGCGCGGCCACGGCGGTGGCGCGCGGCAACGCCCCTTGCGCGACCAACTGCATGGTTTTGGTCAGCAGCGTGTCCAAGCCGGCGACGCCGGGCGCGGCCTCGGCGAACGGCGCCAACTTCGCGTCCGCGCCGTGCGGCTGGTGGTCGGAGCAAATCGCGCTGATGACGCCGCCGCCGACGCCGCGCACTAACGCGCGTTGGTCGCGGGCGGTGCGCAGCGGCGGGAACACTTTGTATCTGGCGTCGAATGCGCCGATGTGGCTCTCGTTCAGGTGCAGGTGGTGGATGGCGACGCTGGCGGTGACCGGCAGGCCGCGGGCGCGCGCCTCGGCCACCATCTCCACGGCCCGGGCGCTGGATAACAGGTGGAAATGCGCGCGCGCGCCGCTGGTCTCGATGAGCGCCAAGTCGCGCGCCACGCCGACCGTCTCGGCCGCTTCCGGAATCGCCGGCAAGCCCAGCCGCGCGCTGACTTCGCCTTCGTGCACCACGCCGTTGCCGTGCAGCCACGGGTCGCGCGGCGTGACGAACACCGTCAGGTCGTAGGTGGAGGCGTATTGCATCGCGCGGCGCATGACTAATGTGTTCTCGACCGCGCGCAGGCCGTTGCTTAAGCCCACGCAGCCGGCGTCCATGAGGAGCGCCATGTCGGTCAAGCGCGCGCCGTCCAAGTTAACGGTTAGCGCGCCGAGCGGATGCACGCGCGCCAAGCCCGTGGCGTTGCCGGCGCCGGCGCGCTCGCACAGCATGCGCACCATGGCCGGGGTGTCGACCACCGGCGTGGTGTCCGGCGGGCAGACCATGCGGGTGATGCCGCCGGCCACCGCGGCCCGCGCTTCCGATTCGAAGCCGGCGCGCTGCGAATTGCCCGGGGCGCCGGGCGCGCCGGGCGGGGGAAAACGCGCGCATAAATCGATAATGCCCGGCAGCACCAACAAGCCGCGGGCGTCGATGCGTCGGCTGACGGTGAGGCCGCGCGGTTTGCGGCCGACCGCGGCGATTTTGCCGCGGCTGATGAACACATCGCGCGCCGCGTCGACAGCGTTGGCGGGGTCGACCACATGCCCGCCTTGGATGACCAAGCCGTTCACGATTCCGCCTCCGTGCTAGCCGCGGTTTCGCCGCCGGTGGTTTCACCGTCGCCGGGGCCGGACGCACCGCCACCGGTTTCACCACCACCGCCGGGGCCGGCCGCGCCGCCGCCGCCACCCATCAGCGTCGCCATCACCGCCATGCGCACCGCGATGCCGTGCGTGACTTGCTGCAGAATTACCGACCGCGGCCCGTCCGCGACCTCGGATGCGATTTCCAGCCCACGGTTAATTGGGCCCGGATGCATGACCATCGCATCGCGCGCGGCGCAGCGCAGTTTGTCTTCGGTCAAACCGTAACGGTTGAAGTATTCGCGCTCGCTGGGCAGCAGTTGCCCGTCCATGCGCTCGCGCTGCAGGCGCAGCATGATGACCACATCGACGCCGCCGAGGCCTTCGCGCATGTCGGCGTACGCGGTGACGCCCAAGGCCTCGACGCCGGTCGGAATCAGCGTGCGCGGCCCGATGACGCGCACCTCGGCCGCGCCCAAAGTGTTGAGCGCTTGGATTTGCGAGCGCGCCACGCGCGAGTGCAATACATCGCCGACAATCGCGACTTTCAAACCCGCGACGCCGCCTTTGACCCGGCGAATCGTGAACGCATCCAGCATCGCCTGCGTCGGATGCGCGTGGCGGCCGTCGCCGGCGTTGATGACGCGCACATGCGCCGGCAAGTGCGCGGCGATGAGATGCGCGGCCCCGCTGGCGCTGTCGCGCACCACGAACAAATCGGTGTGCATCGCCTCCAAAGTGCGCGCGGTGTCGACGATGGATTCGCCTTTGTGAGTCGACAACCGCGCGGCGTTCAAGTTGATGACATCGGCCGACAATCTTTTGCCGGCGATTTCGAAAGTGGTGCGGGTGCGGGTGCTGGGTTCAAAGAACAAATTGACCATCGTTTTGCCGCGCAGCAGCGGCACTTTTTTAATCTCGCGCTTGCCGAAACCGGCGAATGATTCCGCGGTGTCGAGAATGCCGGTGAGAATGTCGCGCGGCATGCCGCTGATGGTGAGGAAGTGTTTCAGCCGGCCATGCGAATCAAATTGAATCGCGCTGTCGGCGTCGGCCGCGGGGTTGGCGGCGGACTTGGTTTTGGTCGCGGACTTGGTTTTGGTCGCGGGCTTTGTCGCGGTCGCGGATGTGGTTTTGGCGGCGGGAGTCATGGTTTGCTGCCGGTGTCGATGATGTCGAGCGCGAGACCGCCGCGGGCGTTGCGGCTGAGTTTCGCTTCCTCATGCGCCGCCAAGTCCAGCGACCGGCCCACGATGTCGGCTTGTATCGGCAGTTCGCGGCCGGGCCGTTCAATCAGCACCGCCAGGCAGACGCGCTCCGGGCGGCCGTAGGAGAAAATTTCATTCAGCGCGGCGCGCACCGTGCGGCCGGTGTGCAGCACATCGTCGACCAAAATGATGTCGCGGTCGTCCACCGCCACCGGCAAGTCCGAGGCTTTGACTTCCGGGTTCAGACCGACGCGGCTGAAGTCGTCACGGTAGAACGAGATGTCGATCGTGCCGAGCGGCGGCGGTGCGCCGGCGCGGCCATCGCTACCACCGTCGCCGTCGCCATCGCCGTCGCCGTTGAGTAACGGCTGCAGGCGTTCAGCCAGCCACGCGCCGCCGGTGTGGATGCCGATGAGATACGGCGCGCGCAGGCCGCGGGCGTTGATGGCGCGCGCCATGCGGTCGACCAACGGCGCGAGTTGGCGGGCGTTATACATCGGCGTTGGCGGCCGGTGGCGGCGTTTTGTTCGGCGCGCGCGACGGTGATTGGTCGAACCCATCGCAACCGTCGCCACCGTCGCCACCGTCGCCACCATCGAGATAAGATTGCACGATGAGTTGCGCGGCGATGCAGTCGCGTTGTTTTTCGCGCCGGGCGGCCAGGTTCCCCGGCATGCGACGGCCGCGGCCGGTTGCCGTGGTCGCCGTGGACTCCGCCTGCAACAATTCTTCGGCTGCGCGAGTCGTCAGCCGCTCGTCGACAAACACCACCGGCAACTCAAATCGCGCGGCGGCGTTGCGCCCGAACGCGCGCGCGCGGCGCGACATGCCGCTTTCGCCGCCGTCCATGTGCAGCGGCAAGCCGACCGCCAACTTGGCCGGCCGCCACGCGTCGAAGTGTTTTTGCAGCGCGCGCCAATCCGGTTCACCGTCAAACGCCGCCACCGCGGTCAGCGGCTGCGCGGTGGCGGTGGCCGGGTTGCCGACCGCGACGCCGATGCGCCGCAAACCGTAATCCAAACCGAGGATGCGGCCGGCGCGCGATGGTCGCCGTGGGGTTGCGGCCGCGGTCATGGAATTCGCGGCGCGCGACGGGGATTTAATTGGTTGGTTGCGCGGCGATGCCGAGGCCGGCCGCGTCGCAAAAAGCGCTTTCCCCGACTCACGCATGCCCGACTTCGGTCGACAATCGCGCGGTGTCGATGCCGAGCAGTTGCGCCGCCTGCCGCCACTTTTGGTCGATGCGGGTGTCGAAGATGATGGAGTGGTCGGCCGGCGTGTTGAGCCATGAGTTTTGGCGGATTTCCGATTCCAGTTGGCCCGGCCCCCAGCCGGCGTAGCCGAGAATCATAATCGCATGCGCCGGCCCCTGGCCGCGCGCAATCGCGCCCAAGATGTCGCGCGAACTGGTCAGCCACAAACCGCCGCCGATTTCCATCGACGATTCCCACTGCCCCTCGCCGCCCGCGTGAATCACCAGCCCCAATTCCGGGTTGACCGGCCCGCCCTCGAACACCGGCTGCTCGGCGCGCTCGAGGTTGGAGACCGGCAGCGACAGTTGCTCGAAGATGTCGCCGAGACGGTGGTCGGTCAGGCGGTTGACGATGACGCCGATGGCGCCGTTGTCGTCGTGCTGGCAAATCAGTGACACGGTCTGGTGAAAATGCGGCGTGGTCAGTTGCGGCATCGACACCAGCAACTGATTTTTCAGCGAAATGCGCGGGGGTTTTTTCATGGGTTAAATTCGCGGGCGCGGGTTCGGCATCAAACGGCGGCCGCCGAGTCGCGAGTCGACAACCGCGCGCGATTATACTAAATTTTCGCGCATCGATTCGCCGCCAGAGTGCCACCCCCGCCCCCGCCTTGAACGCTCCCCCCGACCTCGACGAATTGAGCGCGCTCACCCGGCGCATCGTGGCCGACGAATACGCGCCGCGCGGCGTGCATGATGGTGGCGGCGATTATGGCAACCGCGGCACCGGCATTCACGGTGGCCGCGGCCCCGGCATTCACGGCGGCCGCGGCGTTCACAGTCACAGTGACTGTAGCGCCGGCGCCGGCCATGGCATCGCCCCCGCCCGCATCGCCCGCGCCGCCAAACCGGACGGCAGTTGGGTCACCGCCATCGACCGCCGCACGCAGGCGCGGCTGCGCGACGAACTCGTCCGGCGGTGGCCCGAATACGGCTTCATCGGCGAGGAAATGCCGCACGCCGAACAGCACGCGGTGTGCGCGCGGCACCGCGGCGGCGCTTACTGGGTGCTGGATCCGCTGGACGGCACCACCAACTTCGCGGCCGGCTTTCCGTTCTACGGCGTGTCGCTGGCGTTGGTCGCGGACGGCCGCGCGCAACTCGGCGTGGTGTTCGACCCGGTGCGCGACGAATGCTTCACCGCCGAGCCGGGCGGCGGCGCGCGGTTGAACGGCGCGCGGTTGGAATGCCCGGCGCAGCACGCGGCCGGCGCGCCGGCCGCGTTAGCCGAGTGCATCGCCATCGTCGACTACAAACGCTTGGTCGCCGACTTGGCCGAGCAGTTGGTCAGGTCGCCGCCGTACCGCTCGCAGCGCAACCTCGGCGCCTCGGCGCTGGAATGGTGCTGGCTGGCGGCCGGGCGCGCGCATCTGTACTTGCACGGAGGCCAAAAAGTATGGGACTTCGCGGCCGGCCACCTCATCCTAAGCGAAGCCGGCGGCCGCGCCACCTCGCTGTCCGGCAAACCGCTCGACTGCGTCCGCCTGCGCAAACGCTCCGTGGTCGCCGCCGCCAACCCCGCGCTGCTAACCATGTGGCACGACTGGCTGCGCGCCCACAGCGCCACGCCGGGGTATTCGCCGTTGTGAC
>JAPPPS010000139.1 GCA_028817405.1 Gammaproteobacteria bacterium
ACTGCGCGCGCTGGCTGAAGGCGCGGCGTTGGCATGCCGGGCCGGCGGCGGTTGAGTGAGCCGACCCGACGGCAGTCATCTGAAAGCAAAATCGTCCGCGCCGGTAATCTCCGCCGGCCGCGCCCCTACCGAAAAATTCCCCCAATCCGCTTGACACCCCCGTCGAAGTCGGTATTATCCCGCTTGCGCTAGTTGGCGTAATCCCGCTTTGTCGGGTTACCCGCTGAATACCACAGCCGTAGAACCCGGCGGATTGGTCCCCGTCGTGCGAATAGGCGGGGCTTTCACTGTTTATGCTGACTGACGCAACGGCCTGGCACCATTGCGCCGGATTATCTCGACCATCAACCGGAGAACGATCGATGAATGCTTTCCTGCTGGCGTTTTGCGCCCTGTTTATCATCGCAACCGCGACTTTCGCCGACCATAACCGCACCGATGAACATGGGCGGAAACAAGGGCATTGGCATGAATTCGATGAATACTCCAAATCAGACGGAGGAATGACGTCTGAAGGTCATTATGTCGATGGCAAAAAGCATGGTTACTGGCTTTATGTAGACAGCCTCGGCAATGCTGCTGAAGGCAAATACGAGAATGGCGAAAGACATGGCAAATGGATTGAACGCAGTAATTGGAACGGGGTAGAGGAAGGCGAATATGTGAACGGTAGGAAGCATGGCATGTGGACTCAGCGGTTTGCCGATGGCACTACGGGAGGAGGTCAGTATGTGAACGGCAGAAAGCATGGGTATTGGGATGAGGTGGCTAAAGTGTCACCCGACCCTTTGATGTTCAATTTCGGAAAAGGCCATTATATTGGCGGTAGTCGACATGGCCATTGGGTTATTGTGACCACCTTGGGGTCCATCATGTCTGTTGTGGAAGATGGTCCCTATATTAAAGGCAAGAAACACGGCCAATGGGTTAAGCAGACCCTCTTTGCCGGGAAAAAGGGAGAAGAGGAGATGGTAAATTATCGCAACGGGGAAGAAGTGAAATGAATATTCCGACCGTAATTTTCGCAGCCATTACCCTTGCCGTGTTTGCCGCGATCACTATTGCAGACACCCCTGTCGGCAAATACAAATATTCCTACTCGTCCATTACCGCGGACGTTACGGTCACTTCGGTGGACGGGAATATCGTTATGTCATGGAAATTGTTTGACGGTAGCAAAATGCGCCACGAGCTGATTGAAATCCAAGAGCAAGGCGAAATCCGGCTTGTTAAAAAGGACGGGCGCAAGTTTGGCGAATATTTTGTCGCCACGGAAAAAGGCATTGGCGTTTACGACAGCCAAGGGTATATCACCACCATGCAACGCGTGGAATGACGACTTTTTAAACTCCCCATATTGAGGAACGAACCATGGCGTTAGGCAAATGCAAAGAGTG
The DNA here is from genome assembly GCA_028817405.1 of Gammaproteobacteria bacterium. Classification (GTDB taxonomy): domain Bacteria; phylum Pseudomonadota; class Gammaproteobacteria; order Arenicellales; family Poriferihabitantaceae; genus JAHRAW01. Next base: position 1,398 of record JAPPPS010000139.1, read on the forward strand.
CGGAAAAGACGTTTCAAGCACGGCAAAGGTTTGTCCGAATTGTGGCGTCAAAAAACCGGTTCCGCCGCCCGGAGAGAAGGCCGCTGGTATAGGCGGTTTGGTAATTCTCGGGGCGATTATTCTGTTCGGATATATATCGTGTTCGGAATCCAGCAGTGAAAAACAAGCCCGATTAGCGCGGGAGAGGGCGCAGTACGAATTGGCGAAAGAGGTTGGTGTTCCGCACTACGCCCGGAAATCGGCTTCCTGCAACGAATCGTTAGGCTGTTGTGCGTATAACGAGAGAACCGGCGTACCCGGGGAAAGGCAGCGCGTTATGTTGTGCAAGGGCGGAACTCGGACGGAGGGGAAAAGGTGCACTGGGTTGGATTGTTGGTAGGGCTTTTCTTCTCCGGACCTTCAAAGCGTAACCCTAACCGCCCGGCCCACCGGGCGGTTATTTTATTGCCCGCACGCGGTGAAGCGAGTTCAGATTCCATCATCGGCATGATAAAGTCGGTTAAATTTCACTCAAATCGCGCCGGGAAAATCCGGCGAAATTGTCCTGACCATTGATGAAAACCCAAACTGAAGCCGAATTATTCGCCACGCTGGCGAAGGTCGACACGCCGACCATCTGCAACGCGCTGGAGGTGATGAGCGGCGCGCGCATGGACAGCGGTTTTACCCGCCAAACCATGGTCGCGGCGTTGCCGGATACGCGGGCGTTCATCGGCCGCGCCAAGACCGCGACCATTCGCGCCGCGCGCCGGGCCGGCGCGCCGGCCGGCGTCGACCGTCGAATGGAATATTTTCGCTACATCGCGGACCGTGGCGGTGACGCCGGCGACGCCAACACCGTCGTCGTCATTGAAGACCTCGACTCGCCGCCCGGCATCGGCGCGTTCTGGGGCGAGGTGCATTCCGCGGTGCATGCAGCGTTAGGCGTGGCCGGCGTGGTGACCAACGGCGCGGTGCGCGACTTGGACCAGTTGCATCCGCGCTTGCCGATTCTCGCCGGCGCAGTCACGCCAAGCCACGCGTTTGTCGACACCGAAGCGTTAGACGCAGCGGTGACCGTCTTCGGCATGGCGGTCGCGCCCGGCGACATCATTCACGCCGACCGCCACGGCGCGGTGGTGGTGCCGGACGCCGGTCTCGCCGAACTGCCGGCCGCGGTGGAAAGCGTGGCACGACGCGAGCGCGTGATTCTGTCGGCGGCGCGGTCGGCCGAGCGCGGCGGCGCGGCGCTTTGCGTCGACGATTTGGAAAACGCGCTGCGCGCGGCGCGCCAAGCATGAAAAACTGATGAAAGGTTTCGACCCCGACTTCCGCGACCTGCCGCACTACATTTACGCCATCACCGCGCGCATTTGGGAGGGGCGGCAGGTCGGCGCGATTCGCAAATACTACGCCGGCGACTGCCCGGTGCGGTCGCCGGAGGGTTTGGTGGTGGGCAGCGATGCGGTGGTGGCCGCGACGCTGGCGACGCTTGCCGAGTTCCCGGACCGCCGCCTGCTTGGCGAGGAAGTCGTGTGGTGCGGCGACGACGCGCGCGGCTATTTGTCATCGCATCGGATTCTGTCCACCGCCACGCATGCGGCCGATGGCGTCTACGGCCGCGCCACGCAGCGGCGCGTTCAATACCGCGTCATCGCCGACTGCGTGGTGCGCGCAAACCAAGTGCGCGAGGAATGGTTGGTGCGCGACCAAGCCGCGGTTGCAAATTGCTTAGGGTTGTCGGCGCGTGAGATGGCGCGGCGGCAAATCGAAAACGGCGACGGTGGTTTCTTCACCCCCGCGGCCGATGCGCCGAGCAATTACGAAGCGGAATTTTCCACCGACGCCGACGCCGAATCGTACCGGCGGTTGTGGGAGGACTTGTGGCGCGCCGATGTCGCCGCATGCCGGCGCGCGTATCATCCGGCCGCGGCATTGGCCGGCCCCGGCGGCGCGGAGCACGCCGGGCATGCGGACATCGAACGGTTTCACATCGGTTACTTGAGCGCGCTTGCCGATGCGCGGTTTGAAGTTCATGACTTGACTTGCGTCGCCAACGACAACGGCAAGAGCGTTGCCATGCGATGGGCAATCACCGCAACGCACAGCGGGCGCGGCGTGTTTGCGGGTGGTGGTGGTAACGGCGACGGTGGCCGCGACGACGGTGACGGTAACGGCGACGGTGGTGGCGGCGACGGTGGCGGTAACGGCGACGGTGGTAACGGTGACGGTGGCCGCGGCGCGCCGCTTTATGTACTCGGCATCTCGCATGCCAGATTCG
>JAPPPS010000107.1 GCA_028817405.1 Gammaproteobacteria bacterium
GCTTCGAACCCAGCGTCCACGGCGGCAAAAAAACCCGCCCGCCGGAAGATTAATCAGCGGCGTCCGCGGAGCCGTCTTAGTTCGCCGTCCGCGCCCGGCCTCTTGCGCTATAATCCGCCTCCCGTCGCCGTGCGCGGCTCGATGCCAACCGAAACCATCCGGACCCATGAACCCACGCCATTCTTCTTTCCTCGCGTCGGCGGCGCTGGCGCTGTTGTTGCCGGTCGCCGCCGCTGACCACAACACGCCGGCGGCGCTGGAAGCGCGGATTGCGCCGGAGGGCCGGCTGAATGTGGTCGCGCCGGGCGCCGATTCGGCATCCGCCGCCGGCGCACAAACCACCCAAACCGCCCAAGCCCCGCAGAGCGCGAAGGCGGTGTATGACCAAGTTTGCGCGGTCTGCCACAACGCCGGCATCGCGGGCGCGCCGCTCACCGGCGATGCGTCCGCGTGGCAGTCGCGCATCGACCGGGGCCTGGCGGCGATGGTCGCCAACGCCATCAACGGCTTCCAAGGCGCGACCGGGGTGATGCCGGCCAAAGGCGGCAACGCGGCGCTGAGCGACGACGCGGTGGCCGCGGCGGTCGAGTGGATGGTGGAGCAGTCGCAATAGGCGGCGGCGGGCGGCGGCGATGAATTCCATGCGCGACACGGTGGCCGGCGATTCCGCGGCCGCGGTGGCCGGCGATTCCATGGCCGCGGCGGTCAGCGATTCCCCGGCCGCGGCGGTCGCTTCCCCGGCCGCGCCGGCGCCATCTAAACCGGCCAAACCGGCGGCACAACCCACGGCCGCGCAACCCAAAACCCCGGCCAACGACTCCCCGCCGCAAACCCCATCCGGCCCCATGTTAATTAGTGCGCGCGAAGACGGCATCGAGACCCTGACCCTGAACCGCCCGGCCCAATACAACGCGCTCTCCGAAGAACTGCTGGACGACTTGGCCGCCGCGCTCGACCGCGTGGCATCGGACGAATCCATCCGCGTGGTCATCCTGGCCGCAGCCGGCAAAGCGTTCTGCGCCGGCCACGACCTGAAGCAGATGCGCGCCAACGCCAACCGCGCATACCAGCAGGCGTTGTTCGCCAAGTGCAGCGCCATCATGACGCGCTTGCCCGCGCTGCCGCAGCCGGTCATCGCCCGCGTGCAGGGCATGGCCACCGCGGCCGGCTGCCAGTTGGTCGCCAGTTGCGACTTGGCGGTGGCCGCGGCCGGCGCGCAGTTCGCGGTGTCCGGCGTGCGCGTCGGCTTGTTTTGCTCCACGCCGGCGGTGGCGCTCAGCCGCAATGTGGCGCGCAAGCGCGCGCTCGACATGCTGCTGACCGGCGACTTCATCGACGCGGCCACGGCGCGCGAATACGGCCTGGTCAACCGCGTGGTGGACGCCGCGGAATTGGACGCGGCGGCCGGCGAATTGGCGCGCAGCATCGCCGCCAAACCGCCGCGCGTGATTCAACTCGGCAAACGCCGCTTCTACGAGCAACTGAAACTCGGCCTCGGCGACGCGTACCAATTGGCGACCGACGCCATGGCCGACAACATGCTGTTCGACGAGACCCGCGAAGGCATCGACGCGTTCATCGAAAAACGCCGGCCGAATTGGAATTGATGCGCCGCGGCAAAATCCCCACGGCATCATCCGGCCGCGAATCATCGGCGAAGTAACGGTAATCATTTAAGCGACCCGCGCGGCCGCACCACCGACACCAACCGCAACCCGAGCCATGAAAAACTATCGAATCGCGCTTCTCGCCGGCGACGGCATCGGTCCCGAAATCACCGAGCAAGCGGTCAAAATCCTGCGCTTTGTCGAGCGGCGCAACGCGGTGTCGTTTGAACTCATGCCGGTCGCGTTCGGCGCGGCCGCGTGGTTTGACACCGGCCAGAGTTTCCCCGACGCCAGCCGCGCGGTGTGCGATGATGCCGACGCCATCTTGAAGGGCCCGGTCGGGCTCGGCGTGGAAGCGTCGAAGAAAATCCCGGTCGATGAGCAGCCGGAGCGCGGCGCGATTCTGCCCATGCGCCGGCGCTACGACACCTTCGCCAACTTCCGCCCGGCGCGTTTGCCGGCCGAACTCGCGCACTTCTCGCCGCTGCGCCCGGAAGTGGTCGGCGACGGCATCGACTTCGTCATCATCCGCGAGTTGGTCGGCGGCATTTATTTCGGCGAGAAGGAACTCGGCGTCAACGCCAAGGGCTTGCGCTACGCGCGCGAGACGCTGGACTACGACGAGTTTCAAATCGAGCGCATCGCCCGGGTCGGCTTCGAGACCGCGCAAGCGCGCAAGAAAAAACTGCACAGCATCCACAAAAGCAATGTGATGAAATCCAGCGTGTTGTGGCGCGAAGTGATCGGCGAAGTCGCGCGCGACTTCCCCGAGGTCGAAGTCGAGGAAGTGCTGGTCGACGCCGCCGCGACTTATCTCTGCCTCAATCCCGGGCAATTTGATGTGCTGGTGATGGAGAATTTGTTCGGCGACATTTTGAGCGACCAGGCCGGCGGCATCATCGGCTCGCTGGGCTTAATGCCGTCGGCGTGCATCGGGCCGGACAAAGCGTATTACGAACCGTCGCACGGTTCCGCGCCGGACATCGCCGGCAAAAACATCGCCAACCCGTACTCGATGATTGGCTCGGCCGCGATGATGTTGGAGATGAGTTTCGGCATGAAGGAGGAGGCCGACAACTTGTGGCGGGCCATGCAATCCGTCTTCGCCGACGGCTACTCCACCCCCGACCTGTCGCGCCCGCACGCCGGCATCACCATGGTCAGCACCGACGAATTCGGCGACCGCGTAATCGCGGCGTTGAAAAACGCCGAACCTACCGTGAAACAAACCTGACGCGCCGTTGACCATGGCCGAACGCCGGCGCGGCGGTGGCGATGGCCGGCGGGCGGGTGTTAGTCGGGGGTGAGGGCGCGCAGGATTTGGGCGGGCGGGGGGAGGTTTTGGTTGCCGATGAGGATGGCGAGGATGCCTGTGGTGATGGCGGGGTGGTCGCCATCGCCATCGCCATCGTCGCCAACGCCATCGCCGCCACCGCCAACGCCACCGCTATCGCCGCCGCCATCGCCACTGCTATCGCCAACGCCAACGCCGCCGTCGCCATCGCCGATGCCATTGCTATCGCCAACGCCGCCGTCGCCACCGCCATCGCTATCGCTATCGCCGCCATCGCAGCCAACGCCATCGCCGTCGCCGGCGTCGGTGGTGTCGGCATCGGCGACGGTGTTGCCGGCGGGGTAGGGGGTGATGGCGAGGCGGGGGCCGGCGGCTTGGAGGAGTTTGAGTTTGCCGTCGGCGGGGTCGATGGCCCAGCCTTTTAGGCGGTAGATGTCGGGGTGGCTTTTGAGGTAGGCGGCGAGGCGGCGCAGGTCGATTGGCGCATCGGCGCGCAAGGTGCGGGCGACGAATCGGGCGTGCGGCACGGCATCGATATTCGCGGCCGTGGTGTGGGAATCCGGAGCGGCAGCATCGGTGGCCATGTCCGGGGAGTGGGAATCCGGGGCGGCGGCGGTGGCCGTGGCCGGGGCGTCCGGCGAATCCGAATCCACATCGGCCGGCGCGGTGTCGGCATCGGCGCGGGCATCCACGGCCGCCAATAAATCCGCCCATTGCACTTCGTCGGTGGTGGACAGCGCGGCGGCGGGGTGCTCGCGCGCTAATTGGTCGATGACCGCGGCTTGTTCGCGCGGCGGTTGCGCGTCCAATTTGCTGACCAAAATGTGGTCGGCGGCGCGCAACTGGGCGGCCACGGTGTCGGCAATCCACGCGTCCTGCAACTGCGCGCGCAGCGCGCCGGCGTCGGCCAGCACGAATACGCGGCCGGGGCGGAGTTCCGGGGACACGCGCGCGACCGCGGCGATGCGGCCGGGGTGGGCCACGCCGCTGGCTTCGACCACGATGTGCGCCGGCGCCAAGTCAAGCGCGGCCGCGATGGCGCGCGCCAGGTCGCCGCCGATGCTGCAGCAGATGCAGCCGTTTTGCATGGCGATGGTCTCGCCGCCGCGCGCGTCGATGAGCGCGGCGTCGACCGCGATGTCGCCGAAGTCATTCACCAGCACCGCGCAGCGCGGCGCGCGCGGCTCGGCCAGCAGGCGGTTCAACAGCGTGGTTTTGCCCGCGCCGAGGAAGCCGCCGATGACCGAGAACGGCGGCGGCGCGGCCGCGGCTTGCACTGCTTGGGCCATGGTTTTCATCGCCGGTTGGGTCGCCGCCGCCGGGGCGACGGTCGCGCGACCACGGTCGCAATCTTGGCGGCAACCACCGTCACCGTCACGGCTACGGTCACGGCCACGGCCGCGGAATTTTTCACGCCCCTTGCCACCGCCCGCCCAACATCGTGCCGCGCACTTTGATGTCGCGGATGCGCATGGGCGGTACGCGCAATGGGTCGTCGTCGAGCGCGGTGAAGTCGGCGAACTTGCCGGGCGCGATGCTGCCGATGCGGTCGTCCAAGTCGAGGGTGTTCGCGGGCCCGAGGGTAATCGCGCGCAGCGCTTCGGCCGCCGTGATGCATTCGTCGCGGCCATGTTCGCGCCCCGAGGCGGTGCGGCGGTTGACCGCGCACCAGGCGGTGAACAGCGGCCCCATCGGCGTCACCGGCGCGTCGCAGTGAATCGCGATGTCCAGCCCGGCGTCGAGCGCGGTGCGCGCGGCGTTCATGCGCGGCGCGAGGTCGGGGCCGACGGTGGCGTCGCGGTGCTGGTCGCCCCAGTAGTAGGTGTGGTTGGCGAACAAGTTGACGAGCAAGCCGAGGCCGGCGGCGCGCTGCAGTTGCGCCGCGTCCATCATCTGCGCGTGCTGCAGAACATGGCGGCGGCCCCGGGCCAGCGCGCCGTGTTTGGCGATGGCGTCTTCCAATGCGTCCAGCGTCAATTCCGAGGCTTGGTCGCCGTTGACATGGATGTGCAGTTTCACGCCGGCCGCGTGCGTCTCGCGCATCATGGCTTGCAGTTTGGCCGGCGCGTCGCACCAAACACCGTTCTCTACACCGTTGATGTACGGCCGGCGGACGCGCGCGCTGTAGCCTTGAATCGAGCCGTCGGTGATAATCTTGACCGCGCCCAAGTGGAGTTTGTCGTGGTTGCGCGCCGGCAACGCTTCCGAGCGCGCGATGACTTCGGCCGGCGACAAGTTGAGCGTGCTCAATGCCGGGACGATGCGCGCGGGGAAGTCGGCCTCGGCGGTGACGGCCGCGAACATGTCGACCACCGGTTGCTCCAGCGCGTTGTATAAATCCGAGGTGGTGGTGATGCCGGCGCGCTGGCATGACCTGCCGAAACGTCGCAAGCCTTCCGGGTCGTCTTGGCCATGGAACACCGGGTCGCCGACCGCGCGCAGCACCGGAAACACCGCGGCGAACTCCGCCAACTCGCCGTTCGGTTCGCCGTCGGCGTCGACATACACGCCGTCGATGACATTGCCGCGGTGGATGCCGGCCGCGTTCAAGGCCGCGGAGTTGACGGTGATGAGATGCAAGTTGCTGTGGAACAACACCACCGGCCGCGCCGCGGACACCGCATCCAAGTCGCCGCGCATGGGTTTGTCGGGGAAGTAAATCGGGTCGTAACCCCAGGCGAACAAAGTCGCGTCGGCCGGCAACGCGGCCTCCAACTCGCGCAATCGCTGCACCAACGCCGCGACCGTGGCGCAGCCGTCGACTTGATGGCCGTCCGGATGAATGCGCGCGTGGAATCCGATGTACGGCAGTTTCCAAATCATCCCCTCCATGGAATGCGCGTGGCCTTCGACGAAGCCGGGGGTTAGCACCATGTCGGCGAACAGCGGGTCGACGTTGTCGCCGCCGTAGCGTTGCGCCAACTCGGCGCCGCCGACCGCGACGATGCGCCCGCCGCCGACCGCGACATGCGTGGCTTCGGGGGTTGCTGCGTCCATGGTGAGGATGCGGCGCGCTTGGTAGACGGTGGTGGAATCGTTCATGGGGTTCTCCGGTGGTTTGGTGACGGTGTGCAGTCGCGCGCGTTTAGTCGACCAGATGGCAGGCGACCAGGTGACCGCCGGCGATGCTGCGCAACTTCGGCGACTCGCGCCGGCATTGCGCCTCGGCGCGCGGGCAACGGCCGGCGAAATGACAGCCGGGCGGCGGGTTGATGGGGCTCGGCGGGTCGCCGGCCAGCCGCGCCGGGCGGGCGCGCCGGCTGCCACCGTCACGCGCGCCATGCATGCGCGGCACCGCGGCCAACAACGCCTGGGTGTATGGATGCAGCGGCCGGGTGAAAAGTTGCGCACGCGATGCTTGCTCGACGATGCGTCCTAAGTACATGACGGCGATGTCGTCGCAGATATTTTGCACCACGCCCAAGTCGTGCGAGATGAAAAGGTAGGTGAGGCCGAGGTCGCGTTGCAGGCGCGCCAGGAGGTTGAGGATTTGCGCTTGAATGGCGACATCCAGCGCCGACACCGGCTCGTCGCAGACGATGAGGCCCGGGGTGGTGGCGAGCGCGCGCGCCAGGCCGATGCGCTGGCGCTGGCCGCCGGAGAATTGATGCGGGAACAACGCGGCTTGGGCGGCGCTCAAGCCCACTTGCGCGAACAGTTCCAGCGCCCGGCCGCGGCGCTCGGCGGGCGCGCCGATGCCCATTAAATCCAGCGGTTCGCGCACGATGTCGGCGGCGCGCTTGCGCGGGTCCAGCGACGAATACGGGTCCTGAAACACCATCTGGAAGTGGCGGCGGGCGGCGCGCAAGGCCTCGCCGTCGAGGTCGGAAATGACCCGCCGGCCGAGGCGGATGCGCCCGGCCGTGAGCGGCGCCAGGCGCATGAGCGCCAGCGCGGTGGTGGTTTTGCCGCAGCCGCTCTCGCCGACCAAGCCGAAGGTTTTGCCGGCGCCGACTTGGAAACTCACACCGTCGACGGCGCGCACCACGGCCGGGCGGCGGAACGGCGAGCGGCGCGCGCCGCGGAAATGCACTTTGAGATTCTCGACTCGAAGCGCATGGCCGGCGGCGCGGTCACCGTTACCGTCGCTGCGGTTACCGCTGCCGCTGCCGTTACCGCCACCGTCGCCGCCACCGTCGCCGGCGTCGCGTCCGCGGTTCAACTTGTCGCCGCGGTTCATCCGGCCGTCACCCAGCACGCGGCCGCGTGGCCCGCGGCCGCGGGGATGGCGCGCATGGCCGGGCGCTCGCGCGCGCATTTTGCAACCGCGTCAGCGCATCGCGGCGCGAACGCGCAGCCGCGCGGCATGGCAAACAGCGACGGCACCACGCCGGGGATTTCCACCAACTCGCGGCGGCCGGCGCCGGCATCACCGTCACCATCGCCGCCATCACCGTCACCGGCCCCGGCGCCATCACCGTCACCATCACCGCCACCGTCGCCGCCCGGCCCGGTGTCGAGGTGCGGCACGCAGGCGCTCAAGCCGCGGGTGTAGGGGTGGCGCGGCGCGCTCAATACTTGCGCGACGCCGCCTTGTTCGACCACCCGCCCGGCGTACATCACGGCCACCCGGTCCGCCAGTTCCGCGACCGCGCCCATGTCGTGGGTGATGAGGATAATCGCGGCGCCGGTGTCGCGCTGCAGTTCGCGCAGCAGGTCGAAAATCTGCGCCTGCACGGTGGTGTCGAGGGCCGTGGTCGGCTCGTCGGCGATGAGCACGCGCGGGCGGCAGGCGAGGGCGATGGCAATCATCACGCGCTGGCGCATGCCGCCGGACAGTTGGTGCGGGTAGGCGCGGGCGCGCGCCGCCGGTTCCGGGATGTCGACCGCTTTCAGCATCGCCACCGCGCGCGCCCACGCCGCTTTGCGCCCGGCGTTCTCGTGCAGGCGGACGCTCTCGGCGATTTGCTCGCCGACCGTGAATACCGGGTTCAGCGACGACATCGGCTCCTGGAAAATCATGCCGATGTCTTTGCCGCGGATGCGCCGCAGCGGCTCATCGCCGAGGCCGGTGAGTTCGCGGCCCTCCAGTTGAATCGAGCCGCCGGCGATGCGCCCGGCCGGGCCCGGCACCAAGCCGAGAATCGCCAGCGCGGTCATGGACTTGCCGCAGCCGGATTCGCCGACCAGCCCCAAAATTTCGCCGCGCGCCACGCCCAACGAGACGCGGTCGAGAACCCGCGCGCGGCCATGCCGGGTGGCGAACTCGACCACCAAGTCGCGCACTTGCAGCAGCGGCGGCGGTTGCGGTGACGGTGACTCCGGCGGCGATGGCGACGGTGATTCCGGCAGTGACGATGGCGGCCGCGACGGTGACTCCGGTGACGGGGATTCCGGCAATGGCGATTCCGCGTTCATCAGCGTTGCCGCAGTTTGGGGTTGAGCGCGTCGTTCAGGCCGTCGCCGATTAAGGAAATCGCCAACACGGTGAAGAAAATCGCCAAGCCGGGAATCGCCACCGCGAAGCCGGCGTCCAGTACGTACGGCCGGTTGGAGCCGATGACCTGGCCCCAACTGACCACATTCGGGTCGCTCAATCCTAAAAAACTCAGCGCGGCCTCGAACAAAATCGCGCTGCCGACCATGAGATTCGCCTGCACGATAATCGGCGGCAGCGCGTTGGGCAAAATCACGCGGAAGATGAGATAGAGGTCGCGGGCGCTGCCGGCGCGCGCGGCGGTGACGAATTCCAGTTCGCGAATGCGCAGGAACTCGGCGCGGGTGACGCGCGCCACGGTGGTCCAACTGACCACGCCGATGGCCGCGGTGACGGTCAGCAGCGAGGCGCCGAACAACGCCACGATGACCATCGAGAATAGTAGCGTCGGCAGCACTTGAAAGAATTCGGTGAAGCGCATCAACGCCTCCTCGACCAAGCCGCCGTAGTAGCCGGCGAATGCGCCGACCGCGACGCCGATGACAACCGACATCGCGGCCGCCGCCAAGCCGATGGCGATGGACACTTGGCCGCCGGCCATCATTAAGGTGACGATGTCGCGGCCGAGGTAGTCGGTGCCGAGCCAAAAACCGTCGCTGCCGGGCGGGGAAAACGGCGACCACACCATCTCGAACGGGTCGCCGGGTTTGAGCGCGGGGCCGAGGAACGCAAACAGCAGAATGAAAACCAACAACGCCAAGCCCGCGACCGCCGCATGGTTGCGGAAGAACATCGACGCCGTCTCCGTCAACGGATGAGTCGGCGACTCGATGGACTGGTTCGCCGCCGCGGGGTTTGTGGGCGACGGTGTTGTCGATGGAGTCGTCGATGAATTCAGCGACGCTGTTGTCGACGGTGTTATCGACGGCGTTGTCAAGTTGTCGAACATCGTCAGCCGGATTTAATCCGCGGGTCGAGCGCGCGCAATGCAATGTCGGTGAGAATGTTGAACGCAATCACCACCAACGATGAGAAAAACAAAATGCCGAGAATGGTCGGCGTGTCGCGCGCGAGGATTGATTGCAGCGCCAGCGTGCCGAGGCCGGGCCAACTGAACACGGTCTCCACCACCACCGCGCCGGAAATCACCGCCGAGAACTGCAAGCCGGCGACCGTGACCACCGGGCCCAGCGCGTTTTTTAGCGCGTGACGGTACAACACGCGGCGTTCCGGCACGCCTTTGGCGCGCGCGGTGCGAATGTAATCCGCGCCCAACACTTCCAACATCGATGCGCGCGCGTGGCGGCTGTATAACGCCAGGAAGACCGACGCCAAGGTGAGCATCGGCAGGCACAAGTGGCGCAACACATCCAGTGACCGAACCAGCCAACCACCCTCGACCGTGACATCGAACATGCCGCCGACCGGAAACACCGGGAACACCGATACGAAAAGAATGATTAATAAAATGCCGGTCCAGAACACCGGCGCGGCGAAGCCGAACAGCGACAGAAAGGTGACGGTTAAACTCACCGCGCCGCCGGGTTTTTTCGCCGCCAACACGCCGAGCAACGTGCCGGTGACGATGGCGGTGATTTGCGCGGAAAAAACCAGCAGCAAAGTGGCCGGCAATTTTTCCAGGATTAAAGTTGTGACCGGGGTGTCGAAGTAATACGAGTAGCCGAGGTCGAGCGCCGCCACCGCCGACAAGTAGCGCCAGAGTTGTACATAAAACGGCTGGTCGAGACCGTAACGCGCGCGGATTTCTTCCAGCACTTGCGCATCGGCGCCGCCCATCACGCCGGCGATGGTGTCGGCGATGTCGCCGGGCGCGAGCGAAATCAGCGTGAAGTTGAGAATCAGTACGGCAAACAACAACAGCAAGCCGAAACCGATTCGCTTGGCAAGCGCGCGGGTGAAGTTCATGGACTGTCGCCGCCCACCGTCACCGTCGCCGCGGTCAGTCCTTTAAGTACACCCGGTCCAACGGCGAGCAAGTGCCCCAAATTGAGTTCGGCGGATTCGCCACTTTGGCGTTGGCCACGGTGTGATACGGCGCGGCATACAGCCAGTAAATCGGCAAGTCCTCGGCCAGGATGCGCTGGAATTCGGCGTAGTGTTTTTTGCGCGCGCCGAGGTCGTAAGTCGAGCCGGCCAATTGCATCAATTCATCCACCCGAGGATTCGCGTACTGCTGCGTGTTCGACCAAATCACGCCTTTCTTAATGTTGTCGGCGGCATAAGTGCGGTGCACGCCGATGACCGGGTCGCCCCAGTTGAAAACATTGTCCATGGTCATGTCGAAGTCATGGTTGGAGATGCGCTTGGCCCACGACGGGAAGTCGGCCGAGGCGCGCACCGTGACATCGATGCCGATTTTCTTCAGTTGCGGTTTCAAGTACTCGGCGTACGGTTTCACCGTCTCCCAGCCGAAGTCGACGGTCAACGGAAAACGAATACCGTCGGCGTCGCGCGCATAACCGGCGGCGTCGAGAATCGCGTTGGCGCGCTCGAGGTCGAGGTCATAACCGTTGACGCCGGCGTCGTAGAACGGACTACCGGGATGAATGCCGGTCTTCGCCGCTTGCGCGGTGCCGAGCATAATCGCGCGCAACAAAAACTTGCGGTCGACCGCGTACGCAATCGCCTGGCGGACGCGCTTGTCGGCGGTCATGCCGTCTTTGGTGTTGAACGCCAGCCACACGATGGAGCCGATGGCCGCATAACCTTGGCCGGATACATTCAAGTCCGGGTTTTTCTTCAACCGCAGCAAGTCGCGCGGCGACAACTCAAAGCCGGACACATGCGCCGAGCCGTTGTCGAGGGCGATGGCGCGCGCCGAACCGTCTTTGATGATGCGCATGACGATGCGGTCGAGATACGGACGACCTTCGATGAAGAAGTCGTCGTACCTTTCCAAGATGATGTGCTGGTCGCGTTTGAACTCGACCAACTTGAACGGACCGGAGCCGACCACATTTTCCGCGTTGCGCGGATGCGTTTTCGGGTCCTGGCCGTCGCCGTAGATGTGCTTGGGGATAATCGGAAGGAGTTGCGACGACATCGCCAACATCAACGCCGGATGCGGCTGGGTGAGTTTCAACACCGCGGTGTGCGCGTCCGGCGTCTCGACCGTTTGCACCGGCGCGAACATCGACTTGAACGGATGATTCGCTTTCACCGTCTCAACCGAGAACGCGACATCGGCGGAAGTAATCGGCGCGCCGTCATGGAAAGTCGCGCCCTTGACCAAGTTCAGCGTCACCGACAAGCCGTCGTCGGACACCGCCCACGACCGCGCCAAATACGGTTGCGGATTCCAACCGTCGTCATAACGCAGCGGCGAAGCGAACAACTGCGTGCCCGGTTCGCCGGTGGCGATGCCGGACTGCACCGCGGGGTTTAGATGGCGCGGCGTGTTCTGCACCGACATCACCAAAGTGCCGCCGCGTTTGGGTTCATCGGCGGCGGCCAGGCCGGCCCCGGCCGACATGCCGGCCAGCGCCGCGAGCGTCAGCCAACTGGCGGCCGACAGGCGTTTCATCGTTTTCATGGTGGTCTCCGGTGATGCGTTTGCGGTGTTGAGCGGCAGCGGCGCGTGAGATGCGCGCGCGCCGCCGGATGCGCGGTTATCCGCGTTATCCTAATGCGCCGCCGCGAAAAGTCAAGGATTCGCGCGGCCGTCGCTGACCGTCGCCGCGCCACGCCCGCGGCCGATTGCCCGACTAAAATGCGCGCCGCGCACGCTTGACGCGGCGCGGCGGAGACAGGAAAATCCGCCGCAAGTGGCTCGGCGGCCGCGGCGCTCCGGGGCCCCGGCGTCCCGGCGCCCCGGTGCTATTGAACGCTCAGCGGCGGCCGGCATCAACCTCTGCATTGAATCGGACATCGACATGAAATCACGCGAACGACGGCGAGGCATCACGCTGGTTCACACCGGCGAAGGCAAAGGCAAATCCTCTTCCGCGTTCGGCGTGGTGTTCCGGGCCGCGGGCTGGGGAATGAAGGTGTGCGTGATTCAGTACATCAAGGGCAAATGGAAGACCGGCGAGCAGCGCGCGGCGGCGAAATTCGACAATGTCGAATGGCATATCATGGGCGACGGCTTCACCTGGGACACCAAGAATCCGGCCCAGGACATCGCCACCAGCCGCGGCATCTGGGAATTCAGTCAGGAAAAAATACTGTCGGAAGAATTCGACTTGGTGCTGCTGGATGAAATCAATTACTGCAGCGGTTACGGCTGGATTAGCGGCGCCGAAATCGCCGCGTTCGTGCGCGACAAAAAACCCGCGTGGCTGCACTTAATCATGACCGGCCGCGGCGCGCCGCCGGAAGTCATCGAAGTCGCGGACACGGTCACCGAGATGAAGAAGGTTAAACATGTCTTCGACCAAGGCATCAAAGCGGTGCAAGGGGTGGAGTTTTAGGCGATGGAAGCGGCGGCGAAACATTCGGGGCTTGCGCGCAACCGCATCCACCACGGCGACTTCTTCGACTACGCCGGCGACATCGCCGATGCATCGGTGGATTTAGTTGTGTGCGACGGGCCGTACGGCGTTACCCAGAATGCGTGGGACCGCATCGCGTCGATTCAACAATTCAACCTGAACCTCATCAAACTGTTCGCGCGCATGCTGAAACCCGGCGGCGCGCTGTATTTGTTCGGCAAGCCCGACTGCATCGACTTTATCGACTACCGCCGGCATTTGAATCTGCGCGCGCGCATCGTCTGGTATCAGCCCAGCCGGCTGGCGCAGGGCCGGCTGAACTACACCAACAACCATGACATCATCGCCTACTTCATCAAAGGCGCGAAGCCGCGCCGCTACAACTTGGACGACATTCGCGTCGCGCAACTGGTCGAACTCGAACACCGTCTGCGCTGCGAGAAGGTGCCGTCCGTCACCCGCGGCAAATACCGCAAAACCAAGTTCAACGCGCGGGGCAAAAACCCCGGCGATGTATGGGGCGACATCAAACAACTCACTTACAAATCCGGGGAACTGGCGTCGCGCGATGCGCTGAACACGATTCAAAAACCCGAGCGTTTGATTGAGCGGCTGGTGCGCGCCAGTTCCAGCCCCGGCGATTTGGTGCTGGACCCTT
The DNA here is from genome assembly GCA_028817405.1 of Gammaproteobacteria bacterium. Taxonomy (GTDB): domain Bacteria; phylum Pseudomonadota; class Gammaproteobacteria; order Arenicellales; family Poriferihabitantaceae; genus JAHRAW01. The sequence goes on from JAPPPS010000107.1 coordinate 13,388, forward strand.
TCGCCGGCACCGGCACTTGCCCGGTGGTCTGCCGCCGGCAGCGGCGCGAGTTTATCGCGTTTGAGTTGCAGGCGGAATTTGTCGCGATGGCGAACCATCGGTTGGACGGCGTTGACCGGGAACAGCGCGTTCTGGAATTCTCGCATGGCGCGTAACGTCTACCGCAAGGTGATTGCGCTGATTCGGGATGCGGCGCGACTGGCGCGCGCGGCCGGCATCCCCAACTTGCTGCAGCCCGGGCTGGTCAAAGAAATGATTGTCGCCGATATACTCGGACATGAATTAATTGCCGGCAAACGCGACGCCGATGCGCGTTCACCGGACGACCCCTCGGTGGTTTACGAGTATCTTTCCTGCAAGGAAGGCGGCGCCGGTCAACTGGACCGCATGTTCAAAGCGCCGGCCGGCAAACGCAAGGCATCCATGCATCGCATCCTGCGAAACGACAAAATTTATCTCGCGGTGTTTTACAAAGAAGACCAGACGCGGGTTAAAATCATCTATGAACTGGCCCCCGGCGCGGCGGCGAAAGAAGCGCGGCGTCAGTTGAACCGCAGCAGCAACGACATATCCCACATCAGTTTCTCCGAAACTTGGGCGCGGCAAAACGGCACAGTCGTCCACGAACACCGCAACTCCCGCAACCACCGCGTGTGACATGAACAAACCCAACCGTTATTCCGTCTTCAGTCTGGCGCGCCATGCGCTCAACTATCATCAGGACTGGGCGCGGGCGTGGCGCAACGCGCAGCCGAAGCGCGAGTATGAAGCGGTCATCGTCGGCGGCGGCGGGCACGGCTTGGCGACCGCGTATTACCTGGCGCGCGAATGCGGCGTGCGCGATGTCGCGGTGCTGGAAAAGGGCTGGTTAGGCGGCGGCAACACCGGGCGCAACACCACCATCGTGCGGTCGAATTATTTATGGGATGAATCGGCCGCGCTGTATGACCATGCGGTTAAGTTGTGGGAAGGTTTAAGCGCTGAACTGAATTACAATGTGATGTTCTCGCAGCGCGGTTTGCTGCATCTCGCGCACAATGTTCATGACATGCAGGAAATCGGCCGCCGCGGCTGCGCGATTTACGCCAACGGCATCGATTCGGAATTGCTGACCCCGGCGCAAGTTAAAACCATGGTGCCGTTCATCAACCTCGACGGCCGCCAACCGGTGTTGGGCGCGCTGCTGCAGCGGCGCGGCGGCACCGCGCGTCACGACGCCGTGGCGTGGGGTTATGCGCGCGCCGCGGATGCGCTCGGCGTCGACATCATTCAGAACTGCGAAGTCACCGGCTTCGGCATCGACGCCAACCGCGTCACCGGCGTGCAAACCAACCGCGGTTTCATCGGCGCGCGCAAAGTCGGCTGCGTGGTGGCCGGTCACTGCAGCGTTCTCGCCGACATGGCCGGCTTCCGTTTGCCCATCGAATCCACGCCGCTGCAGGCGTTGGTCTCGGAGCCGCTGAAACCGGTGCTGGACTGCGTGGTCATGTCCGGCACCGTGCATGCATACATCAGCCAATCCGACAAAGGCGAGTTGGTCATCGGCGCCGGCTCGGACGCGTATAACTCGTATTCGCAGCGCGGCGGTTTCGACAGCATCGAGCATGCGCTCTGCGCGGTGCTGGAACTTTATCCGATTTTTTCGCGGCTGAAAATGCTGCGCCAATGGGCCGGCATCGTCGATGTCACGGTCGACCGTTCACCGTTAATCACCGCGACGCCGGTGCGCAACTTGTTCTTCAACTGCGGCTGGGGCACCGGCGGTTTCAAAGCCACGCCCGGCTCCGGGCATGTGTTCGCGCATTGCATCGCGCGCGGCGAAATGCACCCGCTGGCCGCGCCGTTTTCCATCGAGCGTTTCAACCGCGGCGCGCTCATCGACGAAGGCGCGGCGGCCGCGGTCGCGCACTGATGGTTTTGCGAGGCGCGCGATGTTGTTAATTAAATGTCCGTGGTGCGGCACGCGCGACATGAGCGAGTTCAGTTACCATGGGGAAGCGCATCTGCTCCGCCCGCCGGCGCCGGCTGAAGTCGACGACGCGCAGTGGGGCGCGTATTTGTTCGCGCGCAAAAACCCGAAAGGCTTGCACCGTGAACGGTGGATGCACGCGCACGGTTGCCGGCGGTGGTTTAATGTGTTGCGCGACACCCGCGACGACCGTATTTATGCCACTTACCGGCCCGGCGATTCGCCGCCGGATGTCGATGCCGGCGATGACAACGGCGAAAACAACGGTGACAACAACCCCGGCAACCCAACATGAATTCAATCCACCGTCAAGTTAACCGCTTAGCCGCCGGCGGCCGATTGAACCGCGCCAAGGTCATCCGCTTTTGGTATGACGACCGCCAATACGAAGGCCATCCCGGCGACACCTTGGCCTCCGCGCTGCTGGCGAACGGTGTGCGCATCATCGGCCGCAGTTTTAAGTACCACCGTCCGCGCGGCCTGTTCGCGGCCGGCCCGGAAGAACCGAACGCCTTGGTGCAGTTGGAAAACGGCCCGCACACCGAGCCCAACCGCCGCGCCACCGAAGTCGAACTCTACGAAGGCCTCATCGCGCACAGCCAGAACTGCTGGCCGTCGGCGGCCTTCGATGTCGGCGGCGTCGCGGCGCGGTTGTCGCGCTTGTTGCCGGCCGGTTTCTACTACAAAACTTTCATGTGGCCGCCGCGCATGTGGCGCGCTTACGAAAAATTCATCCGCCATGCGGCCGGCCTCGGGCGCGCCCCGGCCGAACCGGACCCCGACCACTACGACAAACGCCACGCGCATTGCGATGTGTTGGTGGTCGGCGGCGGCGCGGCCGGATTGCAAGCCGCATGCGCGGCCGCGGCGGCCGGCGCGCGCGTCATCCTGGCCGATGAACGCGCCGAGTTCGGCGGCGCGTTGCTGGAGCGCGGCGACGGTGATGACGGGGACGGTGACGGTGACGGTGACTGTGACAGTGACGACGGTGACGGTGACAAAGCCGCGCAATGGCTCGGCGCGCGCCTCGCCGAGTTGCGCCGCGCGGCCGAGGTGACATTGCTGCCGCGCACCACCGTCACCGGCTACTACGACTGCAATTTCTTGGTCGCCTGCGAGCGCGTGACCGGCCACCTGGGCCCCAGCCGCGGCGACCGCGCGCCGCGCGAACGCTTGTGGAAAATCCGCGCCGCGCGGGTGGTGCTGGCGACCGGGAGCATCGAACGCCCGCTGGTATTCGCCGACAACGACCGGCCCGGCGTCATGTTGGCCGGCGCGCTGCGCGCCTACATCAACCGCTTCGGCGTGCTGCCGGGCAAGCGCGTGGTCGCGCTCACCAACAACGACAGCGCCTATCTCGCGGCGCTCGATGCGCGCCGCGCGGGGGCCGCGGTCGAAGTCGTGGATGTCCGCCGGCATCCATCCGGCGCGCTGCCGGAGCGGGCGCGCGCGCGCTGCATCCCGATTCACACTAACTGTACTGTGAGCGCGGTGGAATGCGCGCGCGGTTGGAGTCGCGGCCGCGGCGTCGCGAGCGTGCAAGTCATGGCGCTGTCCGACGATGGGCGCGAGGTGCGCGGCGCGGCGCGAAAGGTGGAATGCGATGTGGTCGCGGTGTCCGGCGGCTGGACGCCCACGGTGCATCTGTTCAGCCAAGCCAAAGGCGCGTTGGCATGGCGCGAGGACTTGCATGCGTTTGTGCCGGGCCGGCCGGCGCTTGCCAATCCATGTTTATGCGCCGGCGCATGCAACGGCGCGGCGACCTTGGCCGAATGTTTGGAACAGGGTCGCGCGGCCGGTGTTGATGCGGCCGCGGCCGCGGGTTTTACCGTCGATGATTCCGCCGACTCGGCCGGCGCAACGGCCGCTATCGATAACGCATCCGCGCAACTAAACATCGATGAGCCGCGTCACGCCGCGATGCGCGCGTTATGGATTCTGCCGTGCGAACATGCCATCGGCCGCGGCCCGAAGAAACATTTTCATGACTTGCAAAACGATGTCACGGTCGCCGACATCGAACTGGCGGCGCGCGAAGGTTTCGAAGTTAGCGAGCATTTGAAACGATACACCACCACCGGCATGGGCACCGACCAAGGCAAGACCTCGAACTTGAACGCGCTGGCGGCGTTGTCCGAGTCGCGCGGCCTGCCGGTCGCGGCGCTCGGCGTCACCACTTACCGCCCGCCGTATACGCCGCTGAGTTTCGGCGCGGTGGCCGGCCAGCAGCGGCGCGACTTGTTCCTGCAAAAACGCGTGACGCCGATGCAACCTTGGCATGTTAAACGCGGCGCGGTGTTCGAGAATGTCGGCGATTGGATGCGACCGTATTATTTTCCGGGCAAAGATGAATCCATGCGCGCGGCGGTGCAACGCGAATGTTTGGCGGCGCGCAACGCGGTCGGCGTTCTCGACGCATCGACGCTCGGCAAAATCGACATCGTCGGCGCGGATGCGGTCAAACTGCTCGACATGGTTTACACCAACGCGTGGGGCAACTTGGCGGTCGGGAGTTGCCGTTATGGTTTGATGTTGAACGAACACGGCATGGTGTTCGACGACGGCGTCACCACGCGCATCGGCGAACAGCACTTTCACATGACCACCACCACCGGCGGCGCGGCGCGCGTTCTCAACTGGCTGGAGGAATGGCTGCAAACCGAATGGCCCGATGCGCGCGTTTACTGCACTTCCGTCACCGAGCAGTGGGCGGTGGCGTCGCTCAGCGGGCCGCAGAGTCGCGCGTTGCTTTCCGAACTTTGCGCGCCCGAGCAACCGCTCGACGCCGAGTCGTTTCCGTTTATGTCGTTCCGGGAATTGACCGTGGCGGGGATTCCGGCGCGCGTGTTTCGGGTGAGTTTCACCGGCGAGTTGGCGTTTGAAATCAATGTGCCGGCGCGTTTCGGTTTGGCGTTGTGGAACGCGTTGTTCGCGGCCGGCGAACCGTACGGTCTTTGCCCGTACGGCACCGAGGCGATGCATGTGCTGCGCGCCGAAAAAGGTTTCATCATCGTCGGCCAGGACACCGACGGCACCGTGACGCCGTTCGATTTAGGCATGGATTGGATGGTGTCGAAAAAGAAAACCGACTTCGCCGGCAAACGCTCGTTCAGCCGCGCCGACACCGCGCGCGCCGGGCGCAAACAGTTGGTCGGATTGCTGACCGAAGACCCGGCGTTGGTGTTGCCGGAAGGCGCGCAGGTGGTCGCGGAACTGCGCAAGCCGCCGCTCAAAATGTTGGGCCATGTGTCATCGAGTTATTTCAGTCCGACGCTCGGCCGCTCCATCGCTTTGGCGTTGGTCGCGGACGGTTTCCAACGCAAAGGCGAGAAGTTGAATGTCGCGTTCATGGACGGCGGCGGGCATCAAGCGCGCGTGACCGCACCGGTGTTTTTCGACCCATCCGGAGAACGCGCGCGTGGTTGACTTCGATAACACCGACGCGATGCCGACGCCGCCAACGCCGACGCCGACTTCTCCGGCCGCCGCGCGCGCGCCGGTTGACGGTGAGACGCGCCTGCGCGAACTGTCGTGCTGCGGCAAGATTAATTTGCGCGGCGACCCCGGTGACGAAAACTTTACGCGCGCTGCGGCCGATGCGTTAGGCATGGCGTTGCCGCTGGCGCCGAATACCGTCGCGACCGATGCGCGGGGTACGGTGTTGGTGTTTTGGCTGGGCCCCGATGAATGGTTGATTCACTTGCCGTTGAACGACACCGAATCGCAACTGCAACAACTGCGCCAACATCTCGCGCCGTTTCACCACGCGGCAACCGAAGTCACCGACTACTACACGGCGCTCGAACTGCGCGGCAAGCATGCGGCGGATGTTTTGGCGCGCGGTTGTCCGCTGGACTTGCATCCGCGCGTGTTCCCACCCGGCGCTTGCGCGCAGTCGAGGTTCGGCAACGCGTCGGTGTTGTTGTATCAACCGGCGCAACTCGATGATGGCGGCGACCATGACGACGGCAACGCAAACGACTCAGCGCGTTTTTTAATTCAAGTGCGATGGAGTTTCACCGATTATGTTTGGGATTACTTGGCCACGGTCATCGATGCGCTCGCCGACTGACGCGCGCCGCATCGGTCAACCAATAAACCCCCACCCGCGCACGGCGCAATCCGATTAAACAACTTCTCCTGCAGCGCCCGGTGCTGTCGTGGGCGTTATACGACTGGGCGAACTCGGCTTTCGCGACCACCGTGATGGCCGGTTTCTTCCCGGTGTTTTACAGCGTATTGACCGCCGACATGTCGGCGCGCGATTCGCAGTTCTGGTTCAACATCGCATTGGCGGCATCCAGCATCTTGGTCGCGGTCGCGGCCCCGGTACTCGGCGCCATCGCCGACTGCGGCGGCGGGCGCAAACGATTCCTCGCCGTGTTCGCGATGCTTGGCATCGTCATGAGCGCGGCGCTGGCGTGGGTGCATGCCGGCGTGTGGTGGGTCGGCTTGCTGTTGTACGGCCTCGGCGCGGTCGGTTTTTCCGCCGCCAACATCTTCTACGACTCGATGATTGTCGAAGTGTCGGAGCCGGCCGACATCGATGTGGTGTCGGCGTACGGTTACGCGCTCGGCTACATCGGCGGCGGTTTGCTGTTCACGCTCAATGTGCTGTTCGTCACGCAGCCGGCGTGGTTCGGATTCGCCAGCGCCGGCGAGGCGTTGTCGGCGTCGTTCATCTCGGTGGCGTTGTGGTGGGCGGCGTTCACGGTGCCGTTGTTGTGCATCAAAGAAAGCGCGAGCCAAGCGCGGCAGGCCGGCGCGCGCATCATCATCCGCGACGGCTTGAGGCAACTGCGCGCGACCTTCCGCGAGTTGCGCCGCATGCGCGTGTTGTTCATGTTCCTCATCGCTTACTGGTTTTACATCGACGGCGTCGGCACCATCATCAAGATGGCGGTGTTCTTCGGCGACCGCATCCTCAACCTGCCGCGCGACAGTCTCATCACCGCGCTGCTGCTCACGCAGTTCGTCGCTTTCCCCGCGGCCCTGGCGTTCGGTTATCTCGGCAAACGCATCGGCCCGCGCGCCGCGATTCTCGCGGGCCTTGCGGTGTATGCCGGCGTGGTCGTTTATGCGTGGCGGTGGCTCGACTCGGCGCGCGATTTTTATTTCCTGGCCGCCGCCATCGGCTTGGTGCAAGGCGGCGTGCAGAGTCTCAGCCGCTCGTTGTACGCGCGGTTCGTGCCGAAGTCCAAGAGCGCCGAGTTCTTCGGCTTCTTCAACATGGTCGGCAAGTTCGCGGCCATTCTCGGCCCGCTGTTAATGGCGGTGACGCCGCTGTTAATCGCCGCCGCCGACGAACGCGACAGCATCCTCGCGCTGTTGTTTTTGTTTCTCATCGGCGGCGCGCTGCTGTGGCGGGTCGATGTCGCGGCCGGCGCGCGCGCGGCAAGGGAAGCGGAGTAAGGCCGGCCCCCACACGCCACGCCCGCAGTCGGCACCCACACGCCACGCCCGCAGTCGGCCTTTCCACCGCCACGCCCGCAGTCTGTTAAGCGGGTGCCGGCCGCGTTTGTCGCAAACCAATCCACCCGGTGAAATCCCCATGACTCGAAAACATATCTCAAGCGGTTCGCCGTTCGAATCCAACATCGGCTATTCGCGCGCCGTGGTGGACGGCGATTATGTGTTCGTCGCCGGCACCACCGGCTACGACTACCGCGCGATGACCATTGCCGATGATGTGGTCGCGCAAGCCGAGCAGTGTTTCATCAACATCGGCGAAGCGCTGGCGGAAGCCGGCAGTGGTTTCGAGCAAGTGGTGCGCGTGCATTACATCTTCACCGACCGCCGCGACCATGAAGCATGCTGGCCGGTGTTCCGCAAATACCTCGGCAAGGCGCGCCCGGCCGCGACCATGTTCGTCGCCGGCCTGGCCGATGAGAAGATGAAAATCGAAATCGAAGTAACCGCGCGGGTGGGTTAATCCCTACCGTTCCTCCTGCTCCCGGTCAGCCCCACACGCCACGCCTCCCCACCGCCACGCCCGCAGTCTGTTAAGCGGGCGCAGCGTCCTCCATTCGAGAACAAGGGCGCGTTACCGTTCCTCCTGCTCCCGGTCAGCCGCAAAAGTTTCCTCGATGTTGTCGCGGGCCGAGCGGGCGATGGAAATCACCGCCTTCTCGTCGTGGCGGACTTTCACTTGCCGGCGCAAGGTGTCCATGTCGTGGCGGCGGAATTGCGCGCTCAACCGCCGCGCTTGTGGTTCGCCGTAACCGAACTCCATCAGCGCGTCAATCGCCAACTCCATGGCCGAGGCGAAAGTTTCGCGGGCGAACGCATCGACGCCGTTGTCCATCAGATGCATCGCATGGCCGCGGTCAAACGCGCGCGCGAAAATTTTCAAGTTTGGAAATTCTCTTCGGATTAACTCCACCGCTTGGTTGACGGTCTCCTGGTCGGCCATCGACAGCACGATGAGTTTCGCCTGCGCCGCGCCGGCCGAGCGCAGTACATCGAGACGCAACGCGTCGCCGTAGTACGATTTGTAGCCGAAGCGGCGCACCCGCTCGAGTTGCTCCGGGTTGTTGTCGATAAGCGTCGGCGTGATGCGACTCGCCATCAGAACGCGGCCGATGACTTGGCCGAACCGTCCGAAGCCGACGATGATGACCGGGTTGCGGTTGTCGTCGATGGCGTCCATGCGCATCTCGGCGGCCGGGAACAATCGCGGCTCCAGCCACTTCTGGTTGACGATGAGCAGCAGCGGCGTGCAAGCCATGGACAACGCCACGGCCAAGGTTAATTGGTCGGCCACCGCGGATTCCATCGCGCCGGCCGTCACCGCGAAACCGAACAGCACGAAGCCGAACTCGCCGCCTTGCGCGAGAGTCAGCGCGAACGCGGTACGCTGGCGCGCGCCGAGGCCGGCGACGCGGGCGACAGCGTACAACACCGTCGCTTTGAGCGCGACCAAGGCCGCGGTCAAGGCGAGGATTTGCAGCGGGTTTTCCAGCAGCAAACCGAAGTCCACCGCCATGCCGACCGAGATGAAGAACAAACCGAGCAACAACCCCTTGAACGGTTCGATGTCCGACTCCAGCGCGTGACGGTATTCCGAATCAGCCAGCAGCACGCCGGCCAAAAACGCGCCCAACGCCATCGACAAGCCCAGCGAATCCATGAGTATGGCGAAGCCGCCAACCACCAGCAGCGACAGCGCGGTGAACACTTCGCGCACGCCGGTGGCCGCGACGAACGCGAAGATGCGGCGCAAGCAGAACCGGCCGATGATGAACACCCCGGCCACCACCGCGACAATCACCGGCGTGGACGCGCCACCGCCGGCATCACCGGCGCCGGCGATTCCCAACAACGGAATCAGCGCGATAATCGGCACCACCGCGATGTCTTGAAACAACAGCACCGAGAAGCCGGTTTGCCCGGCCGGCGTGGACAGGAGGTTTTTTTCCTTGAACAGTTGCAAGCCGAGCGCGGTGGACGACAGCGCCAAGCCCAGCGCCGCCACCACCGCGGTCTGCCACCGCGCGCCGAGCCACCAGCCGGCGGCGAAAATCAGCGCCGCGGTGACCAGCACCTGGCTGCCGCCGACGCCGAGAATCGGCCGCCGCAGCGCCCACAACTTGCGCGGCTCCAGTTCCAAGCCGATGAGGAACAGCAGCAGCACCACGCCGATTTCGGAGAAGTGCAGGATGTCGCCGACATTGTTAATTAAGCCCAGTCCCCACGGCCCGATGCAGATGCCGGCCGCGAGATAGCCCAGCACCGAGCCGAGTCCCAAGCGCGCGAACAACGGCACCGCGATGACGGTCGCGGACAAAAACACCACCAAGTTGAAGAGAAAACCGTGGCTGTCCATGCCGCTATTGTGCATCAATCCGGCGCGCTTGCCGCCCGCTTAACGGATTGCGGGCGTGGCGGGTGTTAATGGATTGCGGGCGTGGCTGGTGGGGATGTCCGCTTAACAACTTGCGGGCGTGGCGGTGGGGAGGTCCGCTTAACGGATTGCGGGCGTGGCTGGTGGGGAGGTCCGCCGGCGTCAGCCGAGCGGCCGCAACGCTAATTCATTCTGCGACGGCTCCCGCCCGCCGCCCGCCGGCTGTGCTACATTCCGCGCATGCGCGCGCCGACCGTCCGCCGACTTCTCGACGCCTTCGCCGCCGGCGAGGCGCGTTGCGAGACGGTGGTGGCGCAGGCGTTGGCGGCGGCCGAGCGCAGCCCCGGCGTGTTCACCCGCATCGACGCGGACGCGCTCGAACAAGCCGCGCGCATCGACCAAGCGCGCGCCGCCGGCGAGGCGCTGCCGGCCCTGGCCGGCCTGCCGCTCACGCTCAAAGACCTGTTCAATGTGCAGGGGCAACCGACGCTGGCCGGCTCCAAAGTTCTGCAGCATGAAGCGGTTGTCGAGGCCGCGGACGCGGTGGTGGTCGGCCGCTTGCGCGGCGCCGGCGCGCTGTTCATCGGCCGCGCCAACATGAGCGAGTTCGCGTTCAGCGGCATGGGCTTGAACCCGCACTACGGCAACCCGCAATGCATCTGGGACCGCGCCACCGGCCGCCTGCCCGGCGGCTCGTCGTCCGGCGGCGCGGTCGGCGTCGCCGAGGGCATCACGCCGGCCACCATCGGCTCGGACACGGCCGGCTCATGCCGGGTGCCGGCCGCGTTCAACGGCATCGTCGGCGTCAAACCCACCTACGGCCGCCTGTCGCTGCGCGGCGTCTACCCGTTGTCGCCGACCTCCGATGCGCCGGGCCCGCTGGCGAACGATGTCGACGGCTGCTTCATCTTGGACCATGTGATGCGCGGCGCGTTGCGGCACGGTGAAGCGTTGCCAAAGTTGCCGGCGCGCGCGGCGGGGAAAGTGCGGCTGGTTGTGCCGGCCGAATCGGTGCTCGTCGATGATGTCGACGCGGAAGTCGCGGCGGCGTTTGAACGCGCGCTTGGCTGGCTGCAAGACGCCGGCGTTGTTGTCGCGCGCGCGCGCTTGCCGGCGTTGGACGACTGCGTTGACATGTTCAGCAACCGCGCGGTGGCGGTGTTTGAAGCGTGGCAAGACCACGCCGAACGGTTGCAGCAGCGCGGCGATGAATACGACCCGTTCGTGCGCCGGCGCATGCGCAACGGCGAGTCGGTGAACGCCGAGGCACGCCGCGCGCGATACCAAGAAAAAGCCGCGTTAGTCGCCGCCTGCGCGCAGCAAATGCGCGCCGCCCGCGCCGAAGTGTTGGCATACCCCGCCACGCCCTGCATCCCGCCGCCCATTGCCGAAGTGGAAAACAACCCGCGCATCGCCGACATCAACCTGCGCATCCTGCGCAACGCCTCCACCGTCAACTACTTCGACGGCTGCGCGGTGAGTCTGCCGTGTCATTTGCCGGACCAGGCCCCGGTCGGCTTGATGTTATCCGCCGGCAACGGCGATGACCGCAACCTGTACGAAATCGCCGCCACCGTCGAATCGGTGTTGAATAACGCGCGGATGAAATGAATAAACCGGCAACAGTCATGACAAAAAATACAAACAAACAAACCGCTTTAATTGTCGGCGTTATCGTTGACCCGAAGCGAATCCATAACCCGTTGTTTGACGACCTGTTGCGACTGTCAAAAGACCAACGACTGTCATCTTTGGATGTGGTGGTGATTCCATGCGCGGATTCGCATGCGCGTACATTGCAAAAAACGGCGGCATCATGGCGAAGTATGGGGATGCGCATTCATTGCATCGACAAAGCGGCGATTGATTCGATTTTGCGCGAGATGGACATTCCGGATGTTGGACGGAAAATGCGCTCCATTGCGGTCAACCGCATGGCGCTGCAATATGCGGCGTCCGAAATTCGTCATGGGTATCGCGCCCCGGTTTATTGGATTTTGGACGGCGATGTGCATCTGCATGGTTTGACCATGAAACGCGGCAAATTGCGCGCGTTCAACCCGGATTATGTCGGCGAAATGCTGCGCTTGCGAACGCGCTGCGATGTCGCGGTCGGCGCCATCAACGGCGCGGCGCCGCTGCCGCGCGCGTTGAGCGTGCGTACGCAGTTGGTGGATTTGCTCCATTTCTGCGCGCGCCTCGGCAAGTCGCCCAACGAACGGCGTTTTCCGGCGCAGACCATCGCAAACGCCGCGCGCCACCGCATCGCCGCCGACTACTATCACGATTGCGGCGAGCACCCGCACTTGGAGCAGCCGGTTGGTTTGTTGCCGCTGCCGGTAAATTGTTCGCGGCGTCGTTTTGTTCGCGAGTTGCCGCGTTTGCTGAGTCGAATATTGGCCGGCGATGCCGTCACCCGGCCGCTGATTGACGATGCCGTGAAGCGGCCGAGCGCATGGCTGCATCGCGGCGGCAACACCTTGATTTTTAATTCCAAAGTACTGCGGCAGTGTCCAAACGGTCTGGTGCGCGGCGCATTTGAAACCATGCGCAGGCAAGATGAGATTTGGTGCAGCGTCGGGAAGTCGGTGTTTGGATGGAAGTTTGCCGGCGGAAACTTTCCGGTCACGCAAGCGCGCGCGGATGAACCGCCGCAAGCGCCGGACATGCAACGCGTTCATGCGGACATTATCGGGCATGCGGTCACTGCGGCGTTTCGCCAAAGCGTTGCCGGCCGGTCGTTTGCCGATGTCGGTGAACTGGTTGAATTTGTGCTTCGAGATGGCGGCGAATTTTTTCCGCGCGTACGCGAGTTGGCGCGCCTGAGAACCGCCAAAGTGCGCGCATCATTTCTGCGCATCACCGGCATCGCCGAGACGATGCGGGGTATGTTGGCGAACGACGCCAAGACGCATGACAAGGCGGCGACGCAAAAGGCGATGGCCGCGTTGCGAGACATGGAAAAACGCTTTGCGCGGGCGGCGTTGCCAGAAAATTTGTTCGCCGATGCGGACAGCAACGATAAATTGCGCGAAGCGATTGCCGAGTTGCCGGAACTTTGCAGGCAACTCTACGGTCTGGATGTCGAAATTGGCGGCCCTGCGCCGGCAAAAACGGCGAACAGGAAGGATTGGACAATCCGCCATGAAATGTCATGCGGCGTCAACGCTTAAAACGCGGTCAAACCATGAACATAAAACACCGTGAAAGCAGCGGGCTGGAAAACTGGCTTGATGAATCCGCTTGCGAGCAATTCCTGCGGCTGATTGGCATGCGCCGGCAACCGCCTACGCTCGACTACCTTACCGGATTGTTGCGCGCTTGCTATGCGCGCATCCCGTTTCAAAATCTATCCATGCTCACCGGGCCGCGCCGGCCGCCGAGCGGCGAACAAATCATGAAAATGGCGCTGCGCGGATTAGGCGGGCCTTGTGATGTGAACAATTTCTTTCTCTGCGCGCTTTTGCATCGACTCCAGTTTGATGCCGGCTTGCTGCCCGCATCGATGGCCGAACCGGACTGCCACATCGGACTGTCGGTCACGATTGACGGGCAAAGGTATTGGGTGGATTTCGGCAACGGCTTCCCGTACCTTACGCCGCTGCCGATTGTGCATGGCGCGTTCGCGGTTCACATCGGATTCCGCTATCAACTCCAAATGCTTGGCGACACCGTGTCGGTATGGCAGAATGCGCTCGGAGAGAAGCAAAAGATGGTTAACCAGACTTTCACCTTGCGGGAAGTTCATTACTCGCACTTCGACCGCATGCGCGCGCGGCACTACGGTGAACCCGGATTTGGCCCGTTTCTCAGCGGCGTGCGCATTAACCGCTGGGAGTTGAAACGCGGGTTTATCATGCGAGACAATACCATTCGCAACTTGCCCGGCAAAAAGCGAACCGCCGATTTTGAAACCGGCCTGGCTTGGATTCGGCGTCACTTTGACGGCAAGTTGTTCGTTCCGCTTTACCGCAAAAGTATGGAGGTTCTCGATGCGACAAAACATGCCTGAGACAACGGAAACCGAAACGCCGGAGACGCCAACCGTCAACCGCATCGCTTTCGATTCCGCCGCCGACGACGCGCTGTCGTTCTTCAACCGCCGCGGCTGGGTGGTTCTCAAACAACCGCTTTCAAACTTGCGGGTTCGCCTCATCGAAACCGCATGGGAGGACATGACCCGGCGCTTGTCATCCGATATCGGCGTTTCCGTTTCGCGGTATTTGGATGTCATCAGCCAATGGCGCGACTTATGGAAAAGCGACCCGCGATTCGCGCAAGCGCTGCATGACATCGCGCCGCCGGCGGCCGCGATGTTGGAGTTGCCCGGGGTCCGGCTGTTTCACGACCACATCATCTGCAAAACGGAAAACGGCGCGAACGGCGAAGTGCCGTGGCATCAAGATTCGATGTACTGGCCGGTGGACCGCACCGGGTTATCCACTTGGGTTCCGGTCCAGGACGCGCCGGCCGAACACGGTTGTTTGGAAGTGGCCGACGGCTCGCATCTGTGGGGCGTGGCCGAGCCGGTCGACTTTATGCAGGATGAGGCGCGCCTGCCGCGCGCCGCGCGCACTTCGCTGTTGCCGGTGAACGCCGGCGACATGGTGCTTCTGCACAGCAGAACTTGGCATCGCAGCGCGCCCACTTCCCAGGCCGGTGCCAGACGCGTCGCGCACATTGCATTGTGGCTGCCGCAAGCCACCCGCTACTGGCCGGATAACGCCGACTGGCATCCGACCAACGCGCAAGTCACGGTCGGAAAAGACGAGGTGTTGAACGACGATGAATTTCCGCTGTTCGGTTTGCCCGGCGGCGGCGCCGGCAACACCCGGGAAAACAAAAACCCGACCGTCACCCGAACCGGCGGAATGTTCGGCTCCACCGAGCGCATAGAAAAGCAGGTGCAGAATCTGCTCGGTTCGCGCGAAGATTCATTGGTTGATTTATTGAGCGACAAAAACAACCGCAACATGATTGTTAACAAAATCGCCGGGCAAACGCCGCTGCCCCGCGGTGATGTTTCCGATGTGGTCGAACAACTTTGGATTAGCGCCGCATCATTCGCCAAACACCGCAGTCGCAATGTGTTTTGCTCGGCATATTCCGAATGGGGAAAACTGCACTCGATGCTCGAACATGAACACGATTGACTGGGATTCGCTGCGGGAATTCATCGGCATTCGCTCGCTTCAGGGGTTGGCGGATGAGAATGCGCGCGCGACCGAGTTTATCTGTACGCGTTTGCGCGCGGCCGGTTTTGATTGCCGCATCGAAGGCCGGGCGCAAACCGACCAGCCGGCGATAGTGGCGCACCGGGCGGCGCTGCAGTCGAACAAAAAAATCGCGTTGTACGGCCATTATGATGTCGCTGCGGTGCATCCGCGGATGGCGTGGCGAAGCGCTTCGCCTTTTGCCCCCGAAATAATCGACGGGCGGGTTTATGCGCGCGGCATCGCCGACAACAAAGGAACCTTGTTTGTGCGCATGCAGGCAATCGCCGAGATGGCCGAAGCGCATGCGCCGATGCCGGAAATTTTGTGGCTGATACAGGGCGAGGAAGAGATTCTTCATGGCGCGCGCGTGGCGAAGCAAATTTTCGCCGATGAACTCGCCCGCTTTGACTGCGATGTGGCGCTGGAGGAAACCGGCTTCAATGACATTGAAAGCGGTGAGCCCATCGCTTTTGTGTGGAGCAAAAACGCGCGCCACCCGCAACTGGAGCGGTACCGCAACCTGATGCAGGAAATGCGGATTGAGCGCGTTGAATTTCGCACCTTGAAAAAGTTGAACGGCGTAACCGAATGCCCGCTGTTGAGCAACTTGAGTCACCGTCATGTTTATTTGGGGTTCGGCCCCAACGACATACTGCACCAGATACACCGCGAAAATGAATCGCTGGATGTTCGCCGGCTGGTTGGTCACAAAGCAAATTTTTCCGAGTTCATGCGGCGCTATGCGCTGTAAACCGTGAACCGGGTGTTATACCGTCAGTGAACCGCGCGCCATGAAAATTCTGGTCACCGGCGGCTCCGGATTCATCGCCAGTCATGTGGTTGACCGGCTGTTGCGGGACGGTCACGAGGTGACCGTGCTCGACCTTTGGCGAAGCGCGGCGGTTGGCGGGCAAACCGGCAATCCGCGCATGAAGTTTGTGCAAGGCGACATACTGCAGGATAAACGCGTCTCTGAACTGATGCGCGGGCAGGATGTTTTGATTCATGCCGCTTCGATTCTCGGCACCAGCGAGACGATTACCGCGATAGATGTCGAGCAGACCGCGCTTACCAATGTGGTCGGCGGCGTAAAAATGTTGAAGCACGCCAAGGCCGCGGGGGTGCGCCGCGTGATTGTGCCGACCACGCCCGATGTGGCGTGGCTCAATCCTTACAAAATCACCAAGAACGCGGTGCAGAAATTTTGCCAACTCTACCACCGAAATTTCGGACTGGAGACGGTCGCCTTGCAACTCGGCAATGTCTACGGGCCCCGGGAACGTTATCCGGAAAGCGAAGATGGCGCGCCGTTCAACTATGAAAAAATCATCCCGACCGTGTTAATGCGCGCCATGCGGGGCGAAACATTTTTCATCTACGGTGACGGCGAACAAAGGTCCGAGTATGTCTACATAGACGATGTGGTCGAATCGTTTGCGCGGGCGGTTGCCGCTGAACAAAACATCGGCGGCACGGTCATCCCCGTCGGTTGCGGCCGCAACTTGTCGGTCAATCAGGTGGTGGAAACGATACGGCGAGTGTGGGGAAGAGACATCCAAACCGCGCATGCGCCGATGCGGCCCGGCGAAGCGCATCTCGAAATCGCGTTGGACCCCGGCTTGCTGTCAAAACATTTGGGTTACCGTTTGCGTTATTCGTTGGAACAAGGGTTGGCGCAAACTATACCCTATTATGAATCCATGCATTTGCATGGCGCGCGCGGTGACTGACCGGCGCAATGAACAAGACACTGATGCTGCACCGGGTGTTGCCGCGGCGCGTTGACAACTATTATTTTCGCCGCGGCACGGCGATTAGTTTCGACCATTTTCGCCGCTTGCTGGATGCGCTGGAAAAGCATCACTGGCGCAGCGTCACGCCGCTTTGCCCGCCTGACCGCGCGGCGGCCGGCCGGCGCGTATGCATCACATTCGACGACGGTTACGCGGACAACGCGGCCGCTTTTGATGAACTGCTGGCGCGCGACTTGCGCGCCACCTTGTTTGTGGTGAAGGATTTTGTCGTTGAAAACTTCTCGCCGATTGACGACATGGCGGCGTGGCTTGATGACGCGCGCGATGTTCCCGCGGAACTGACCGCTTCGCTTGAAACCGGCCGCTTGAAGAAAATCCTGCGCGGCATGTCGGCGCAACGCTACCGTCGTTTTCGCGCGCGCCACTTTGCCGCCGGTGACCACAAAAACGCCGCGCGGTTTTTAACCGAACAACAGTTAACCGATTATCACCGGCGCGGCATCGCGGTTGGCATCCATGGAAAATCGCATTGCGTTTGGTCGCGCCTGCCGGCGGCGCAACTGCGCGCGGACATCAACGAGACCGCGCGGTGGTTGCGGGAACTCGGAGTCGCCCAAATTGCCGGGCTTTGTTTCCCGCACGGGCAATATCGAAGTTGCGCAAACCTGGGCGGTACCATCGAACGACTGGCGGCGGTCGGCTTGTTCGGCGTCGAGAAAAAATACCCCGACCCGGCGGTCACGCCGCGCGTTTGGGTCAAGCAAAACACGAATGTCGAACAACTGTTTGCGATTGACTGACTCTTTAATTGCCGGCGCGAGGGGCCGTCATTCCGTGCGGTTGGAAAATGCCGGGGGCCGTCATTCCGTGCGGTAGAGGAATAAGGAAGCGTAGCGACTATATTC
>JAPPPS010000146.1 GCA_028817405.1 Gammaproteobacteria bacterium
GGGCGTGAAATGACGGCGGCGCCTTTCCCGCATCGGTTCTCGCCGTGCGCGGAACTTTTCCGGCGGCGCGGCGGCGCGTGATGCGCGGGCTCAATCCGATGAAAATCGACCACATGCAAAACCATCCGGCAACCAACCAAAACCTTTGGGGGATTTTACTGATTTCCGTGTCCGCCATCGGCTACGGCTTGCAGCCGGTGTTCGGCAAACTGGCGTACGCCGAGGGAATGACGCCGTCCACCGTGACCTTCGGGCGGTTTTTGCTGGCGGTCGCGTTGTTTGAACTGCATTATTTGTTTCTGCCCAAGGGGGCAAAAGTTTCGGCGCGGGAACTGCTGACGGCGGCCGGCATCGGGGTGGTCTACGCGGCGGCGACGGTTTGCTATTACCTTTCCCTGCAGTATCTGTCGCCGCTGGTTTTTTCTTTCGTTTACTACACCTATCCGGCGATGACTTTGTTTGTCGGCGCGCTGTTGTTCGGCGGGAAAATCACCATCAACCATTTAATCTCAACCGCCTTGCTCGTTTCCGGCACCGCGCTGTTGCTGAGCGGCGGGGAAGTTACCGCCAACACGCAGGGCGTGCTGTGGATTTTGGGCTGCGCGCTTTGCATGGCGTTGTTTTTTCAGTTGCAGAAATTCCTGCCCAAACAACGCTGCGAGTTATACCACGCCCGAATCATGCTGCGCGTCATGGCGGCGGTGTTTTTGGCGTGGTGGCTGATGGAGGGCGCGCCCAATCAAGACGGCGGCGCGCGCGGATTTTGGTGGGTGCTGCTCATCGGCCTGATGTCCACTTACATCGCTTTCACCGCCGCCGTCATGGGCATCGCCCGGCTGGGCGCGGCCTACGCCGCGCTTTTGTCCGGGCAGGAACCGCTGTGGACGGCGCTGTTTTCTTTCGTGATGCTCGGACTCGCGCTGGACGCCGGGCAATGGGCCGGCGCGGCGATGATGTTAGCGGCGATTTGCTGCATCAACTATTTCGCCGTGCGGCAAACACGAACATGACAGCAGCGCCCTTCCCGCATCTGTTTTCGCCGCTGCGCCTCGGCGGCGGCGCGGGGGTGACGGTCAAAAACCGCATCGTCTCCACCGGCCACCACACCCACCTCGCGGCCGGCGAAGTCAACCGGCGCCTCGCCGCCTACCACGAGGCGCGCGCGGCCGGCGGGGCCGGGCTCATCATCGCCGAAGTCGCGGCGGTGCATGACAGCGCGGTTTTTTCCGGCGAGTTGCTGCGCGCCACCGATGCCGCATGCGTGGCCGGCTACCAAAGGCTGAGCCGCGCGTGCCGCCGCCACGGCGCGCGCGTGTTCGGCCAGTTGTTTCATCCCGGCCGCGAGGTGATGGCCGGCGCCGACGGCCTGGCGGCGGTCGCGGTCGCGCCGTCCGCGGTGCCCAGCGAGCGTTTCCACACCATGCCGCGCCGGTTGAGCGTCGCGCTCATCGCCGACATCACCGCCGGCTACGCGCGCGCCGCCGGTTACTTGCGCGCCGGCGGCCTGGACGGCGTGGAAATCGTCGCCAGCCACGGCTACCTGCCGGCGCAATTCTTGGACCCCGCGGTCAACCACCGCGCCGACGACTACGGCGGCAACCTGGAAAACCGCCTGCGCTTTCTGCGCGGCATTCTGCGCGCGGTGCGCGACGCGGTCGGCGACACCGTCATCGGCTTGCGCCTCTCGGTGGACGCGCTCGACGGTGACGGTGACGGTGGCGGCGACGGTATAAACCCCGGCCGCGGCATGCGCGACATCCTCGCCGCGCTGGCCGGCGACGGCATCGTCGACTACTACAACATCACCGCCGGCACTTCCGCCACGCTGGGCGGCGCGGTGCATATCAGCCCGCCGATGGGCGTCGCCTGCGGCTACCTGGCGGAGGCCGCGGGGCATCTGCGCCAGGTGGTGGACAAACCGTTGTTGGTGGCCGGGCGCATCAACCAACCGCACACCGCCGAACAAATCCTCGCGGCCGGGCAAGCCGACTTGTGCGGCATGACGCGCGCGCTGTTGTGCGACCCGCAACTGCCGGCGCGCGCCGCGGCCGGCGCGGTGGACGACATTCGCGCCTGCATCGCCTGCAACCAGTCCTGCATCGGCCGCGCGCACCGCGGCCTCGGCGTGTCGTGCATTCAGTACCCGGAAGCCGGGCGCGAGTTGGAGTTCCCCGCGGTCCACACCGTTGCCGCCGCGCCGAAAACCGTGTTAGTGGCCGGCGGCGGCCCCGGCGGAATGAAAGCCGCGAGCGCCGCGGCCGAGCGCGGCCACCGCGTGCTGCTGTTCGAGCGCGCCGCGCAACTCGGCGGCCAGGTATTACTGGCGCAACGCCTGCCGGGCCGGGAAGAATTCGGCGGCCTGGTCACAAACTTCACCCGCGAATTGCAGCGCGCCGGGGTGACCTTGCGCACCGCCACCGAAGTGACCCCGGCGGTGGTGGCCGAGGCGCAGCCGCACGCGGTCATCCTCGCCACCGGCGGCCGGCCGTATTGGCCGGCGTTGGAGTTGGCGGAGGGCGCGACGGTGGTCGGGGCGTGGGAGGTGCTGCAGCGCGGAATCGAAATCGCCGGCGGCGGCGCGTCGGTGGCGGTTGCCGACTGGCGCGGCGACTGGACCGGCATCGGCTTGGCGGAAATGTTCGCGGCCGCGGGCCGCCGGGTGCGCTTGTGCGTGAACGCCGCCATGCCCGGCGAGGCGCTGCCGCAATACACGCGCAACCATCATCTGGCGCGCTTGCATCAATTGGGAGTGGAAGTTTTGACGCACTTGCGCTTGTTCGGCGCGGACGAGGACACGGCGTTTTTCCAGCACACATTGAGCGGCGCGCCCGTGGCGGTGGAGGGCGTGGACAGCGTGGTGGTGGCGCACGGCTGCGCGCCGAATACCGAATTGGAGGGCGAGTTGGAGGAGGCGCTGGCGGATTTCGCCGGCGCGGTGACCGCGGTCGGCGACTGCCTTGCGCCGCGCAGCGCCGAGGAAGCGGTACTGGAAGGCCTGCGGGCCGCGGTGGCGTTGTGACGGCGCGCAAAATTCAGGCCGGGGCCGCGGTCGCGCAGGCGTTGCGGCGCGCCGGCGTCCGTCATGTGTTCGGCGTGCTCGGCGGCTCCATGTTAGAACTGTACGACGCGCTGTACAACTGCGACGCCATCCGCTACATCGGCGCCCGCGACGAGCGCGCCGCCACCCACATGGCCGATGCTTGCGCGCGCCTCCGCGCCGGCGACGGTGGCGGGCCCGGCGTGGTGCTCGGCGCGCAAGCCGGGCCCGGCGCCGCCAACTTGGTCACCGGGCTGGCCGAGGCGCACTTGGCGTACTCGCCGGTGCTCGCCATCGCCGGCATGGTGAGTCGCCGCGAATCCGGGCGCGACACCTTTCAGGAAATCGACCAGCAAGCGTTGTTCGCGCCGGTGTGCAAGCGGTCTTTTGTGGTGCCGACCGCGGCGCGGCTGCCGGAGTTTGTCGCCGAGGCCGCGCGCCTGGCCATGAGCGGGCGGCGCGGGCCGGTGGTGCTGAATGTGCCGCGCGATTTGTTCGCCGCGGATATTTCTTGCGGCGCGTTCGATGGTGACGGTGACGGTG
>JAPPPS010000066.1 GCA_028817405.1 Gammaproteobacteria bacterium
CCGTCACCGCCGCGACGGGCCAATTAAAGCATGCCCCCGCCCACGAGCGGGGGACTCTGGATTCCGGCTGTCGCCGGAATGGCTGTAGGGGCGGCTGTCGCCGGAATGGCAATTGGGGCGGCATCACCGGAGTGGTGGGGCGCGCCCGCTTAACAGACTGCGGGCGTGGCGAGTGGGGGCCACGGGCGTGGCGGGTGGGGAGACCGTGGGCGTGACGGCGCCTCGCGCCGTTAAGTAACGCAAATCACCCAACCGCCCGCTTCGCGCTGCGGAATTAAGTGCGACGGTGCGCGCGGTTTTTCTCGCCGCGTTGTCAGTCGGCTGCGGTGCGCGCGGCAATCCATTTAAGCGCCCGTTCAATTCGTGACAGGGTGCGGGCGCGGCCGGTGAGTTGGACTGTGGCGTCGATGGGCGGCGTGGCGGCGGCGCCGGAGATTGCGACTCGCAACGGTTGCGCGATGCGGCCGAGTGTTAGTTTTTGCGCTTCCAGCACGCTCTCGATGGCGCGGTTGATGGCGGCGGCGCTCCAGTCGTCATCGGCGACGGCTGCGAACGCTTCGCGCAACGCTTGCAACGCCGGCGCGGCGGCCGGGCGCAGGTGTTTTTTGGCCGCGGCCGGGTCGTAGTGGTCGAAATCGGCGTACAGCCACGCGGACTTGTCCGCCATCTCCTGCAAGGTTTGCGCGCGCTCGGCGAAGGCCGCGACGGTGTCGGCAAGCGGCGGGCCGGCCGCGGGGTTGAGGCCGCGTTGTTCCAGATGCGCGCCCAACAACTCGGCGAGTCGCGGCCGCGGCGCCGCGCGCACATGCTGCTGGTTGGTCCACAGCAACTTGGCGGGGTCGAAGTGCGCGGCCGATTTGTTGATGGCCGCGAGGTCGAACAACTCAACCATCTCATCCGCCGAAAAAATCTCGCGGTCGCCGTGCGCCCAGCCCAGCCGCGCCAGGTAGTTCAGCAGCGCCTCCGGCAAAATCCCCTGCGCGCGGTATTCCAGCACGCTGACATCGGCGTGACGCTTGGACAGCCGCCGGCCGTCCGCGCCCAAAATCATCGGCACATGCGCGAACACCGGCAACGCCGCGCCCAACGCATGAAAAATCGGAATCTGGCGCGGGGTGTTGTTGGTGTGGTCGTCGCCGCGGATGATGTGCGTGACCCCCATGTCGATGTCGTCGACCACCACGCACAAGTTGTAAGTCGGCGCGCGGTCCGAGCGGGCGATAACCAAGTCGTCCAACTGCGCCGCGTCCACCGTCACCGGCCCGCGCACCGCATCGTCGAACGCCACCCGGCCGGCCAGCGGGCTCTTGAATCGCACCACCGCGGCCTCGCCGGGCGACGGTTGCCGGCCGAGGTCGCGGCAGTGGCGGTCGTAAGCCGGGTTTTGCCCGGCCGCTTTTTGCGATTCGCGCAGCGCCTCGATGCGCGCCGCATCGCAGAAGCAGTGGTAGGCGTGACCGTCGTCCACCAGTCGGCGGATGATTTCCGCGTATCGGTCGAATCTTTCGCTCTGGCGGTACGGCCCGCGCTGCCAGTCCAAGCCGAGCCATTGCAGCGCATCGAGAATCGCGTCGACCGATGCTTGGGTGGAGCGCGCGCGGTCGGTGTCTTCGATTCGCAGCACCAATTCGCCGCCGCAATGCCGCGCGTACAGCCAGTTGAACAGCGCGGTGCGCGCGCCGCCGAGGTGCAGGTGGCCGCTGGGGCTGGGCGGGAAGCGGGTGACGACGGTCATGCGGCGGAAGAGAAGGCGGCGACGGTGGCGGCGGTGACGGTGGCGGTGACGGTGACGGCGAATCAGCGAAAGCGGTGACGGTGGCGACAACGCGAATCAACAAAAAATCAACGGCGACGAATCAACGCAAAGTCGGCGACAAAAAATCAACGGCGAAAAATCAACCAAGAAAAAAATTGGTCGGGGTGAGAGGATTTGAACCTCCGACCACCGCAACCCCATTGCGGTGCGCTACCAGACTGCGCCACACCCCGTTCGGTTAATCGTCAAACGGCGAATCGCCGCCGCGCATTTTACCGCGCGCGCCGGCGTTCCGCCGCAACTCAACCCAACATCTCGCGCACTTCGTTCAACTCGTCGATGAGGCGGCCGACGAATTTGCCGCCGTCTTCGCCGAGGCCGTTGCCGCCTTTCGCTTCGCCGGCTTGTTCCAGTTGCGCGCGCGCGCCGCTGGTGGTGAAGCCGTCGACATACAGCAACTTGCGGATGTGCCGAATCAGTTTGACATCGTGGCGGCGGTACGAGCGGCGGTTGCCGCGCCGCTTGACCGGCTTCAACTGCGGAAACACCTGCTCCCAGTAGCGCAACACGGTCGGCTCGACCGCGCACAACTTGCTGACTTCGCCGATGTTGAAATAATGCTTGGGCGGAATCGGCGGCAACTCAAAATCAGCCGGGTCGAGCATGGTTTATCTCCTGCGCGGCCGCGCTTGCGACGCTTGCGCCTGCGCCCGTTCGGCCGCGTGGCTTGCCACGCTGTGTTTCAGTTTCTGGCTGGCGCGGAAGGTCACCACGCGGCGAGCCGCGATGTCGACCGCCTCGCCGGTGCGCGGGTTGCGGCCCGGCCGCGGTGTTTTGTCGCGCAGCGAAAAACTGCCGAAGCCGGACAGTTTGAGCGCCGTGCCTTGTTCCAGCGAGGCGTTGATGCGCTCAAAAAAGGTCTCGACGAAATCCCGCGCCTCGCGCTTGTTCAGGCCCACGCGGCCGAACAGGGTCTCGCTCAACTCGGCTTTGGTGACGGTCATGACGGTGTTTGTCGCAAGGTGGTTAAAACGCGGCGCGGCCGCGCAAAAAGAAATCAATCCCGCAGGCGGGCCCCGAACCGCTGCTGCAGCGCGTCGACGATGCGCGCGGTTTGGGCATCCACCCGGGCCGCGGTGAGATTGCCCGACTCGGATTGGAATGTCAAACGGAAGGCGAAACTTTTGCGGTTTTTTTCCAGCCGCTCGCCGGCGTAGATGTCGAACAACGCCGAGTCCACCAGCAGCGGGCCGGCCGCGGCGCGCGCCACTTCCAGCGCCGCCTGCGCGCCCACATCGGCTGCGACCACCACCGCCAAATCGCGGCGCACCGCCGGGTACCGCGACACCGCGGCGAACGCCGGCAACGCGCCCTCCGCCAACGCCGGCAAGTCGACCTCGAACAAATACACCGCCGGCGCGATGTCGACCAGCCGCGCATGGCCCGGGTGCAACTGCCCGATATGCCCGATGACTTTGCGCCCGCACAACACTTGCGCGCTGCGCCCGGGGTGCAGCGCCGGATGCGCGGCCGGGCGATAAGCGAATTGCCCCCGCGCGCCGCCGCTCGCCATGTCCAACAACGCCTGCAAGTCGCCTTTCGCATCGAAGAAATCCACCATGCGCTCGGCCGCGCCCCATTGCGTCGGCCAGGCCGGGCCGGTGACGGCCGCGGCCAGGCGGGAAGTTTCTTTGCGGCGGCCGCGCCCGGCAAGGAAGACATGACCGGTTTCAAACAACCGTACGCGCTCGTGCTGACGGTTCAGGTTGCCGCGCAATGCGTCGAGCAGGCCGGGCCACAAACTGCAGCGCATCGCCGCCATGTTCTCGGCGATGGGGTTGCTTAACCGAATGCCGCGTTTGCCGAGCAGTTGGCGCTGGGTTTGCGGCGCGACAAAACTATAGGTGATGACTTCGAAATAACCGCGCTCGACCAAACGGCGTTTTAGCGCGTCGACTTCGACGCGGGTTTCCGGCTGTGCCGCGGTGGTGGCGACGGTAGCGGCCGGCGCGCGCGTCGGGATGTTGTCGTAGCCGACTAGGCGGGCGATTTCCTCAACCAAGTCATGCGCGCCGGTGACATCGCTGCGCCAGGTCGGTACGGTTACGCGCCAGGCGGCCGCGGTTTTCGCCACGGTTTTTACCGCGGATTTTGCGTTGGTTCTTGTCGCGGATTTCCCCGCGGATTTCCCCGCCGCCGGCGCGACTTGCATGCCGAGACGTTTGAGGAAGGCGGCGGCGCGCGCGGCCGGCACTTGCACGCCCAAGTTGCGCGCAATCTCGGCGCGTTGCAGCGTGATGCGGGCCGGGCGCGGCATGAATCTGCGCGCGCAGGCGTCGGTGATGGGCCCCGGTTCGCCGCCGGCGATGGACGCCAACAATTGCGTGGCGCGCTCGAGCGCCCGCACTTGCAGCGCCGGGTCGACGCCGCGCTCGAAGCGGTGCGAGGCGTCGGTGTGCATGCCGAACTGCCGCGCCTTGCCAAGCATGGCCGCGGCCGGAAAAAACGCCGACTCGAAATAAATGTCGCGGGTGGCGAGCGATACGGCCGAATCCCAGCCGCCCATGATGCCGGCCAGCGCCACCGCTTTGTCATGGTCGGCGATGACCAGATGCGAGGCGCGCAAGGTCAGGCGGCTGCCGTCCAGCAAGCGCAGTTTTTCGCCGGCGCGCGCCTGCCGCACCACGATGCCGCCGCTGAGTTTGCCGAGGTCAAAAGCATGCAGCGGCTGGCCGAGTTCCAGCATCACATAGTTGGTGACATCGACCGCGACATTGACGCTGCGCGCGCCGCAGCGGCGCAGGCGCTCGGTGAGCCAGTCCGGCGCGCGCGCGCGCAAATCCACACCGCACACCGCGCGCCCGGCATAACGCGGGCAGGCCGGCGGCGCGCGCAATTCGACCGGTAATTTCATGCGGCTGGTGACGGTTGTTTTGGCGGCGAGTTGCGGCGGCGCGCGCAACGGAATTCCTAACAACGCCGACACCTCGCGCGCCACGCCGCGCACGCTCAAGCAGTCGCCGCGGTTGGGCGTGAGTTCCAGTTCGAGGACTTGGTCGCCGAGGTCGAGATGGTCATCCAACCGGCGGCCGACGATGGCATCGGCGTCGAGTTGCATGACACCGTCGGCGCGTTCTTCCAAGTTGAGTTCCGCGGCCGAGCAAATCATGCCGGCCGATTCCACGCCGGCGATGCGCCGCTTTTCCACCGTCACCGACTCCGGCGCCCCCGGCAACCCCGGCAACCCCGGCAATTCCGCGCCGGGCATGGCAACCGCCACTTTGTCGCCGACGCCGATGTTGGGCGCGGCGCACACGATGCTGAGCGGCCCGGGCGATGCCGGCGATGAACCGCGGCCGACCTCCACCGCGCATAGTTTCAACTTCGGCCGGCCGGGGACCGCGTCGATGGCGGCGATGCGCCCGACCACCACGCGCTTGCCAAGGCCCGGCCCGGCGGCCGTCACCGCCGCGACTTCCAAGCCGCCCATGGTCAGGGCATCAGCCAACGCGCGCAGGCCGGCCGGCCCGGCCGCGGGCCGCACCCACTCGCGCAGCCAGGCGTGGCTAATTAACATGACGGTAACATGACGGCGACGGTGGTGACGGTGGCGACGGTGGTGACGGTAACCGTGACGCCGCCGAGGCCGCGCGCCGGTTACCGAAACTGTTTAAGAAACGCCAAATCATTGTCGAAGAACAACCGCAGGTCGTTGACGCCGTACCGCAGCATGGTCAGTCGCTCGACGCCCATGCCGAACGCGTAGCCGCTGAACTGCGCCGGGTCGATGCGGCCGTGGCGCAGCACTTCGGGGTGCACCATGCCGCTGCCGAGCACTTCCAGCCAGCCGCTGTGTTTGCAGATGCGGCAGCCGCGCCCGCCGCAGAACACGCACGCGATGTCGACTTCCGCGGACGGCTCGGTGAACGGAAAATACGAGGGGCGAAAGCGCAACGCCAAATCGCTCTCGAAAAACGCGCGCACGAAATGCGCGAGAACGCCTTTCAAGTCGGCGAAGGTGACCGCGCGGTCGACCACCAAGCCCTCCATCTGGTGGAACATCGGCGTGTGCGTGACATCCGAATCGCAACGGTAAACGCGGCCCGGCGCGATGATTTTGTGCGGCGGGGAATGCGCTCGCATGTGGCGGATTTGCACCGGCGAAGTGTGGGTGCGCAGCACCGTGTCGCCGCGGCCATCGCCGGCCGCGCCGCCGCCGATATAAAAAGTGTCGTGCATGGCGCGGGCCGGGTGGTCGGCCGGGATGTTGAGCGCCTCGAAGTTGTGGTATTCGTCCTCGATTTCCGGGCCGGTGGCGACTTCAAAACCGAGCGATTCGAAGATGTCCTGCATGCGCCGCAAGGTGCGGGTCAGCGGGTGCAGCGCGCCGGCCGCCGGCCCGCGGCCCGGCTGGGTGACATCGATGCGCTCATCTCGCAAGCGCGCCGCGACCGCCGCGCTCTCCAGCGCCGTCTGGCGCGCCTGCAGCGCGTTTTGGATGACGGTTTTGGCGCGGTTGAGCGCCTGCCCCGCGGCCTTGCGCTCGGCCGCCGGCAACGCCCCGAGTTGTTTCAGTTGCGCCGTGACCCGCCCCTTTTTGCCGAGGTAACCGACCCGCAACGCCTCCAGCGCGGCCGGCGAATCCGCCGCGGCGATGGCCTGCTGGGCCGCGGCCGCGAGGGACTCTCCGGATGCGGATGCGGTCACGGCGCGGCGGGGAAGAGGAATGCGCGCGCGAGATTAACCGTGACCGCGGGCGTGACCGCGACCGTGACCGCGACCGTGACCGCGGCCGTGACCGCGGGCGTGACCGCGACCGTGACCGCGGCCGATGCGGTCGCGCGGCGCGAAAATCACGCCGCCAGCGCGGCCTTGGCGCGCGCCGCCAGTTCGGAGAACGCGGCCTTGTCGTTGACCGCCAACTCGGCCAGGATTTTGCGGTCCAGGTCGATGGCGGCTTTGCCGAGGCCGTTGATGAAGCGGCTGTAACTCAAGCCGTTTTCGCGCGCCGCGGCGTTGATGCGCACCACCCACAGCGCGCGGAACTGACGCTTGCGCTGGCGGCGGTCGCGGTACGCGTACTGCCCGGCGCGGTTGACGGCTTGGTTTGCCGAGCGAAATGTGCGGCTGCGCGCGCCGCGGTAGCCGCGCGCCTGTTTCAGCACTTTCTTGTGCCGGGCGCGGGCGGTGACCCCTCTTTTGATGCGTGGCATGACGGTGTTCCGGTGACGGTTGCGATGGTTGCGATGGTTGCGATGCGGATGCGATGACTCGGCGATTTAACGGCGCGGCGACTTAACCGCCGGCGATTTAACCGCCGGCGATTTAACGACCGACGACTCAGCGATACGGCAGCATCTTTTTGACCGCCGCTTGGTCAGCGGCGTTGACCAGGCTCGACGGGCGCAAATGGCGTTTGCGCTTGGGCGATTTCTTGGTCAGGATGTGGTTGAAGTGCGACTGCGCGCGCTTGAAACGCCCGCCGGCGGTGCGCATAAAACGCTTGGCCGCGCCGCGGTTGGTCTTTAACTTGGGCACTGTATTGCTCCGGTTTCGGTTGTCGGTTGCGATGGTCGATTGTCGGGTTGTCGAATTGCTTCGGTTGCTCGGTGGCCGGCGCCGCATTCGCCGCCGGCCCTAACTGTACGTACTGTCTTCCCCGCCACTCACTGCTTTTTCGGCGCCAGCAGCATCACCATCTGCCGCCCTTCCATGGTCGCCGCCTGCTCCACCACCGCGAGGTCGGCGAGGTCTTTTTCCACCGCCTGCAGCATTTCCAGGCCGAGTTCCTTGTGCGCCATCTCGCGCCCGCGGAATCGCAGCGTCACCTTGGTCTTGTTGCCGGCTTCCAGGAAGCGCGTCAGGTTGCGCAACTTGACCGCGTAGTCGCCGACATCGGTGCCGGGCCGGAACTTGACCTCTTTGACGGTGATTTGCTTCTGCTTTTTCTTCGCCGCCTGGCGTTTTTTGCTGGCGGTGTACAGAAACTTGCCGTAGTCCATGACGCGGCACACCGGCGGGTCGGCATGCGGCGAAATCTCGACCAGGTCGAAGCCGGACTCCTGCGCGAATTCCAGCGCCTCGCCCAACTGGAAGATGCCCAGTTGGTCGCCGTCGGCGGCGATGACGCGCACCGGGTCGCTGGTAATCATCTCGTTGACGCGCTGCTGTTTCGGTTTGGCTATAACTCAGTCCTCCAGACGGCAATCGCCGTTTTTGCCGCGCGCGGCGATTTCCCGGTTCAACCGTCCGGCAAAATCGCCGACCGGCATGGCGCCTAAATCGCGGCCATCCCGGGTGCGCACGGCAATCGATTCGCTCTGCGCCTCGCGCTCGCCGGCCACCAGCAAGTACGGAATGCGCTGTAAAGTGTGCTCGCGGATTTTAAGCCCGATTTTTTCATTTCGCAAGTCGGATTCGACGCGAAATCCGCGCGCGGTCAAATCGCCGGCCACCGCCGACGCGTAGTCGGCCTGGGCATCGGTGATGCTCAGAAGCACCGCCTGCACCGGCGCCAGCCAGGCCGGGAACTTGCCCTCGTAGTGCTCAATTAAAATGCCAATCAGGCGCTCAAACGAGCCCAGAAGCGCGCGGTGCAGCATCACCGGGGTGCGCCGGCTGCCGTCCTCCGCGACATACTGCGCGCCCAACGCGCCGGGCATACTGAAGTCCACCTGCATGGTGCCGCACTGCCACACCCGGCCGATGACATCCTGCAGCGAGAACTCGATTTTAGGCCCGTAGAACGCGCCCTCGCCGGGCAATTCCTCCCACGCCAAACCCTTGGATTGCAGCGCGCGCGCCAATGCGGCCTCGGAGCGGTCCCAGTCCTGGTCGCTGCCGACCCGCGCGTCCGGGCGCAGCGCCAGACGGTAAATCACGCGCTCAAATCCTAAGTCGCTATACACCGCATGCAGGAAATCGATGAACGCCGCGACTTCGTCCTGGATTTGTTCCTCGGTGCAAAAGATGTGCGCGTCGTCCTGCACGAATCCGCGCACCCGCATCAAGCCGTGCAGCGCGCCGGATAATTCATTGCGGTGACACGCGCCGAATTCCGCGAGGCGCAGCGGCAAGTCGCGGTAACTGCGCAAGCCCTGGTTGAACACCTGCACATGGCACGGGCAGTTCATGGGTTTCAGCGCAAAGGCCCGCCCCTCGGATTCGACCGAGAACATGTCGGCGCCGAATTTATCGGCGTGGCCCGAGCGTTTCCACAGCGAAAAATCCACCACTTCCGGGGTGTTGATTTCGCGGTAGCCGCGCGCGCGTTGCGCATCGCGCATGTAGTTCATCAACACTTGGTACAACGTCCAGCCGCGCGGATGCCAGAACGCCATGCCCGGCGCTTCCTCCTGCATGTGGAACAAACCCAACGCCTTGCCGATTTTGCGGTGGTCGCGGCGCGCCGCTTCTTCCAGCCGGGTCAGGTGCGCGGTCAGTTGTTTTTTGTCGGGCCAAGCGGTGCCGTAGATGCGCTGCAGCATTTTGTTGCGGTTGTCGCCGCGCCAGTACGCCCCGGACACGCGCAGCAGTTTGAAATGCCGGCACAAGCCCATGCGCGGCACATGCGGGCCGCGGCACATGTCGACATATTCGAGGTGGTGGTACAGGCCCGGGCGGTCGCCGCGGTCGATGTCGCGGTCGAGAATTTCCAACTTATACGGCTCATCGCGCGCGCTGAAAACGCGATGCGCTTCGTCCCACGACACTTTTTCCTTCACCACCGCGTAGTCGCTTTTCGCCAACTCGCGCATGCGAGATTCAACGCTCGCGAGGTCGGCGTCGGTGATGCGGTGTTCGAGGTCGATGTCGTAGTAGAAACCGTCTTCGATGACCGGGCCGATGGCCATTTTGCACTGCGGCCACAGTTGCTTGAGCGCGTGGCCCAGCAGGTGCGCGCAGGAATGGCGGATAATTTCCAAACCGCGCGGGTCGGCGGCGGTGAGAATCGCCAACTCGGTGTCGGCGTCGATGCAGTCGGCGGCGTCCAGCAGTTTTTCGCCGGTTTTGCCGGTTTCGCCGGTTTTGCCGGTTTCGCCGGCATCGCCGGCCGGGCCCGCGACCGCCGCCACCATCGACTTCGCCAACCGCGGCCCGATGGCGGCGGCCACCTCGGCCACGCTAACCGGCGCCGCAAACTCGCGCGTAGCGCCATCAGGAAGAGTAATTTCAGGCATGGGTTGTGGGTTGACCGACGGCGTGGCGGGGACGGCTGGCGGTTGGCGGGCGGCGGTGACGGTTGCGGGCGCGGGATGCGGTTAGCGGCGACGGATGGCGGCGGGCGACGGACGACAGTTGGCGGGCGACGGATGGCGGCGGGCGACGGACGACAGTGGACGACGGTTTGTGGGCGGCGGCGACGGTTGGCGTTGCGTTCGGCAACGGGCGACGGTTGCGAGCGGCGATGAACGGCGGCGGACGGCGGTTGCGGCGACGGGATGTGTTCGGCGACGGTTGGCGGACGGCGGCAGACGGTAGCGGGCGACGGTTACGGTGGCGAGATACGGGCGGCGACGGTTGGCGTTTGGCGGCGTGGTAGGCGCGAGTGGATTCGAACCACCGACCCCCACCATGTCAAGGTGGTGCTCTAACCAACTGAGCTACGCGCCTGCCGCAAAGCGGCGGAGTTTACCCCGTCCTGCGTTATGATTCAACGCACGGAGGCAAAAGACCGTTTTTGAATCACCGGCGCCTCACTCGCCACGCCCGCGGCACCCCCGTCACGCCCACGGTACCCCCCCGCCACGCCCGCGGTACCCCCCCCGCCACGCCCGCAGATTGTTAAGCGGGCGCGCACTCACTGCCGTTGTTTGGAGCGTCCCTGCTCCAAACCCTTCGGGCTTGCGCGAAAATCCGTTCCCGACGGATTTTTCCGGTGGCAACCGGAGTCCAGAGTCTTTTGTTCGATTCCTCGTCGGCCCAATTAAATACTCTGAACTCCGGGTCAAAGCCCGGAGTGGCAGCGGGGGCGGCGGTCGCGGAGTGGCGACTCAAACCGCTGCGCTCACTCAGCCGGCGTGTTTTCTTCCACCCATTGTTCTCCGTTGTCGGTGGTTTCTTTTTTCCAGAAAGTGGCGCGGGTTTTTAGGGCTTCCATGATTTCGCGGCAGGCGGCGAAGGCTTGGGCGCGGTGGGCTGACCAGGCGGCGACCAGGACGATGGGGTCGTTGGGGCGCAGCGCGCCGATGCGGTGCAGCAGCAGGGCGTCGATGAGGTGGTGGCGGGCGACGGCGTCTTCGGCGAGTTGCGCGAGTTGCCGCTCGGTCATGCCCGGATAGTGTTCGAGGGTCATGCCGTGCACGCGCGCATCGCGGTTGAAGTCGCGCATACTGCCGACGAACACCGCGCATGCGCCGAACGCGCCGGGGCGCAAGTGGCGCGCTTGGTAAGCGTCGACTTCTTGCCACGGCGAAAACGCCTGCGCGCGCACTTCAACTCGCATCATCGACTCCGCTCATTCGTCACCCATGCGCCGCGCGCTTGCCGCCGACTCATCGCGCGCTTGCAATTAACCGCCGGTCACCGGCGGGAAGAAAGCGATTTCATCGCCGTCGTCGACCGCTTGCCCGAAGTCGACATACTCATGATTGCGCGCGCACAGCAGATTCTCCGGCGGCGGCGCAGCGCTCAACGCCCGCCACGCATCGGCGACCGTCATGCCGCGGCGGTGCGGTAGGTCGCGCGCGGCGACGCCGAGGGTCTCGCGCAAACTGGCGAAGCATTTGATGTGAACGGTCATCGGCGGATGCATTGCGCGCGGGAATGCGGATAATAGCGCACTCCCAACTTTTCTTTTTAACGAGGCGCGCATGTCCGATTCCGCTTCCGCTCGCGAGTTCATTCCGGTCAGCATCGCGGCGCTGACCATCTCCGACACCCGCACCTCGGCCGACGACCGCTCCGGCGATGCGTTGGCGCAGCGCCTGACCGATGCGGGGCACCGACTCGCCGACCGCCGCATCGTCGCCGACGACATTTACCAAATTCGCGCGGCGGTGTCGGCGTGGATTGCCGCGCCCGACATTCAGGCGGTCATCACCACCGGCGGCACCGGGGTCAGCGGCCGCGACGGCAGTCCGGAGGCCGTGGCGCCGCTGCTGGATAAAACCCTGGACGGCTTCGGCGAAGTGTTTCGCGCGTTGTCGTTTGACGACATCGGCGCGTCGACGGTGCAGTCGCGCGCGCTGGCCGGGGTCGCCAACGCCACTTATATTTTTGTTCTGCCCGGCGCGCCCGGCGCGTGCAAGTTGGCGTGGGATAAACTGATTGCGCTGCAACTGGACTACCGCACCCGGCCGTGCAACTTGGTCGAGATGATGCCGCGGTTGCTGGAGAAATAGACGGTTTAGATTTTCGCCAAGCGCGATATAATCGCCGGCCCGCCGACCGCTCCGCGCATCAAGCGCCGCGACCGCCACTCCACACCGCCATGTTCTGCAAAACCAAACACGACCAAGGACTCATCGAAGTCCCGGCCATCACCCCGCATCTCGAGGTGTTCACTTTCGACGACGCCGAACTCGGCATCACCGCGGACACCCCGGCCGAGGCGCTGCGCGAAGTCAACTTCGCGTTTTATATCGACGCGTTGGGCAACGGCCAGGGACTCACCGGCCGCTTGACGCGCGACATGCTGCGCTTGGTCGACGGTGTTCGCGCGCGCAATGAAATCGTCGCCGCGTTAACCGCGCGCGGCTACGATGCGATGGAAATCAACACCAAGTTCGCCAACCTCGCGTACCGATTCGCGCTGGTGTCGGCCGAGCATCACCTGCCGCCGGCGCGCGCCGCGTTGTTCTCCGCGCTCGGCATCACGCCGCGGCGGGCCGAAGAGAGTTTGGCGGAATTGCAAATCCACATCATCGACTTGAGCGCGCATGCGCAAGCGGCCGAAGCGGCGGCCGAAGCATGGCGCGGCCTCGGCGGCGCGGCCGCGGTCGATGATGAATCGGCCGCGGATGTAACGCTGGTGGTGGTCGATGATTATCTGCAGCACGAACTGGCTGACATCAACCGGCGGTTTTGGGACAACCGCCGACAGTGGTTGCCGCTTAAACTCAGCGGCGTCGAAAGCATGGCCGGTCCGTTGTTTAACTTGGCGGTTGAGTCGCCGCACAACGATGCATCGCCCGCGGCCCGTTTTTGTTTCGACTGCCTGCGCAACAACTTGCATAACAACCGTGAACTGCGCGGCTTCCTCGGTGGCAACCGGGCCGGGGGGGAAGTCGCGACCGAGCGCGTGTTCGATGCATCCATGGCCCGCGGCCGCGCCGCCGATGCATTGCTGCAACTCATCCGCGCGCGTTTGTTCGCCGGCATGGAACGCGCGCCCAATCCGCGCGACCCGCGCGCCGAGATGCCGGACTTCGGCCGCTACTTGCTCTCCGCCAACCTCTACACCAGCGGCGGCGAATGGCATCGAGTCGTCCAACGCCCGCAGTGCGCGACTTGCGGCGACCCGCAACTGCGCGACAACCAGCGGCCGCCGGCGCGCGTGGAATTGTTCGGCGGCGATGGCGACGGTGCCAACGACGGTGACGGTGACGATGACGGTGGCAACGACGGTGACGGTGCCAACGGCGACGGTGTCGACAACAACGCGCGCGAATCGGTATTCACCAGCGGCGGCATGAAAGCGCGTTCGCCGCTGCAAACCTGGAACCGCTACGCGCATCTTATCTCGCCGCTGACCGGCGTGGTCACCGCGGTGCTGCGCAGTTCGCCGGCCGATGATTCGCTGCTGCATGTGTACTGGGCCGGCAGCAACCTCGCCATCGTCAACCGCAACTTTCATTCGCTGAGCAACAGTTTGCGCACCAAAAGCGCGGGCAAAGGACGGTCCGAAACGCAAGCCAGGGTCAGCGCGTTGTGCGAGGCGTTGGAACGGTACAGCGGCGTATACGACGGCGGCGAAATTCACCGTCGCGCGAAGTTCACCGACTTCGCGCCGGGCGAAGCGTTGCGGCCGAACGACATCATGCTGTTCAGCGATGCGCAGTATCAATCGCGCGCTCAGGTGGCGTCGAAGAAGCACCGCTTTTACCGTCTGCCGGAGATGGATTTTGACGAGAACGCGGAAGTGGAATGGACGCCGTTCTGGTCGTTGAGTCGCGAACGGTTCGTGTGGGTGTTGTCGGCGCAGGCGTACTTCTCGTATCTCGCCGATGACATGGCGTTAAACAAATTCATGGGCAACCCGGATTCCAACGGCGCGGCCTCCGGCAACACATTGGCTGAAGCGTTCGTGCAAGGTTTCATGGAATTGGTCGAGCGCGATGCGTACGCGGTGTGGTGGTATAACCGCCTGCAATATCCGGAAGTCGACATCGGCAGTTTTAACGACCCGTTCCTCGACCAATTGGTGACGCGGTACAGCACCGTATATCATCGCCGCGTGTGGGCGTTGGACATCACGCATGACTTCGGCATTCCGGTGTTCGTCGCCGTGTCCGAGCGCGTCGACAAAACTAAGCGCGACATCTGCGTCGCGGCCGGCGCGCACTTTGACCCGCATATCGCGTTGCTGCGCGCGGTTTGCGAACTCAATCAATACACTTCGGTGGTTTTGTTCGCCACCGACGAGCCGGGCAGTTACAGTTATTACGATGCCGAATGTTTGGATTGGTGGCACAACGCGACGGTGCAGAAGCATCCGTATCTTTTGCCGGACCGTACCGCCGCGGTGATTACGCCGGCCGATTATCCGGTGGTTCAACGCAGTCAATTCGAGGAAGCGCAGGCCTGTCTCGACGCCGCGCATGCGAAAGGGTTGGAAGTGTTGGTGATGGACCAAACTAAACCGGAGGTTGGTTTGCCGGTGATTAAGATTTTGGCGCCGGGCATGCGGCATTTCTGGGCAAGGTTTGCGCCGGGCCGGTTGTATGATGTGCCGGTGGCGATGGGAAAACTGCGCGCACCGACCGCGGAGGAAGATTTAAATCCGGTGCCGGTGTTTATCTGAAGCGGCGCGTTGATGCAAACACCGTTGAATCGAATGCGCAAGCACAACAGCGACCGCGGCATCATCCGCTTGCCGAAAATCGCGCCGCATCTGCGCCTCAATGTGGCGGCCATCGACCCGGCGCGCGCGGAAAAATCGCTGTTAGTCACCTCCGAATACGACCGCAACTATTACCGCCTCTATCCCATCGGCGAAGTCGCGGAAACGGTGCTGGCGGCGATTGACGGTCGCGCCGACGCCACACAATTGATTCGCGACCTCACCGCCAAGACGCGCCGCCCGCAGTTTGAAATCGCGCAGTTGCTGCAAGTGTTTTCGCGCGCCGGCATCGTCGTTTCCGGGCAATACCAAATGGCCGACGGGCAGGCGGCGTTGTGGTTGAACCGCGGTTTTACGCCGGCGTTTGTCGAGGCGCAGTTGGCGCGCATGCGCGTGGCGTTGATGGATTTATCCGCGGCCCCGGCCGGCGCGCGCGCGTTGCGCGACGGGTTGCGCGGTGTCGGCGTCGCGAGCGTCAAGGAAAGCGACGGCGATGGCGACGGCGATTCCGGTGATGGCGGCGATGGCGCGGATGATTTAACCGTGGCGGTGGTCGACGATTATCTGCACGACGCACTCGCCGGCCTCAACCGCGATTATTTGCAGCGCGGCA
Source organism: Gammaproteobacteria bacterium (assembly GCA_028817405.1). Classification (GTDB taxonomy): domain Bacteria; phylum Pseudomonadota; class Gammaproteobacteria; order Arenicellales; family Poriferihabitantaceae; genus JAHRAW01. Next base: position 15,373 of record JAPPPS010000066.1, read on the forward strand.
TGCGCTGGTTGCCGGTCAAGTTAACCGGCAGCGTGCAGTGGGCCGGGCCGGTGTTTAACGATGGCGGCGACGGTAACAACGATGACGGCGCCGGCAACCACGGTAACCGCCGCGACCCCCGCCCGTTCATGGCAACCGACTTCTGCTGGCACTGTTTGGCCGAACGCATCCGCGGCAACCGTCAAATCGAACAAGCGGCGCGCCGCCAGGCCGGCATCCTTCCGCCGCCGCCGCTTGCGCCCGGCGATGCGACGATGCAAGTCGGCGCGCATCACATCGCGTTGGAAATCGCGCAGTATCTTCTCGCGGCCGTGGATGATGAAAACACCGGCATGGAATCGAATCCCCGCGACAACGCAAACACCGTCGACGACGATTCACTTACCGCATCTTTATGGACTTTTGATTCCATCCAAAACCAAACCGGCCGGCACCGCGTCAACAAAAACCCGGCGTGCGCGGTGTGCGGCGATGCGTCAACGCATGGTTTCACGCCAGTAAAATTAAACGACCCTGAACCGGGCTTGCGTTACCCGGCCGGCGGCTGGCGCAGTGTGCCGCCGGAAGTGACTTGGCAAAACTACCGTCACTTGAACGACGCTTACACCGGCGTGGTCGCGCATCTCGAAGCGGTGCCGAACCCCGGCGACGACAGTTGTTTTGTGTTTGAATCCGACAACAACATCGCCACCCAAAGCGACTCGTTGTTCGTGTCGCTGTCCAGCGTGCAGATGCGCAACGCCGGCAAAGGCGTGACGCCGTCGCTGGCGCGCGCCGGCGCGTTGTGCGAAGCGATTGAAAGGTACTGCGCGAGTTTGCACGGCGATGAAGTGAGAAAGCGCGCGAGGTATATCGACTTCCCGGACGGCGATGCGTTGTTGCCGAATCGTTTCATGAACTTAAGCGCCAAACAATTCGCCGCGCGCAACCAACTCAACCGCGACGCGTTCGGCAACCCGTTCGTCAACATCCCCGCGCCGCTTCATGAAGACGAAACGTGCGAATGGTCGCCGTTGTGGTCGGTCACGCACCGCGCGGTTAAATGGACGCCGACCCAGTCGCTCTACTACGGCTATCCGTACGCCGGCCACTGGATTGCCATCCCCGACACCAACGGCGTGGCCGCCGGCAACACCCGCAGCGAAGCGTTCGTGCATGCGTTCTTGGAAGTGTTGGAGCGCGATGCGGTGAGTTTGTGGTGGTATAACCGCCTGCGTTGCGCCGGCTTGGACTTGGACTCGGCGGCGGACGAAGTGCCGCTGCTCGGGCGCGTGGTCGAGCAATACCGTCGGCGCGGCCGAAGTTGCTGGGCGCTGGATTTATCCTTCGACTTGGGCGTCGCGGTGTTCGCGTTTATGAGCCGGCGCGCGGCCGGCGGCGGCGAGATTTGCCTCGGCTTCGGCGCGCACTTCGACCCCGAAATTGCGCTGTCGCGCGCCATCTGCGAGCACGGACAACTGTGGGGAATGATTGAAAGCCGGCGACAAGTTGCGGGCGATGCGGGGAATGGCGGTGCCGGTGCCGGCGATGGCGATGGCGAAACCGGGGCCGGAGTTGATGCCGGCAATGGCAATGGCAACGGTGAAACCGTCGCCGGCGATGGCGACAAAACCGTCGCCCACGCCACGCCGGCGTTTCGAGATTTATCGCCGGCGTTTTCCGCTTGGCTGACGCGCACCAGTACCGCTGACCCGGCGTTCCAGTACCTGTTGCCGGCCGGCGCCAAAACCTGGCGCGACTACCCGCACCATCGCCGCCTCGACCTGCCGGCGCAGCGCCGCGCTTGCCTGGCGTTGGTCGAAGCGAAGCGATGGGAACTCTACCTCGCCGACTTCACCCGCCCCAGCATCGGCCTGCCGGTGCTGCGCGTCATGATTCCGCAGTTGCGCAGCATGCACCGCCGCCTCGGCCCCGGCCGCCTGTACGACATCCCCGTACAACTCGGCCGACTCAACCGCGCGCGCACCGAAGAAGAGATGAACACCATCGACATTTTTATTTAACCCCCCGAACAAACGACAAGCAAAAAACCACGAGCCACAGTCACCAACGCACAACACCGCGGTATTCTTAATTCCCCGGCGGTCGCCAATTTATGTCGACATGGCCCGGCAGTGCCGCGACGCGGGGGAGCCAGGCGGAGATGGCGGGGAAGCGTTGCAGGTCGAATCCGCCGTCGGCGGCGAGGTGGGTGTAGGCGTATAGCGACAAGTCGGCGACGGTAGCGGCGCCTGCGACCAACCAGTCGGCTTGCGCGAGGCGCTGTTCCATGACCGCCAACGCGGCGTTGCCTTGCTGCAGCAACTGCGCCAAGCGGCGCTCCGATGCCAGGCCGCGGCGCTCGGGGTAGAACAGCAGCGAGCGCCGCACCGCGACCGCCGGTTCATGCGCATACTGCTCGAAGAACAACCACGAATGAATCTGCGCCTGCGTCCATGGGTCGTCCGGCAAAAACTTTCCGCCGCGCGCGAAATACAACAACAGCGCGTTGGATTCCGCGAGTCGCCGACCGTCGTCAAACACCGCCAGCGGCACTTTGCCGCCGGGGTTGAGCGCGAGAAATTCCGGGGCGCGCGTGGAACCGTCCAGCGCGTTGATTTCCACGATGCGAAACGGCACATCCATGTGCGCGAGGATTAACCGCACTTTGTAGCAGTTGCCGGAATCGTGTTGTTGGTATAACGCGAGCATGGTGTTTTGTTGTCGACTGTCGACGGTGCATCACTGTGATGTCGCGATGTGATGTCACGGTGATGTCGACGCGCCGAGTTAAACAACCCGCGCCGTCGACAACAAACTAATAACTGGAATCGGCAAACGAGGCTTTGCGTTTGTCGATGAATTCGCGCAATGCTTCGTCGACACCGGGGTCCAACGGCGGCGGCGCGTAGTCGGCGAGTAATTGTTTGCAGCGTACATCGGCGCGCTGCACCGCATCTTTCGCGCCTTCCGATTGCCATTGTTCGAAACTGTTGTTGTCGGCGATGGCCGAACGGTAGAACGCGGTTTTGAAGTTGCGCTGGGTGTGGTCGCAGCCGAGGAAGTGCGCGCCGGGCCCGACTTCGCGGATGGCGTCCATGGCCTGGCCGTTGCCGGACAAATCAAAACCGCCGGCGAACACCGCCAACATGCCCAACTGGTCGGCGTCCATGACGAGTTTCTCGTAACTCGACACCAAGCCGCCTTCCAGCCAGCCGGCCGCATGCAGCACGAAATGCACGCCGGCGGTGAGGCTCGGCAGCAGCGTGTTGGCGCTCTCGTACGCGGCCTGCGCGTCGGGGACTTTGGATGCGCACAACGCGCCGCCGCTGCGAAACGGCACCCCCAACCGTCGCGCCAATGCGGCCGCGCCGTTCAACACCAGGGCCGGTTCCGGGGTGCCGAAGGTCGGCGCGCCGGACTGCATGGAAATGGAACTGGCGAAAGTGCCGAACACCACCGGCGCGCCGGCGCGCACCAACTGCGTGAACGCCATGCCGGCCATGGCCTCGGCGAGAATCTGCGCCAAGGTGCCGGCCGCGGTCACCGGCGACATCGCGCCGGCCAAGATAAACGGCGAGATGACGGTGGCTTGGTTGTGGCGCGCATAAACTTCGGCCGCGCCCAACATGGTCTCGTCGAATGTGAGCGGCGAGTTGGCGTTGATGAGGTTGATGAGCACGGTGTTTTCGTCGACGAATGATTCACCGAACAAGATGCGGCACATGTCGACCGTGTCCTGCGCGCGGTCGGGGTGCGTGACCGAGCCCATGAACGGTTTGTCGCTGTACTTAATGTGGCTGTACACCATGTCGAAGTGGCGCTTGTTGACTGGTAGGTCGGTCGGCTCGCACACGGTGCCGCCGGAGTGGTGCAACTGCGGCAACGCATAAGCGAGTTTGACGAAGTTGCGGAAGTCTTCGATGGTCGCGTATCGGCGGCCGCCGTCCAAGTCGCGGATGAACGGCGGGCCGTATACCGGCGCGAACACGGTGTGCTTGCCGCCAATCATGACGCTGCGGGCCGGGTTGCGAGATTGTTGTTCGAACACCGCGGGCGCGGAGTCGCGGATGATTTGCCGGCACATGCCGGACGGAAAACGCACCCGTTCGCCGTCGACAGTTGCGCCGGCCGCCTGGAATAATTTCAGCGCCGGCGGGTAGTTAAAATTGATGCCGGTCTCTTGCAGGATGGCATCGGCGTTGGCTTCGATGAGCGCCAAGCCGTCTGCGCCGAGCAGTTCGTACTCGGGGATGACGCGGGTGATGTACGCCGGCGCGGCCGGGGCGTCGCCGCCACCGTCACCACCGCCGGCCTGGCGGCCGCGCCGGCCGCCGCGTTTTCGTCGGGTCTCGGACATGCGGCGATGATAATGCAAACGCGCGCGCCGCGCCAACCGTCGCGGGTGGATTCCGCGGGCGCGCGCCGCGGCGATAACGCGCCAGCCGCGCGGGTCGATGCCGCGCCGACCGTCACGCCAACCGTCGCCACGCCACGCCGCCGCGAAATTGGATACAATCGCGCCCGCGCCCGGCACGCGCTGTCATCGGCACCGTCACCGTCGCCGTCGCGCTTCACCGTCGCCATCGCCGCCACCGTCGCCGTCGCGCTTCACCGTCGCCATCCGCACCGCCTCCGCCCTTGTCCGCCCCCGCCCAACCCGCCACCGGCGACCTGCGGCTGTACCGCCGGCTGCTGACCCATGTGCTGCCGTATAAATGGGTGTTCGCGCTTGCCATCGGCGGCATGCTGATGGTGTCGGCCGGCGATGCGCTGATTGCGGTGATGCTGAAACCGATTATCGACACCGGTTTTGTCGACCGCGACCAAGCGTTCATTCAGTTGGTGCCGCTGCTGCTGGTGTTGGTCGGCGGGACGCGCGCGGCCGGCACTTTTATCGACGCGTATTGCATGACTTGGGTGGCGCGCCGCGTGATTCAAGATTTGCGCCAGAACATGTTTGAGCGTTTGATTCGCGCGCCGGTGGCGTACTACGACCGTCATTCCAGCGGCCGGTTGACCTCGCGTTTAACTTTCGATGTCGAGCGCATCGCCATGGCCAGCACCGGCGTACTGCGCACTTTGATTCGCGACGCGTTCAAGATGCTGTTCCTGCTGGGCTGGATGTTTTATCTCAGTTGGCAACTGTCGCTGTTGTTCACCGTCATTTTGCCGTTCGCGTATATCGTGTTTAAGTTGTCCAGCCGCAGATTTCGCAAAATCAACGAGAAAGTGCAAGAGACCGTCGGCGACATCACGCATACCGCCAAGGAATCATTGCAAGGGCAGAACCTGATTAAGATTTTCGGCGCGCACGAATACCAATCGCTATTGTTTTTGCGCGCCAACAACCGCAACCGTCAGAAGATTATGAAAGCCGCGGTGGTGGCCGCGGCCAGCGTGCCGCTGATGGTGCTGATTTCCGGCATGGGCGTGGCCGGGGTGATTTGGGTGGCATTGCAGTTGGACATCACGCCCGGCACTTTCACCTCCTATCTCGCGGCCATGATTATGACCACCAAACCGGTGCGCAGTCTGTCCGAAATCAACCTGGCGATTCAAAGCGGCTTGTCCGGCGCGAAATCGGTTTTCAAAATCATCGACTTGGAACCGGAGCCGGACCCCGGCAAAGAGGTGCTCACCACCGTGGCCGGCAACATACAGTTCGACGGTGTGTCGTTTGACTACGGTCAGCGCGGCAAGCCGGTGCTGAAAGACATCTCGTTCGCCATGCCGGCCGGCGGCACCGTGGCCTTGGTCGGCGCTTCCGGCAGCGGCAAGTCGACCATCGCCTCGCTGCTGCTGCGTTTTTACGCGCCGACCGCCGGGCGCATTCTCATCGACGGCCGGCCGTTGGAATCGGTGACGCTGAAATCATTGCGCGACCACATCGCCATCGTCACGCAGGACATCATTTTGTTCGACGATTCCATTCGCCACAACATCGCGTACGGCGGCAGCGGCGCGCTCGACGACGCCAAACTGAAACAAGCGGCCGAGGCCGCGAATGTCATGGAGTTCGCGGCCGATGCGCCGAACGGTTTGGACACGCTCATCGGCGAGCGCGGCGTGCGGTTGTCCGGCGGTCAGCGTCAGCGCATCGCCATCGCGCGCGCGTTGTACAAAGACGCGCCGCTGTTGATTCTCGACGAAGCCACTTCGTCGCTGGACTCGCGCTCCGAGATGCACATTCAAGACGCCATCGCGCGCTTGGTGGAAAACCGCACCTCGCTCATCATCGCCCACAGATTGTCGACCATTCACCACGCGGACCTGATTTTGGTGCTCGACAAGGGGCGCATCGTGCAGCACGGCAGCCACGCGCAGTTGCTCGCCGCGCCGGGCGTCTACGCCAAGTTGCACGAGTTGCAGTACCGCGGGCGCGGGCAAGTCGAGGCCGCGGCCGCGGCGGTGACCGCGGCCAACGCGGCGCGCTGATGCGGCGCGTTGTTGAACGCGCTTGGCGGCGGCGCGGCTGGCTGGCGCGCATCCTGTATCCGCTGTCGCTGGTTTATGCCGCGGGCATGGCGGCGCGCGGCTGGGCGTACCGGGCCGGGGTTTTCAGGCGTTACCGGCTGCCGGCGCCGCTCATCGTGGTCGGCAATTTGTGCGTCGGCGGCAGCGGTAAGACGCCGCTGGTGATGGCGTTGGTCGATGCGTTGCGCGCGCGCGGGTGGCGGCCCGGGGTGATTGCGCGGGGGCTCCGGGCCGGGGCGCGGGCGGGTCGGGATTGGCCGCGGGAGGCCGGGGTCGATGTCGATGCCGCCGCGGCCGCGTTTGAAGTCGGCGACGAAGCGGCGTTAATTGCCCGGCGCTGTGGCGTGCCGGTGTTCGCGGGGCCGAACCGTCGCGCGGCCGCCGAGGCGTTGCTTGCCCGCCACCGTTGCGACATTCTCATCAGCGATGACGGTTTCCAGCACCTGCAATTGCGCCGCGACCTCGACATCGTGGTGGTCGACGCGCGGCGGCGATTCGGCAACGGTTGGCGACTGCCGGCCGGACCATTGCGCGAGTCGCCGGCCGCGATTCGCCGCGCGGCTCTGGTGGTTGTTAATCACTCCGGCGGTGACGGTGGTGGCGACAACGACGACGGCGACGGCGCCCCCATCGCCCACCCAAATAAATTTCGCATGCGCGTTTGCATCGACCGCGCGGTCCAATTGGTACATGGCGGCGGCCGGGAAAAACCGCTGCGCGAATTCGCAAGCCGCCACAGCCAAGCGATTCATGCCGTCGCCGGCCTCGGCGACCCGTCGCGGTTTTTCCGCCAGTTGCGTGCGCACGGCATCGACGCGCGCGCGCATGCCTTCCCCGACCACCACCGATTCACCGCCGCCGACTTCGCTTTCGCCGCGGCCGCCGACACCGTCTTGATGACGGAGAAGGACGCGGTGAAATGCGAGGCGTTGGTCGCCGGCGGAGAACTGGCCGGCGAATACTGGGTGGCGCCGCTGCGCGTGGAGTTGCCGGCCGAATTCATCGACGCGGTGTGCGCGAAACTCGGCGATGTCACCGTCGCCGACGCCACCGTCACATCCGCCGGCACCACCGTCACCGTCACCGCCGCCGACACCACCGTCACCGCCGCCGCATAAATCGATGACCGCGTCGTTTCACATCATCATCCCGGCGCGTTACGCCGCGACCCGCCTGCCGGGCAAACCGCTGCTGGACTTGGGCGGCAAGACGATGATTGCGCGCGTGGTTGACTGCGCCCGCCGCAGCGCCGCGGCCTCGGTCACCGTGGCCACCGACGATGCGCGCATCATGGAGGCGGCCGCGGCCGCCGGCGCGCGCGCGCTTCTCACCGCCGCAACGCATCGCTCCGGCAGCGACCGCATCGACGAAGCGGCGGCGCAACTGCAACTCGGCGCGGACGACATCATCGTCAACTTGCAAGGCGACGAGCCGCGCATGCCGGCCGCGTTAATCAACCAAATCGCGGCGCGGTTGGCGATCGACCCGCAGGCGGAGATGGCGACCGCGACCGCGCCGCTGGACGACGCCGCGCAGTTGGCGGACCCGGCCGTGGTCAAGGTGGTCACCTGCGCGCGCGGCTATGCGCTGTATTTCAGCCGCGCCGCGATTCCGTGGGGCGGCGATGTCGCGGCCGGCGATTCCGCGGACGGTGATGCCGCGGACGATGCCGCGGCCGGCGATTCTGCGGACGGTGATGTCGATGCCGCGGACGGTGATGCCGCGGCCGGCCCCGCCACCGCGCCGCGCCGCCACATCGGCATCTACGCCTACCGCCGCGACTATTTGCGGCGGTTTGCGGCGCGCGGCGCGTGCGCGTTGGAGCGGCGCGAGCGCTTGGAGCAGTTGCGCGCGCTGTGGCACGGCGCGCGCATCGCCTGCGTGGAGGCGGTGCAAGCGCCGCCGCCCGGCGTGGACACCGCGGCCGATGTGGAACGCTTGCGCGCGGTTGATTGGCCCGAAAAATTAATTGAACCGGCGCGCAAATACCGGTTATAATCGCGGACTCGATTCCGTAACTGTTTCGCCATTCGCGCGCCCACCGTCGCCGCAATTCCCCGTCGTCTCGCAACTCACGCGCCAACCGTCGCCACAATTCCCCGTCGAAAACCGCCACCAATTCGCGCTTGATTCCGCGCCGCGCTTGGCGTATCATCGCGCCCCTTTTCATGCGGCGGCATCAAAATCGCCGTCCACCGTCGTCCACCGCCGTCCACCGCTGTCCACCAATTGACCGATGAAAACCTTTTCCGCCAAATCCGAGACCGTGCAGCGCCAGTGGTTCGTGGTTGACGCCGAGAACCAAGTCCTCGGCCGCCTGGCTTCGCACATCGCGCACCGCCTGCGCGGCAAGCACAAGCCGGAATACACCCCGCATGTCGACACCGGCGACTACATCGTGGTGGTCAACGCCGCCAAAGTCGCGGTCACCGGCGACAAAGCCGACGCCAAAGTTTACTACCACCACACCGGCTATCCCGGCGGCATCGTCAGCGTGTCCTACCGCGAAATGCTGGAAAAGCATCCGACCCGGGTGCTGGAAAACGCGGTGCGCGGCATGCTGCCGAGGAACAAACTCGGCCGCGCCATGCTGTCCAAACTGAAAATCTACCCCGGCGCCGAACATTCGCATCAGGCGCAGCAACCGAAAGCCCTCAAGTTTTAGGATTCCACCATGCCTCAACCTCAAGTCCACCGCGGCACCGGGCGGCGCAAGTCGTCCTCGGCGCGGGTCTTAATGCGCAGCGGCAGCGGCAAAATCACCGTCAACCGCCGCCCGCTGGAGCAGTATTTCGGGCGCGAGACCGCGCAGATGATTGTGCGCCAGCCGCTGGAAGTGGCGCAGTTGCAGCACCACTTCGACATCACGGTCAATGTCACCGGCGGCGGCAGCAGCGGCCAGGCCGGCGCGGTGCGCCACGGCATCACCCGCGCGCTCATCGACTACGACGAAGAACTGCGCGCGCCGCTGCGCCGCGCCGGCTTCGTCACCCGCGACGCCCGCGAAGTGGAACGCAAAAAATTCGGCTTGCACAAAGCGCGCAAACGCCCGCAATATTCGAAACGCTGAGCAACAACCGGCGGCCATGCCCATCAGCGCCGCCGTACTTTGTTGCCGTACTTAATTGCTGCACTACCAAAAGCCGTTGCGCCGTTGCACGGCCAAAGATAGTCACGCTCGCAGTCGATTCCCTCCACCGCCACGCCCGCCCCCCCCACCGCCACGCCCGCAGTCTGTTAAGCGGGCGCGCTCACTACCACCCCGGCAACAGCCGGAGTCCCCATTGCCACTCCGGTGGCAACCGGAGTCCAGAGTATTTAATTGGTCCGGCGCGGCGGTGGCGGTCAAGGAAGCGGTGGACTTTAATTCGCAATTCCTGATGGTAGAGAAATAAGGAGCGACAGCGCCACTATTTCTCACCAATCAGGAAGCCAGAGTCTTTGCTTTTCATTTTCCTTGACAGTCAATTAAAGACTCTGGACTCCCGCTCTACGGCGGGAGTTGCGGCGCTTCGCGCCGCGGGGGCGGGGAAGCGGGCGAAAAAAAACCGGGGCTGTGCCCCGGTCTTGGGTAATTAAGGAGAGGATGTTGTTAGAAATTGACGAGCATGGTCAGCGCCAGGCGCGTGGGCTCGGGGGCGTTGGTGGCGCTGTCGCTCATGGTGCGGTATTCGCCGATGAAGTTGACGCCGCCGCCGAACTTGTGCGAGTAGCCGAGGATGGTGTAGTCAACATCGTTGTTGTCGCCGAAGTCGTCTTCCAGCGTTTCATACTCCATGTACACCCGGTCGGCTTCGCTCATGTCGTAGGACAGGAACATGCCCCAGCCGTCTTGGTCTGATTCACCGATGTCGGTGCCGGCGACTTTTTTGCGGGAATCGCTTTTCTGCTGCCAGCCGACATAGTAGCCGAATGCGCCATGCGAGCCGGAGGCACCGACGGCGAACCAGTCATAGTCGCTGTCGGTGTTGTCGCCGTTGTAGCCAACGCCGACTTTGACTACGCCGAAGTCATAAGACGCACCGATGATGGTGCGGTCGATGTCTTCTTCGGCTTTGCGGTAATCGGCGGTTTCGCGAGCGAGGGCGTTGCGAGCATCAATCTGGCCATTTTTTTCGGTGGCTTCGTCTGCGGTGAGATGCGCATCATCGAGAGCAGAGTTAAGGGCAGTCCGAAGCGCCGCCAAATCAGCGTAAGCAGATTCTTCGGCTGCCAGACGTCGCTGATTAGCAGCGGCCAACTCAGCGGCAGTGACATCATTGGCATCACCGCTCATAATATCGGTTAGGCCGCTGGCGGCTCCCGACACAGTTCTGCACACACCTTGAACGCAGGCGCGAACATTACCGGTACCAGTTGCCGACACGCGCGGCTCGTTGCCAACAGAAGAATCACCGTTATCCCCCGTCAGCAGCACGCTCAAACTGAACGGGCCGTTGCTCATGGAATAACCGATGCCTTCCTCACGGAACGAGCCGACGGTGTTGCCGCCCAGATACCATTCCTGCGCCCAGTTGGCGCCCATCAGGTACGGGTTGCTCTGCTGGCCGATGGTCAGAGTGCCGAAGCCGCCGCTGAGATAGACATAGCGGTGGCGGGTGTTGAAGCCAGCATCGGAGCCGGAGTTCAAACCCTGCTCCATCTTGAAGCCGGCGTTCATGCCGTTGCCGAGGTCACGGTCGCCCTTGAAGCCGAGCCGGCTCTGCTGATGACCACTGCCGCCACGCCCGGTGGCGCCGAAGTCCCAGACCGCGCTTTCACCCTCTTTGTCGGAGTCCTGCCGGTCAAGACCGGCCACGACCCGCCCATAGACGGTGAACTCAGTGCCGCCCGTCACGCCGTCGGCTTTCGCCACGAACGACAAGGGCAAAACCAACGCCCCGACAGCGGCTACGATAAGTTGCTTGTTCATGAAAGTTTCCTCTCGGTAAGTACAGTTACCGAGAACAAACCCGCGGCGAGCCAATTAAGAGCGCCCGCAAGCCAGAGTCTTTGCTTTTGATTTTCCTCGACGGTTAATTAAAGACTCTGGACTCCCGCTCTACGGCGGGAGTTGCGGCGCTTCGCGCCGCGCAATCCATGCCCCCGCCGCATGGTAAATTCGCAACCCATTAAACACCCCGCAACCGATTCCTGAATACCATGACCGCATCCGCCAACAAGCCGGCCGACCCGGCCGCGCATCTTGCCGCCGTTATCGACGCTGCGCCGCGTTTTCGTTGCGCGCATTTGCCGACGCCGCTGGAGCCGCTGCAGCGCTTGAGCGCGCATCTCGGCGGCGCGAATCTGTGGCTCAAACGCGACGACTGCACCGGCCTCGCCACCGGCGGCAACAAGGCGCGCAAACTGGAATTCCTCATCGGCGCGGCGCGCGCGCAAGGCGCGGACACGGTGGTCACGCACGGCGCGTTGCAGTCCAACCATGTGCGCCAAACCGCGGCCGCGGCCGCGATGGCCGGCCTGCGCTGCGAGGTGTTGTATGAACACCGCGTCGACGCCGCGGTCGACCCGGATTACGCGGAGTCCGGCAATGTGCTGCTGACCCGCTTGCTCGGCGCCGGCCGCCGCGACTTCCCCAAAGACACCGACATGGACGCGGCGCTGGCCGAGCGCGCGGCCGAGTTGAAAGCGGAAGGCGCAAAACCGTATCTCATCCCCGGCGGCGGCTCCAACGCCGTCGGCGCGACCGGCTACGCCAACTGCGCGCTGGAATTATTCGAGCAAGCGGCGCAGATGAACTTGACAATCGACCACCTGGTGCACGCCACCGGCAGCACCGGCACGCAGGCCGGGCTGGTGGCCGGCTGCCACGCCTTGGGCTGGCCGTTCCCGGTGCTCGGCATCGGTGTGCGCCTGCCGCAAGCGCCGCAGGAGGAAAAAGTGTTCGCGTTGGCGCGCGCCACCGCCGCGCACTTGCAAGTGGCGGAGGAACTGCCGCGCGAATCGGTGCGCGCGAATTGCGACTATGTCGGCGACGGCTACGGCCTGCCGACCGCCGGCATGATTGAAGCGGTCGAGTTGCTGGCGCGCTTGGAAGGCGTCCTGCTCGACCCGGTGTATGCGGGCAAAGGCATGGCCGGCCTCATCGACTTGGTGCGCCGGGGATTCTTCGCGCCGGACGCCAACGTGGTGTTCCTCCACACCGGCGGCGCCGCAGCGCTGTTTGGATACCGCGGGGTTTTTGGCGGGGGCGATTAAAACGCGCGCGCCCGCTTAACAAACTGCGGGCGTGGCGGTGGGGGGGCTACGGCGTGACGGTGAAAACGCTCGGCGACCGCGCAACAAAAAACTACCCGACAAAACCTCCAATATCGCGGCGCGCGGTTTCTCCGGCCGCGTATTTTTTCATCTTGTATTCCACCGTGTTGCCGGGCCCCGGGCGGGCGTTGTGCGGGTTGCCGGACGGGTTGGCTTGGATGCGTTCTTTGCGGCGGCGTTTCCAGCCGATGAACGAGAACGGATAGTTGTTTGCGCCGCTGCTGCGCGGCATAAAACACAAATGCAAACAGCGCAACGGCGCTTCGTTCCATGACGGTGCGCCGCGCAAAACGCCGCCGGCATGTTCGCCATCGATAAACACCGGATGCCCGTGCAACCGCTCGCGGTTTTCGTTTTTCCAGCCGCGCACCAAGCCGAAGTTATGCAAGCCGATGCGGGTGGGGAAGGCGTAGCCGGTCGCGGTTTTATCGTCCATCGACAGCGCCGTGCAGTTGAGCACATGACAGCCCAGTGGCGGTTGATACACCGTGTCGAACTCGCCTTGCATAATGCGGCGGCGCACCGCGGCCAGCGCGGCCGGCTCATGAATCTCATCGCCGTCCACGCGAAACAGCCAAGTCGGGGTTTGATAAAACCGCCGCAGCGCCTTCTGCGATGTCTTCGCGTTTCGCCACCGTCGCAACTCGATTTTAGGATGCCGCGCGCGCATCTCGGACACCACATCGAAGGTGCGGTCGGTGGAGTAGTTGTCCAGCACGATAATGCGGTCGCAAAAATCCAAAATGTTGGCGAGCGCCCACGCCACATGCAAATCCTCGTTGCGCACCAACATCACGCCGACAATTTGCCGGCCCGACGGTGACTCATCAGGCATCGACAAACGGTTGGCGAATAAACGGCGAAACATGAGCGGCATAGTCGCGACGGGAACGCGGCGGGAAATATACACGACACGGGACGGTTTTTTCTTGGTTGGGGCGGGGGTAGACTCAGCCGGAATCGCGGCTAAAGCCGCGGCGCCCGCTTGCGTCGGCGCGTGATTTCATCATAATAGCGGCGACCGTCGGCGGCGCATCCGTGGGCGGTTTGTGACCGCCGCTATCGACTCATTGCATGCAAACCCCGGATTTCAGCAACACGCGGATTGCGCCGTTTGAGGGCCGGCGGTTGCCGCTGCCGGACGGGGATTTGTGGGTGTTCGGCTACGGCTCGCTGATGTGGAATCCCGGCTTTGCGGCGCGCGAGGCGCGGCCGGCGCGGCTGTTCGGCTATCATCGGCGGCTGTGTTTGTGGTCGATTCACTACCGCGGCACCTCGCGCCGGCCGGGGCTGGTGCTGGGCCTGGCGCGCGGCGGCTCGTGCAACGGCATGGCGTTGCGCGTGGCGCACGCCGAGCGGCACGCGGTCGCGGCGTATCTTTTCAAGCGCGAGATGCTGAACAACGCGTACCGCCCGGCGGTGAAGAAGGTGTATCTGCGCGGCGATGATGCGGCCGGCGATGAGGCCGAAGCCGGCGATGACGAGACCGGGTCCGGCGGCGACGGTAATAACCGCGGCCGCGGCGACGGTGGCGGCGATAACAATGGCCGCGGCAAAATCGTCGAAGCACTGACTTTTCTCTCCAAGCCGGAGCATCCGCAGTTCGCGCCGCCGCTCAGCATTCGCGACATCACGGCGGTGGTGGTCGGCGCGCGCGGCGCCGGCGGACGCAACCGCGATTATGTGTTGAACACCGCGCGTCACTTAAGCGCGTTCGACATCGAGCGCACCGAAATCCACCGCGTCGCCGACAACCTGCGGCGCATGACTTGAGGACAAACCGATGACCGAAGACACTTTATTCAGCAAAATCATCCGCCGCGAATTGCCGGCCGACATCGTGTTCCAAGACGAGCGCGTGACCGCCTTCCGCGACATCAACCCGCAAGCGCCGACGCATCTCCTCATCGTGCCGAACAAAGTCATCCCCACGGTCAACGACATCAGCGCCGAGGACGAAGGCGTGCTTGGTCACATGTTCGTGGTGGCGAAGCAGTTGGCGGCGCAAGAAGGCGTGGCCGAAGACGGCTACCGCTTGCTGGTCAACTGCGGCCGCCACGCCAACCAAGAAGTATTTCACTTGCACATGCACCTGTTCGGCGGCCGGCCGCTGGGGTGGATGGTGAAGCCGGCGGGTGGATGACGGAAGCGGCATTACCGATGCGACTTCGCCGTAATGAAACCGTCAACCGCCGACTGCCACGCCGGCGGCAGCCGGAGTCCGGAATCTTTGCTTTGTCGATTCCTCGCTTGTTCAATTAAAGACTCCGAACTCTCGGAACGGAGCCTTTCGTTGCGGTTAAAGTTGCCGTACTTACGTACTTAATTGGACCGCCACGACCATCGACATAACCGCTATAATCCTCATCCGCCAATCGTTGCAACTATTCCCATGCGTCTCCTCCTCGTCCTCGCCGTTTTGTGGATTGCCTTGTCCGGTTTTTGGACCGCGTGGCTGCTCATC
>JAPPPS010000028.1 GCA_028817405.1 Gammaproteobacteria bacterium
CGGCGAAGTTTGGCGACTTCGGTTTGGTACTCGAGGAGGTAGGGGTGGGGCATGGTGTGGTTGCCGGCTTACTGTTGGCGCTCGGCCGGGCGGCCGGTGGCGGTGGCGGTTAGGGTGGCGCTGACGAACAACTCGCCGTCGATGTCGTGCTTGACATGATTGCCGTCGCGGCGAATGCGGGTCTCAATGCCGACCGCGCCGGCGGCGGCGGCTTGGGCCGCGGCCTCGCGCGTTGCCAGGTCGGCGGCTTTTTCCAGCGCGGCGTCGAGCGATTCGAAGGTCAGCGGGCGGCCGTTGTGGAACAGGTAGAACACGCCGAATTGCGGCTGGGTGACGGTGACCCGCGCGGTCTGCGCGACCACGCCCAAGGCCGCGCCGACCGCGTTGGCGGTCTCGGCGTGCGGCGGCAGGCGCAACGCCAAACCCAAGGCCTCGGCCACGGCCGGGAAATACTGCGGCGCCGGGCCGCCGACCGCGACCAACGGATAACCGCGCGCGAATTGCAGGTGGAACAGCGGGGGGTCGGCGGCATCCGTGGCGGGTTGGGGGCGATGTTCGCCGTTGCTTTTGGCGTGGCGGCCGGGTTTTTTGGGACCGTCGCGGCCGGAATCGCCGCCACCGTCGCGGCCGGTATCGCCCCCGCCGTTGTGGCCGGAATCGCCGCTACCGTCGCGGCCGGAATCGCCCCCGCGGCCGTCGCCCATCGCACCGTTACCGTCGCGAGCCCGGCCGCCGCCGCCACCGTCGCCGAGAATCATGTCGCTCAACAGCCGCGTCAGGTTGCGCGCTTTGGAGTCGGAGAGTTTGCCGTGCTGGTTCAGGCCGGCCTCGATGAGTTTGGCGGCGATTTCCCTGACCACCAAGTCGAACACCGCGCGGCACGGCGCATCGGCGTCGCCGGCCGCCCAGTCGCCGCAGCCGTACAAGTGGCGCATCTGCCGCGCCCAAATCAACGCCGCGAGGCGCGCCGCGGCCGCGTCCCAGTGCGCGGTCAAGCCCAGCACATGGGTGGCGTCGGACGGCGTGAAGCCGCTGTAAATCACCAAGCCCATGCGCTCCAGCGCGGCCAAGGCGCGCAGGCGCGGGCGGCCGGCCTCGGCGGCAGCCAGCGACTCCAGTTCCGCGGGGCCGTCGGCCAATGATTCCCAAGCCGCCAGTTGCGCCGGGGTCAGTTGCCGCAGCAGCGCGTCGTTTTTTTGCAGGCGCAGCGCGAAACGGTTGTTGCGCGGACTCGGCGCGCCGCGCAGTTGCAACTCCAGCCGCGCCAGCACCGTCGGGAATTGATGCGCGAGCAGGCTGAGCGGCACCACGCGCCGGTGCGACAACGCCAGTTCGCCCTTGAATGTGACCTCGCTGTCGCCGCCCAAGCCGGCCGAGAACACCCGCACCGCCTCAATCATCGGCTGCCAGTCGCCGATGCGCGCGCCGTCCGCGCACAACGCCGGGCGGCCGCCGCTGACCACCGCGATGTCGGTGGTGGTGCCGCCCATGTCGACCACCACGGCGTCGCCGCAACCGCTCAATTGGCAGGCCCCGGTCACGCTCGCGGCCGGGCCGGACAGCGCGGTGGCCAGCGGCTGGCGGCGCGCGGTCTGCGCGCTCACCAGCGAGCCGTCGCCCTTGACAATCATCAGCGGCGCGCCGATGCCGCGCGCGCGCAGGATGGTCTCGACCGCGTCCAGCAACGCCTGAATGTGCGGAATCATGCGCGCGTTCAAGGCCGCGGTCAGGGCCCGCTGCGGCGCGCCCAAGGCGGTCGCCAACTCGTGGCCGCAGGCGACCGGCCGGCCGCTCAACTCCGCCGCCAAGTCGCGCAAGCGGGTTTCATGCGCGGGGTTGCGGGTGGCGAACAGCGCGGAGATGGCGAACGCGGAGACGCGCCCGGCGTGCGCGGTGATTTTTTCGCCGGCGCGCGCGACTTCCAGCGGCGCGAGTTCGTCGCCGACCGCGTCGTGGCCGCCGCCCAACAGGGTGACGAATTCGCGCTCGATGATGCGGTACAAGCCGCTTTTTTCGGCCTGCGATTCGCTGTACCCGGGCAGCAGCACCGACACCGGCGCGCCGCGCCCCTCCACCACCGAGTTGGTCGACAGCGTGGTCGACAGCGCCACCAAGTCGACCGATTCCAGCAACGCCGGCGGCAAGCCGTCCAGCGCATCGCCGATGCCGACCGTCAAGTCATATGCGGTGGTCAAACTTTTGTGCTTGGCGAGCACGCGGCGGCCGGGGCCGATGAGCACGGCGTCGGTGCAGGTGCCGCCGGTGTCGATTCCGAGTTGGTGGGGCATGGCCGGGCCGGGCGGGGCCGGGTGGGAAAGGCGGCGCGATTGTAAAGCAACGCCGGGGGGCGGGGCGCGCGCTACGGGGAATGGCGCGGCGAGGGTTATGCCGATGGCGCGTCTTCCTGCTGTTCGGCCGCGTGTTTGCGCGCTTGGCGTTCTTCGCGTCGCCCGGCCAGATAGGCGAGCAGATAGAGGAGCAGCATCATCGCCGCTATCATCCCGACGATGAACGCCAGTAAAATATGCAGTGAACTCATCGGTCTTCTCCTGCGGCCACGGCCGCTGAAGCCGCGAGCATCAGGTTGCTACGCCGGGCCGCGCAAGGGCGCTACGGCGCGGGCTGTGGCGCGTCGCCGCTTTGCCCGGCCGCGTGTTTGCGCGCGCGGTATTTGTCGTAGAGCCCCAACAGATAGCCGAGCAGAACGATTCCCAGTGCACTCGCCGCTAACATCGCAATGATGAACACCAGTAACACTTGTATTGAACTCATCGGTCTTCTCCTGCGGCCCCCGCCGCTGAAGCCATCATCATTAGCCCGAAACCGATGCCAGCCATCAATATGGCATCAGCATCGGTGCCGGACGCGCCTAACGCGGCGTCTCCGAATATCGCCCGAATCATCGCCGCGCCAACCAGAACCACGCCAACTTGCCCGGCAAAACTGGCAAGGCGGCGCAACGCCGAGATGATAAACGCTATTCTCATGACGGAAATATACCCCCTACCACGGCGTTAGCGCAAGGCGGTTTACGCCGGCGCGTTGCCGGCGGTTTCGGCGGCGCGGGAATTGTCGATGGCATCGGCGAACTCGCCGGCCGTCATCGCGGCCACGAACGCGCGCATGTGAAACGCCGCGTGCGCCGGCTGGTAGCGGTAATCCGCGCCTTGCGGGCAAGCCAAACGCGCCTGGCAGCCGTGGGTCATGCAGCGGCCGGCCGGCGCGGACTCGAGGTGGGCAACGCAGGCGCGCACATCGTAGCCGGCCGCGGTGAACGCATTCACCGGGCAGGCGTTTAAGCACGGTTTAGTTGCGCATTGGTCGCAGATGTTTTCGCCGCCGGCCGGTGCGGCGGCGACGGTGTTGCCTGCCGGCGCAAACCGCCCATCATCCGCCGGCCCGCCGAACGCCAGCGCAAAGCGGTATGCATGCCACAGCCCGAATCGCGGGTGCATCAGCATGCCGAGTTGGGAATTCTGCAGCGCCTCGGCCTTTTTTCCCCAGCGCAAAAACGGCAAATGCGGCGCGCCGCCGAACGGAAACAACGCCCGCGCATCGCACCGTCGCGCCAGCGCTTCGCCGATGCGCCGGCTCCAGCGGTTCAGCGGGTCGGGGGCGCGGTCGCGATACTCCGCCGAGGCCCGGAACGCCGCCCACATCGCCGAGCCGGCGTTGCCGAACAGCAACAGATGCCGGGCTGGCGCGCCGCCGACCGCCGGCACACCGTCACCGTCTTCCACCGCAAAACCGCCGCGCAACTCGAGGCCATGGCCGGCCGCGGCCGCGGTCAGCGCGTCGATGGAATCGAGTGAATGGGGAACGGTCGCCGGCATCGGCGGGGGCGCGGTTACGCGGTTACAGTTTGACAGCGCATTTTAATTTGAAGGCGCGTTGTGAATCGCCGCGGTTCAAATCTTCGGCAGCGTCACCCCGGTCTGCCCTTGGTATTTGCCGTCGCGGTCTTTGTAGGAAAATTCGCATTCCTCGTCGGACTCGAAGAACAGCACTTGGGCGACGCCTTCGTTGGCGTAGATTTTGGCCGGCAGCGGCGTGGTGTTGGAGAATTCCAGGGTCACAAAGCCCTCCCATTCCGGCTCGAACGGCGTGACATTGACGATGATGCCGCACCGCGCGTAAGTGCTTTTGCCGAGGCAGATGGTCAGCACATTGCGCGGGATGCGGAAGTATTCCACGGTGCGCGCCAGCGCGAATGAGTTGGGCGGAATGATGCACACCTCGCCGGCGAAGTCGACAAAACTGCTGGCGTCGAAGTTCTTCGGGTCGACCACCGCGGAGTTGATGTTGGTGAAAATTTTAAACTCGTTGGAGCATCGAATGTCGTAGCCGTAACTGGAGGTGCCCCAGGAAACCACCGGGCCGGCGTCGGTGGCGCGCACTTGCCCCGGCTCGAACGGCTCGATGAGACCGTGCGATGCGGCCATGCGGCGAATCCATTTGTCGGATTTGATTGCCATGTCGCGCCGATTTTAATTCTGCTGAATAACGATGTTCGGAAACTTGCCGCTGAAATCCTTTTTGCGCAGCGCCAGCAACGCCGCGGTGCGCCGGGCGATGCTTTTATACGCCTGCGCGACCGCGCTGTCCGGGTCCGCGACCACGGACGGCCGGCCGCCGTCGGCGTTTTCGCGGATGGCGCGCTCCAGCGGCACATCGCCGAGCAACTCGACGCCGTACTGTTCGGCCATCGACGCGCCGCCGCCGGCGCCGAAAATCGAATCGCGGTGACCGCATTTGGGGCAGATATACGCGCTCATGTTCTCGACCACGCCCAGCACCGGGATTTCCACCTTCTCGAACATTTTGTACGCCTTGCGCGCATCCAGCAGCGCGATGTCCTGCGGCGTGGTGACGATGACCGCGCCGGACACCGGCACCTTCTGCGCCAGCGTCAACTGCGTGTCGCCGGTGCCGGGCGGCATGTCGACGATGAGATAATCCAGGTCGTCCCATCTCGTGTCTTTCAGCAACTGCTCCAGCGCCTGCGTGACCATCGGGCCGCGCCAAATCATCGGCGATTCTTCGTCCACCAAAAAACCGATGGACATGGCTTGCAGGTGGTAACTGTTCATCGGCTCCAGCGACTTGCCGTCCTTGGATTGCGGTTTGCCGCTGATGCCCAACATGCGCGGCTGGCTGGGGCCGTAGATGTCGGCGTCGAGAATGCCGGCGCGCGCGCCCTCGGCCGACAACGCCAGCGCCAGGTTGACCGACAGCGTGGACTTGCCGACGCCGCCCTTGCCGGAGGCCACGGCGATGATGTTCTTCACCCCCGGCAGCGGGCGCACGCCTTCTTGCACTTCGTGGGCGACGGTGTCGGAGTCCACCGTCACTTCCGCGCCGGCCACCCCGGCCTCGGCCATGGCCGCGCGCACCATCCCGGCCAATTCACCGGCCCAACTTTTGGCTGGATAGCCGAGCACGATGTTGATTTTCACACCGTCGTCAACAACGATGTCCTTGACCGCTTTGGCGGTGACCAAGTCTTTGCCGGTGTGCGGGTCGATGACCGCTTTCAGTTTTTCCTCGACCGCGTCGCGGGTTAAATCTGTCATGGGGATTCGATGCGTGGTTGCTGGTTGGAATCGGCGCGCGTTCGCCGGCGCATGCTGCGCGCCGGTGGCGAGCGCAAGGTGAGCGCCAAGGTGAGCGCAAGTGGCGGGCGGGCGCGCGGTTAATAGTGTAACCTTAAACGCGCGCGATTTCCGCCCGCCATCGCCGCCCACCGCCCACCGACCGTCCGCATGCCGCCCGCCGCCAAAACCCCGCCGCCATCGACCGCATCGCCGCCCGCGCCGCGCAAAATTTTGGTCACCAGCGCGCTGCCGTACGCCAACGGGCCGATTCACTTAGGTCATCTGGTCGAGTATATCCAGACCGACATCTGGGCCAGGTTCCAGCGCATGCGCGGCCACACCGCCTATTATGTGTGCGCCGACGACGCGCACGGCACGCCGATTATGCTTAAAGCCGAGGACGAAGGCGTGACCCCGGCGCAACTGATTGAGCGCTTTGGCCGCGAACACCGTCGCGACTTCGACGCTTTCCTCATCTCGTTCGACAACTACCACAGCACGCATTCGCCGGAGAACCGTCACTTCTCCGAGTTGATTTACACCCGCCTGAAAGAGGGCGGCCACATCGTCCGCCGCACCATCACGCAGTTGTATGACCCGCAAAAAAACATGTTCTTGCCGGACCGTTTCATCCGCGGTACCTGCCCGGTGTGCGGCGCGGCGGCGCAATACGGCGACAACTGCGAAGCCTGCGGCGGCACCTATTCGCCGACCGACTTGAGCGACCCGGTGTCGGTGGTGTCGGGGAGTCAACCGGAAGAGCGCGAGTCGGAACAACTGTTCTTTAAACTCGGCGACTTTCGCGACTTCCTCGCCGAATGGCTCGGCGCGGGCCACACGCAAACCGAAATCGCCAACAAACAAAAAGAATTGTTCGCGCAAGAACTGTTCGAATGGGACATCTCGCGCAACGCGCCGTATTGGGGTTTCGAAATTCCCGGCGAGGAGGGGAAATATTTTTATGTGTGGATGGACGCACCCATCGGTTATCTCGCCAGTTTCCAAAACTTGTGCGCGCGCGAGGGTTTGGACTTCGATGAATTCATGCAGCCCGGCAGCGATTGCGAGTTGCATCATTTCATCGGCAAAGACATCGCGCGGTTTCACACCTTGTTCTGGCCCGCGCAACTGCACGGCGCGGGGTTTCGCGCGCCGACCGCGGTGTGGTGTCACGGTTTTCTCACCGTCAGCGGCCAGAAAATGTCCAAGCGGCACGGCACTTTCATCACCGCCGAAACTTATCTGCGCCATCTCAACCCGGAATACTTGAGATACTATTTCGCCGCCAAGTTGGGCGACGGCATCGACGACTTGGACCTCAACCTCGACGACTTCAAAGCGCGCGTCAACGCCGACTTGGTCGGCAAGTTGGTGAACATCGCCAGTCGATGCGCGAGTTTTATCGGGCGGTATTTCGACGGCCGGTTGAGCGATGCGCTGCCGGCGCCGGACATGCTGCGCGAGTTCGCCGCCGCCGGCGACGCCGTCGCCGCGGATTATGAATCTCGGCGGTACAGCAAAGCGGTGCGCCGCATCATGGCGCTTGCCGACCGCGCCAACCAGTATGTCGACGCCGCCAAACCGTGGGTGTTAATTAAGGACCCGGCGCGCCACGACGAAGTGCAGGCGATTTGCACGCAGGGGCTCAACTTGTTCCGGGTGCTGGCGATTTATTTGAAGCCGGTGTTGCCGGCCACCGTCGCGCGCGCCGAGACGTTTTTGAATCTGCCGCCGCAGCAATGGCGCGACGCCGGCGAAGCGTTAACCGGCGGCGCGATTGCCGACTACGCGCCGCTGCTCACGCGCATCGACGCCAAAGCGGTTGAAGCGATGATTGAAGACAGCAAAACCGAAACCGCGGCCGAGACCGTCGATGCCGAAACCGTCGCCGCCGAAACCGTCACCCCTGAAACCGTCACCGTAGCAACTGCAATGAAAACCGCCATTGAATCCATCGAACCCATCGAACCGTTGTCGGCGCAAATCACCTTCGACGAATTCGCCAAAGTCGACTTGCGCATCGCCAAAATCATCGACGCCCAAACGGTCGAAGGCGCGGACAAACTGCTGCGCCTGCGCCTCGACTTAGGTGACGGTGAGCGCGAAGTATTGGCCGGCATCAAGTCCGCGTACGCGCCGGAAGAATTAACCGGCCGGCTCACCGTCGTGGTCGCCAACCTGGCCCCGCGCAAAATGCGCTTCGGCGTATCCGAAGGCATGCTGTTGGCCGCCGGCCCCGGCGGCCCCGACATCTTCCTGCTAACCCCCGCCCCCGGCGCCACCCCGGGCATGCGGGTGAAATAGCATCGCCTGCGCCGCGTTATTCCTTCTCCAAAAACACCCGAATGCGTTTTAACTTTTCGCCGTTGCGGATGCGTTGGTAGTCGAGGTCGAGGCCGCCGGCGGTTAAGGTGCGGTTGTATTCCTGCATCTCGTAGCCGCCGTTTTGGTCGATGAGCAGCGAGAACACGGTCAGCGTGTCGCCGGTGATGCGCCCCCATACGTACGGGTCGCCTTTCATCGGGTCGAGCGGCGTCGGGTTGCCGAACACATCGACGCCCATCGCCGACGCGTAGATGCCGTCGCGTCGGGTCGGCAGGAAGTCGATGCTGTATTTCTTTTCCTTGATGCGGCCGTCGGCGCGGTGCGAGATGGACTTCCAGTTGACTTCGAAGCCTTTGCCGGATGCGGCGATGGTGACGCTCATGTCGCGCTGGCGGGTGGCGCCGTCGCTCTCGACTTGCGCCGAGCCGGCATAACTGCCGATGAAACGCTCGAAGTCGGCGGCGGCCGCGTTGGACGCCGGCAACAGCAACGCCAGCGCGAGTACCGGCAACAGCGCCGGCAGCAACGCCGACATGGGCGCCGCCAGCAACGCCGACACAAACGTCGACATGCGTACCGACATGGGCGCCGACATGGGCGCCGACATGTGCGCCGACATGTGCGCCGGCAACGCGGCGGTTTTCAGGCGGGTGACGGAATTTTTCATGGCGTTTTTCATGCGCTCGCGCGGGGAAAGTAGAGACCGAAAATACCACGATTCGCGCGGCTTGTCAGCGCGGCGGCGGTGTACCGTCGCGCTTTGCGGGCGGGCGAAAAATCGCTTGCCGCGCGCCGCGATTTTGCTTATCGTGGCGCGCCATTCATCCGGAGACACGCCATGAACACGCCCGACAATTCCCCCGCCGCCGGCATCGAAGCGCGCGACTTTCTCGACCCGCAGGTGCGCCGCGCCATCCGCGCCGCGCCGCGCCAATACGCCGTTGAGCACGGCCTGGTGGCCGCCGATTCGGCCGCCGAAGTCAAGGTGGTGGAATGCGCGCGCGACACCCTGCGCATCGCCATCGTGCGCGGCGACAGCATCGACGCCGGGCCGCTCGGCTCCGGCGATTTGCGCGCGGTGTCCGCGGCCGGCTCGGTCAGCACCATGAGCACCACCTCGACCGCCGGCAGCGCCTGCACCACCGCCAGTTCGTTCGCCTGCGCCAACACCCTGGCCTGCGCCGACGGCGGTTACTACAAAGAGTCATCATGCGGCGGCGGAGGCGGCCGCCGCCCGGTCGGCATCGCGGAATAACCGCGGGACGGCCGGTATTGCCGCCGCGGGCCACGGAATATCCGGCCCCGGCGGCCCGGTCAAGGATGGCCGGCCCCCGGCGGCGCGGTCAAGGATGATTTGCCGGCGGCCCGGTCAAGAAAGATTCGCCCCCGCGGCGCGGTCGCGTTCAAATTGGCTGCCGCCAGTTGGCTGGGGGAGAGGGATTCGAACCCCCGCCGGCGGAGTCAGAGTCCGCTGTCCTACCACTAGACGATCCCCCAGCAGCGGCAAACCGCGAGCCGAGAACGGCAACATTATACCCAATCCCGCGAACACCGGACTCCCGTTCCACGATGGGAATTGCGGCGCTGCGTACCGCGGAATTAAGTACCGCCTTCCGCGCTGAACAATCGGAAACAACGCCGGAAAACAAAACCCTCGCGTGGTGGTGCATAATCGGCGTTTCTTGCCGCCCCCGCATTGCATTGACCGCACCGCA
>JAPPPS010000084.1 GCA_028817405.1 Gammaproteobacteria bacterium
CGCTCAATTCATGGTCGCATTCACCGGCGCGGCCGCGGCGCGCGCGCGCATCGACGAGGCGTTGGCGGCCGCGGCAAATCCGGCAACCGCGGTAACCACGGCGACGGTGTCCACGGTTAATTTAGCCGGCCGGTTGTCGCTGCCGCAGTTCGCGGAATTGGTGCGGCGCGCGCGATTGGTGGTCAGCGGCGACAGTTTCCCGATGCACTTGGCATGCGCGCAAAAGACCCCGGTGGTGGCGTTGTTCGGGCCCACCTTTGAGTCCAAAACCGGGCCGGTCGGGGCCGCCTGCGAAGTGATTCGCGCGCCGGATTGCGCCGGTTGCGAGCGCCGCCACTGCGCCCGGCGATGCCTCGACAACATCCCCGTTGACGCCGTATTCGCCGCGGTGCAAGCGCAACTAAAAACCGCGCGCGGCAGACTCAAGACACCCGGCTAACCCGGCCGCGGCTCTTCGGCCGCGGCGGTTGCGCCGCCCGCGCCGACCGTGATGCCGGCGGCGATTTTCGCGACGGTTGCGGCGAGCGTGACACCCGCGCCACCCGCGCCCGGCCGCCGGCTTTTTGTCGCGGTTGCGGCGGCGGCCGCGCCGGCGCTTCCCCCGGTTTTGGCAGCACCACCACGCGGTCGAACGCCATCATGCGGTCGAATTCCTCCTGCGATTTCTTCGCCTCGCGCAGCAGCCATTCGCGGAACGCGGCGATTTGCCGCTCGTTTTCGCGGCCCGGCACGCACACGAAAAAATACGACACGCTGGAGCGGCTCAACACCTCCGGGAACAAGCGCACCAGCCGCCCGGCGTTCAAGTCGTCCAACACATGCGCGCTGCGCGCCAGCGCCACGCCCTGGTGGTCGATGGCGGCCTGCACCGCCAAACTGGTCTGCGGGAACTTCGCGCCGCGCGGCATGCGCCGCACCATCACGCCGGCGTCGCGGAACCAGTCGCGCCACCGAGGGCAGATGTCGACCGCGCTGCGCCGCAGCAACGGCAGTTTCAGGAGTTCGGCCGGCGCTTCCGGCAGCGGATGCGCCTCCAAAAACAACGGACTGCACACCGGGAACACATACTCGGTCAGCAGGTGTTCTTCGTGCAGGTTGTTCCAGTTGCCGTAGCCGAGGCGAATGCCGACATCGGCGTTTTCGGCGTCGAAGTCGACCAGGTTGTCGGTGGTGGACAGCCACACATCGATGTCCGGGTAATCTTGGTTGAAGTGGCCCAAGCGGTGCACCAGCCACTTGAACGCGAACGACTGCAGCAGGGTGACGCGCAGCGCCGCGGGGCCTTCGGTTTTCTCGCTCAAGTCCTCCACGGTCGCGGCGATGCGGCGCAGGAAATCGCGGATGACCGGCACCAGCGCGTGGCCGGCCTCGGTGAGGATGATGTGGCGGCCGCGCTTCTCGAACAGTTTCAAGTTCCACAACTCTTCCGCGTGTTTAATCTGGTGGCTAATCGCGCTTTGGGTGACGAACAACTCCTCGGCGGCGCGGGTGTAACTCAGATGCCGGGCCGCGGCCTCCAAGGCGCGCAGCGCGGCAATCGGCGGGAATCGGATGCTCATGGACGGGGTTTGGACGGGGTTTGGACGGATGTTGTCGGCTGGAATGCGGGAATAATACATCAACGACACATGAATAAACACTCATCAATAGTATGAAGATAATTCGTTTGTTTTCAAGCGTTCATGGCCCTATATTTCCCGCAACAGGTGATGAGCAGGATTTATCCCGCTCATCGTTGTTGAACGATACACGCAAACGAGGCGCGAGATGGCAAACGAACTCTGGGTCAAAGTGGGCTGCGCGTATATCGGCGCGCTGACCATTCTGGCGGCGATTATGACCGTCATCGGCTAATCGGGGAAGACTTTCATGAGCAACATTTTTCACATCCACGGCCGCGGCAACCGCGGCCACCATGGCGAAAGCGAAAGCGTTGGCGACCGCGCCGACAACATCATCCACACCCGCTTTCGCGCCGGCGGCCCCGGCGCGCTGTTGGCATCGCTGGCGCGCGCTTGGGCGGCGCTGCGGGCTTGGAACAACCGCCGCATCGCGGTGCGCGAGTTGAGCGCGATGCCGGACGCGCAACTGCGCGACATCGGCATCGAGCGGTACCAAATTCGCGACGCGGTCAACGGCGCGTATCCGGACCTCATCCGCCTGCGCGGCCTCGGCGGCGCGGTGGCGGTGGCCGAGACGGTGACCGAGGTCAAACAAGCGGCCTGAACCATTATCCCTCCTCCGTTGGTGTTTGTTGGGCGCTCTCTTGAGCGCCTTCTTTTTTTGCGCATGCCGGCGGCGACGGTGCCGGCGACGGCGACGGTTGACCGCCGGGCGTTATTCATCGCCGGCCGGCGCGGTCGACTCAACCGACTCAACCGCCGCAACCGGCGCGCCACCACCACGGATAAACCGCGCAATCCACTCGCACACCCGCGCCGCATCCGGCTGCAACTTCAGCGATTCCAGCGCGCGACGGTATACCCCTGCGTCGAGTTGCGCGCGGCGCGCGTGGATGCGGAATTCGCAGAACGCGCGACTAAATTCCGGATGCCCCTGCACGCCCAACATCACGCCGTCGTCGACCAACATACTCACCGGGCAAAAATCGCCAGCGGCGATGACGCGGAAGTTCGGCGGCAACTTGGTCACTTGGTCTTGGTGAATCGCGACCAATCGGTAGTCGGGGAAGTCGGGGAAGTCGGGGGAGTCGGGGGAGTCGGCCGCGCCCGGTAGCATCCACGGTTGCGGCGCGGTGATGCGCGAGCGGTGCACGCCGAGGCCCCAGCCGGCATCGGCTTTTCGCGCCTCGCCGCCGCAGGCGTGGGCGATGAGTTGGTGGCCGAAGCAGATGCCGACGGTTTTTTTGCGCCGCGCATGGCAGTCGCGCACGAAACATTGCAGGCGCGCAATCCACGCGTGCGCGTCGTAGACCGCATGGCGCGAGCCGGAGATGAGATAGGCGTCGAAGTCGCCCGGCGCGTTCGGCAACTCGCCCAAGTCGCAGCGCATCGGGTGCAACTGCAAGCCCGCGTCCGCGCCGCCGATGCGCCGCCGAAACATCGCGGCATAAGTGCCGTATTGCGCCTGCGCGCACGGGTCGACATCGTCGCACAGCAAGAGGCCGACGCGGAGTTTGGGGTGGGCGTTCATGGTCGGGGCGGTTGGCGGGAGTATAACCGCGGCGGCGGCCGGTGATTCCAATGCGGCGGCGATG
This sequence comes from Gammaproteobacteria bacterium, assembly GCA_028817405.1. Classification (GTDB taxonomy): domain Bacteria; phylum Pseudomonadota; class Gammaproteobacteria; order Arenicellales; family Poriferihabitantaceae; genus JAHRAW01. The sequence goes on from JAPPPS010000084.1 coordinate 3,218, forward strand.
GCGACGGTACTTAATGCGCCGGCCACAGTCACTGTTACAGTGACCACCACCAACACGCGCAAAAATAAAACCGCCCCCGCCATCACCGCGCCGCCCCCGTCGCTGTCGCCACCGTCGCCGCTGTCGCCACCGTCGCCGCTGTCGCCACCGTCGCCGCTGTCGATTCGCCGCCCGCGGCCCGCTGTTCCGCAAGTCGCTGAATCGCCTGCGGGTAAATCCGATGCTCCTGCTCCAGCACGCGCGCGCCCAA
>JAPPPS010000153.1 GCA_028817405.1 Gammaproteobacteria bacterium
ATCGTCCCCACATTCACATGCGGCTTGGTTCGCTCAAATTTGGCTTTGGACATCGGTTGTTTCCTCCGTAACGGATATAACGGTTAGGCGGCCTTGATGGCTTCCGCGACGCTGACCGGCACCGGCGCGTACTTCTGGAATTCCATGGTGTAAGTGGCGCGGCCCTGGGTCGCCGAGCGCAGCGCGGTGGCGTAGCCGAACATCTCCGACAGCGGCACCTCGGCTTTGATGACTTTGCCGCCGGGCGAATCTTCCATCTCTTGAATCATGCCGCGCCGCGACGACAAGTCGCCGTTGACGCCGCCCATGTACTCTTCCGGCGTCACCACCTCGACCGCCATCAGCGGCTCCAGCAACTGCGGCGCGGCTTTGCGCGCGCCGTCCTTGAACGCCTGAATGCCGGCCGCCTTGAACGCGTGCTCGGAAGAATCCACTTCGTGGAAGGAACCGTAGTACAGCGTGACCTTGACATCGATGACCGGATAACCCGCGACCACGCCGGACTGCATCGCTTCTTGAATGCCTTTGTCGACCGCCGGGATGTATTCGCGCGGCACCACGCCGCCCTTAATCTCGTCGACGAATTCATAGCCCGCGCCCAACTCGCGCGGCTCCAGGCGGATGAACACATGGCCGTACTGGCCGCGCCCGCCGGTCTGCTTGGCGTGCTTGTGTTCCTGCTCGACGGTGGCGGTGATGGTCTCACGGTACGCCACCTGCGGACGGCCAATGTTGGCGTCGACATTGAACTCGCGCTTCAGGCGGTCGATGATAATTTCCAGATGCAACTCGCCCATGCCGGAGATGATGGTCTGGCCCGATTCCTCGTCCGAGCGCACCTGAAACGACGGGTCCTCGCGCGCCAGTTTGCCGAGCGCGATGCCCAACTTTTCCTGGTCGCTTTTGGTCTTCGGCTCCACCGCCTGGGAAATCACCGGCTCCGGGAATTCCATGCGCTCCAGCACCACCGGCTGGTTCTGGTCGCACAACGTGTCGCCGGTGGTGACGAACTTCAAACCGACCGCGGCCGCGATGTCGCCGGCGCGCACTTCCTTGATGTCCTCGCGGTTGTTGGAGTGCATCTGCAGGATGCGGCCGATGCGCTCCTTCTTGCTTTTGACCGAGTTGTAGACCACATCACCGGAGTTCAACACCCCGGAGTAGACGCGGAAAAACACCAACTGGCCGAAGAACGAGTCGGTCATGATTTTGAAGCCGAGCGCGGCGAACGGCTCGCTGTCGTCGGCCTTGCGCACCAGCGCGTCGGCGTTGGCGGCGGCGTCCGGGCGCGTACCGCTAATCGGCGGCACTTCGACCGGGCTCGGCAGGTAGTCGATAACACCGTCTAACATCGCCTGCACGCCCTTGTTCTTGAACGCCGAGCCGCAGAACACCGGAATCACTTCGTTGGCGAGCGCGCGGATGCGGATGCCTTGGCGAATACCGTCGGCCGGCAAGTCGCCGCTGTCGAAGTAGGTTTCCATCAACTTCTCGTCGGCCTCGGCCGCGGCCTCCAGCAGTTTTTCGCGCTGCGCCTGGCTTGCCGCTTGGTACGCGTCCGGGATGTCGCGCTCTTCAAACTTCGCGCCCATCGGGTCCTGGTCCCAGTACAACGCTTTCATTTTGACCAGGTCGATGACGCCTTCGAATGCGTCCTCCGCGCCGATGGGGAGTTGCATGACCACCGGCTGCGCGCCGAGCCGGGACTCGATTTGCCCGACCACGCGCAGGAAGTCGGCGCCGGTGCGGTCCATTTTGTTGACGAACGCCATGCGCGGCACGCGGTATTTGTCGGCCTGCCGCCACACCGTCTCGGACTGCGGCTCCACCCCGCCGACCGCGCAGAACACCGCCACCGCACCGTCCAGCACGCGCAACGAGCGCTCGACTTCGATGGTGAAATCGACATGGCCCGGGGTGTCGATGATGTTGATGCGGTGCTGCGGGTACTGCCGGCCCATGCCGGACCAGAAGCAAGTGGTGGCCGCGGAAGTGATGGTGATGCCGCGCTCCTGTTCCTGCTCCATCCAGTCCATGACCGCGTTGCCGTCGTGCACCTCGCCCATCTTGTGCGACAGGCCGGTGTAGAACAACACGCGCTCGGTGGTCGTGGTCTTGCCGGCGTCGATGTGCGCCATGATACCGATGTTGCGGTAGCGTTGCAGCGGGGTTTGACGGGGCATGGTTGCGGTCCGGGGGTTTTGCGGCGCGCCGACGGTTAAAACCGGTAGTGCGAGAACGCCTTGTTGGCTTCCGCCATTTTGTGCGTGTCCTGCTGCTTTTTGAACGCGTTGCCGCGCTCCTGCGAAGCGTCCAACAACTCGCCGGCCAGGCGCGCGGTCATGGACTGCTCGCCGCGTTTGCGCGCGGCCTCGATGAGCCACCGCATGGCCAGCGCCATCTGGCGGCTGGGCCGGACTTCCACCGGCACCTGGTAGGTCGCGCCGCCGACCCGCCGGCTTTTCACCTCGACGGTCGGGCTGACCTTTTCGAGGGCTTCGTTGAAAACCTCGACCGGGTCGCTTTTGTTGCGCTGCTGAATCATGTCCAGGGCATCGTACAGGATTTTCTCGGCAATGGATTTCTTGCCGTTTCGCATCATGATGTTGATGAACTTGGCGACCGTCCGGTCCTTGTATTTCGGATCCGGCAGGATGTCGCGCTTCGGTACTTCTCGTCGTCTTGGCATGGCGCTGGGCCTTGTCAATCACTCGTTTCGTCACATGTCGGCGCCGCGCGCTGAGCGAAAGTAAAAAAATCGCTCACCGCCCGGCGGTTGAATTAAAAAAAAGTCGCGGCTCCCCGTCATGCGCTTTCCGAGCCGCCGATGGCGGTGAAAAGCCAACTCCCCGGGAACGCCCAAACTGGGAGTTTCGAATTCAGCGGCGGCGCGCCATCGACACCAAAACCGGCAACACCGAAGTGGCCGCGCCGCCCGGCGATTCCTCGCCGTTGTCTGTGGTTACCGTCCTGCCGTGAGCCCCCGGTTACGATTTGGGACGCTTGGCGCCGTATTTGGACCGCCCTTGGCGGCGGTCGGCAACGCCGGAAGTGTCCAGCGCGCCGCGAATCGCGTGGTATCTCACGCCGGGCAAATCCTTGACCCGCCCGCCGCGCAGCAGCACCACCGAGTGCTCCTGAAGGTTGTGGCCCTCGCCGCCGATGTAGGTGGTCACCTCGTAGCCGTTGGTCAGGCGCACCCGCGCGACCTTGCGCAGCGCCGAGTTCGGCTTGCGCGGCGTGGTCGTATACACCCGCGTGCAAACCCCCCGCTTCTGCGGGCAGGCCTGCAGCGCCGGCACATTCGACTTCTTCGCCTGGCGGCTGCGCGGATTTCTGACCAGTTGATTCAATGTCGGCATGATGACGACTCGGACATTCGGTTGCGATTGCGACTCACTCGACTCACGGTTTCACGGTTTCACGGTTGACGGTTTGCGCCGCCGCCGATGTCAAAACAACAACGCAACAACGGCTGCAGCGGCATGATTGGGCGGCTTGAGACCGGTCTCAAACCGATTTCGGCCGGTTTCCGCCCGCCCAATTTCAAGGGCGCGGGATTTTATGCCGCGCCGAGAACGCAAGTCAAGCGCATTTTTGACTCAATTTAGGAAAAATTAGAAAAAAATCGCTGTTTTTTTCTCCGGACCGCCGGCCGCCGCCCAAAAACGCGCGCCGCCGGCTCAAATAAACCCGGCCCGGGTGGTTTTTTGCCGCGCCAATTGTAGCGCGTCGACCAGCGAAATCGCCTCGCTGAACAACGCCCAGCCGATGACCGCGCCCGCGATGTTCGGCAGTTGCGACAGCATCGACACATCGTCCAAGTTGCGCACGGTGCCGCTGGAAATCACCGGGCATTCCAAGTCCATCGCCATCTGCGTGGTGTTCGCCATGCTACTCTCCGGCAGTTCGTCGTACCGGTCGATGTCGGTGTAGATGATGCCGCCGACGCCGGCGCGCTCGAAACGCCGCGCCAACTCCAGCGCGGTGAAAGTGGTGGCGTATTTCCAGCCGTGCGACACCGCGCGGCCGCCGCGCGCGTCGATGCTGACCAGGATTTTGCCGGGATAAGCGGCGCAGGCCTGCTCGACCAGCCGCTGGTCAACCACGGCCGCGGTGCCGAGCACGATGCGCTCGGCGCCGTCGTTGAACCAGTTGTCGATGACGCTGCGCGCGCGGATGCCGCCGCCGACCTGCACCGGGATATTCACCGCGCGGATGATGTCGCGGATGGCGTCGGCGTTGCCGCCCTCCTTCTCAAACACGCCGTCCAAATCGATGACATGCAGATATTCCGCGCCGTCGCGCTCGAATTGCCGCGCCGCCTCCAGCGGACTGATGTCGAACACCCGCGGCGTCTCGATGCCGCCGTGCTTCAAATTCACGCACTGGCCGTTGTGCAGTTCAATGTCGGGGTAGATAATCATCGGTTTTGATGCGGTTTTGGCGGCTCTTTCGCCGGTGTTTCGTCGGGGTTTTGCCGGGGTTTGGCCGGGGTTTGCCGGTGTTTGCCGGTGTTTGCCGGCGACTGCCGGGGCCTTCGCCGCCGGCGAATGGCGCGATTATACCCCGCGCGCGCGGGCCACGCCAACCCGCCGGGCCGCGCGGCCCCGGCTCACCACGCGGGTTTGATTTCCTTGCGCCGCCGGGCAACGAATTCCTCCAATTCCTCGCGCACACCGGGGGCCAACGGCGGCGGCTCAAAAGCGTCGAGAAGGTCCTTGTACAATTGGTGCGCGCGCTGAGTGGCGGTTTGCGCGCCGTTTTCCTGCCAAGTCTCAAAGTTGCTCCAGTCCGAGACGATGGGGGCGTAGAACGCGTTTTGGTAGCGCGCCAGGGTATGCGCGGCGCCGAAAAAATGCCCGCCGGCGCCGACCTCGCGGATGGCATCCAGCGCCAAACTCGCGTCGTCGACGGTAATCGGCTGCAGCGTCTCGGCCATCATCTGCGCCATTTCCATGTCGATGATGAGTTTCTCGAACGACGCGCACAGGCCGCCCTCCAGCCAGCCGCCGCTGTGCAAAATCATGTTGCCGTGCGCCAGCGCCGCGCTCCACAGCGACATGCCGGATTCCCACGCCGCTTGCGCGTCCACGCAGTTGGCGGCGTTCACATTGGAGGTGCGGTACGGGATGCGGTACCTGCGCGCCAACTGCCCGCCGGCCAACACCGCGCGCGCGTATTCCGGGGTGCCGAAAGCCGGCGCGCCGGACTTCATGTCGACATTGGAGGTGAAGCCGCCGTACATCACCGGCGCGCCGGGCCGCGCCATCTGGATGGCGGCGATGACGCCCAAGGCCTCGGCGTTCTGCTGCGCCAGCGCGCCGGCCAAGGTGACCGGGCTCATCGCCCCGGCCAGCGTGAACGGCGTCACCACCACCGGCTGGCCGTGCCGCGCCATCATGAGCGCGCCCTCCAACATCGGCGCGTCGACTTTCAGCGGCGAGTTGGTGTTGACCACGGTCAGGATGCTCGGCTCGCGCAGCAGTTGCGCTTCGTCGATGCCGCGCGCGATGCGAATCATCGCCAAACCGTCCTCGATGCGGCCGTTGCCGAGGCTGTAGGCATGCCACGGTTTGTCGGTGAGGGTGATGAACGCCAAATACGCGTCCAGGTGGCGGGTATGCACCGGCAAGTCGGCCGGCTCGACCGGGTAGCCGGCCAGTAAACTCACCGCGTTGAAGGTCTGGCCGAGTTTGAGGAACTTGCAAAAGTCGGGGAAGTTGCCGGCGCGCCGGCCGCCTTCCAAATCCGAGCAGTTGGGCGCGCTGGAGACCAGCGCGAAGTTGATGTGGTCGCGTCCATAAGTTGAATGGCGGGCCGGGTTGCGCGCGTGCATGGTGAATTCCGGCGGCGCCAGCGCGACTTTTTCCAGCACCAAGTCGCGTTCCATGCGCACATAGCCGCTGCCCCGGTCGACGCTCGCGCCGTGCTCGACCAACATCTCGCGCCCGCGTTCGCTGACGATTTCCAAGCCGATTTCCTCGAGGATGCGCAGCGACGCATCGTGAATGCGCTCGACATCCTCGGCGCTCAGCACTTCCACCGGCGGATACGGATTGCGCAACCGTCGCGGCGGCAACTGCGCCAAGCCATCGCCGCGCTGCGCCGCGGCCTCGCGGCCGCGCGGCTTGCGCCCGGCGCGCGCGTCCCGCCCTTGGCGGCCTTGGCGGCCTTGGGGTTTCGCCACGCTACACCTCGCGGCGGTCCGAGAACGCTTGGTTCAGCGTGCCGGAATCCATGTATTCCAACTCGCCGCCCATCGGCATGCCGCGCGCCAGGCGGGTGACGCGAATGCCGCTCGGCTGCATCAAGTCGATGATGAAATCGGCGGTGGCCTGGCCCTCGACGGTGAGGTTGGTGGCGAGGATGATTTCCGCCACCGCATCGGTTTTGGTTAATTCCAGCAGGCGGTCGATGCCGAGTTGCGACGGTCCGATGTCGTCCAGCGGCGACAGGTGGCCCATCAGAACGAAATACATGCCTTGGTAGACGCCGGCTTGCTCGATGGCTTGCAAGTCGGCCGGTGTCTCCACGATGCACAGTTGCGTCGCGTCGCGCTTCGGCGATGCGCAAATCGCGCACTTCGACGCCTCGCAGAAGTTGTTGCAACGCGCGCAGTGGTTGATGTCGGACAGCGCGCGCGCGATGGCGGCGCCGATTTGCCGCGCGCCGTCGCGGTCGCGACGCAGCAGGTGAAACGCCATGCGCTGCGCCGACTTCGGGCCCACGCCGGGCAGCCGCCGCAGCGCCGTCTTGAGCGCCTCGACGGCGCGCGGGTCGGCCATCTACAACGGTAGTTTGAGGCCGGACAGCCCCGGCAGATTCAAGCCCGCGGTCAGCCCGCTCATTTTCTCCTCGGTCGCCGCCTCGATTTTGCGCACCGCATCGTTGACCGCGGCCACCACCAAATCCTCCAGCACTTCGCGGTCGTCCTCGAACAACGCCGGGTCGATGTCGATGCGGCGCGCCGCGTAACGGCAAGTCATGGTGACCGTCACCAAACCGCCGCCGGACTGGCCGCGCACTTCGGTGGCCGCCAGTTCTTCCTGCGCTTTTTGCATGCTCTCCTGCATCGCCTGCGCTTGCTTCATCATGTCGCCGAGTCCGCGCTTCATGTTGCGCCTCCGTGGTGGTGGTTGAAGGAAAAAAAGGTTGGGTTATGCCGGTGATTCGGCCGCGGCGGGCGCGTTGGCGGCGACCGCATCAACTGGCGCATCGGCCGCGTTGATATCGGCCGCAGCCGCGACCGCGTCGACATCAGCCGCGCCGTTTGATGCCGCCGGCCGCACCGAGCCGCTGACCACTTCGCCGCTGAACGCCGCCTCCAGTTCGCGCACATGCGGGTCGCTGCGAAACGCCTCCTCGGCGCTCTGCTGCTGCGCCTCGCGCGCCCGCCCCTCGCGCTGCGACGGTGTCTCACGGGTCTCGTCGCCGCCGGCCGCCTGCACCGTCACTTTCAGTTTGACCGGCCCGGTCACCTGCGCCGCCAACGCCTGCTCGATTTTTTTCACCCGCTCGTCCTGCAGTAAATGCGCGTGCTCGGCGTCCAAAGTCATGCGCAAGGTGTCGCCGGCGACCGACTCCGGCAGCATGTTCAGCATCATCAAACGCGCCAAACCGCTCAAGCCGCAACGCTGAACGCAGGCGTTCCAATGGCGGTCCTCGGCGAGTTGCGCGATGGGGATTTTGGCGGCGGCGGCCGGTTCGGCGACGGTGTCTGACGCGGCCGGTTCGGCGACGGCGCTGGATTCGGCGGCGGCCGCGGGGGTTGCTTCGGCGGCGGCCGCGTTGGCAGTCGCGGGTTTCCGGGCCGCGGCCGCCGGTTTCGGCTGACCGGCCACGGTGTTTGGCGTACGACCGGCGCCGGCCCCGGCCCCCGGCGCCGATTCCCGCGCCGCCCCGGCCTCCGGCCGGAACGAAATCATACGCAGCAGCACCATCTCAAACCCGCTGCGCGGGTCCGGCGCCAGCGGCAAATCGCGCTTGCCAATCAGCGCGATTTGGTAGAGAAGTTGCAGCAACTCGGCGTCCGCGCTCCCCGCCAATTTCGCCAGCGCCGCCGCATCCACGCCCTTCCACTCCACCGCCTCGGGGCTAACCTGATACAACGACACATTATGCAGCGCGGTCAAAACCTCATCCAAGGCCGCGGCAAAATCGGCCGAGCGCAGCGCCATCGCCGCGACCGTCTCCAGCGCTTCCGCGGCCTGCCCGGCGCACACTTGGTCGAGCAGTTGCCAGGTGAATTCATCGTCAATCATGCCCAACATCGCGCGAATCGACGCCTCGCGCACCTCGCCGTTGCCGAAAGCGATGCCTTGGTCCAGCAAACTCAGCGCATCGCGCACGCTGCCGTTCGCCGACCGCGCCAAAATCAACAGCGCCGACGAATCACCGGCGACGCCTTCGGCCTCCATGATTTGCTCCAGCAACTGCGCCAGGCGGCCGGTGTCCATGGCCTTCAAATTAAACTGAATGCACCGCGACAAAATCGTGGTCGGCAGTTTCTGCGGGTCGGTGGTCGCCAGCAGAAACTTGACATGCGCCGGCGGCTCTTCGAGGGTTTTCAGCAGCGCGTTAAAACTATGCGTCGACAGCATGTGCACTTCGTCGATGAGATAGATTTTGAACCTTCCCTGGGTCGGCGTGTATTGCACATTGTCGAGCAGTTCGCGGGTGTCGTCGACTTTGGTGCGCGACGCGGCGTCGACTTCGATGAGGTCGATGAAGTTGCCTTGGTCGACGCCGCGGCAAGCCACGCATTCGCCGCACGGTTTGGAACTCACGCCTTGCTCGCAGTTCAGCGCCTTGGCGAAAATCCGCGCCAGCGTGGTCTTGCCCACGCCGCGCGTGCCGGTGAACAGGAACGCGTGGTGCACGCGCTGGCTGTCGAGGCCGTTGACCAGCGCCGAGACCACATGTTCCTGGCCGATGACCTGCTCGAAAACTTTTGGCCTCCACTTGCGGGCCAGCGCTTGGTAACTCATCGTTGTTTGCGACGGTGTTGCGACGGTGTTGCGACGGTGTGGGTTGCGGTCGGCGACGGTGGCGATGCTTGCGACGGTTGTCGCGACGGTTCAGTTTGCAGTCGGCGACGGTGGCGACGCTTGGAATCAATTCTACGCAAAAACGCGGCGCGCCGGGCGCGACAATCCAAGGTGGCGGATCCGGCCGACCCGGCCCCCGCGCCCGACAAACTGCTACGGCTGCTTCCTTCCGGACCTGACCGGGTTCACAACGCATCGCCGCCGGGGAGACCGGCCGTCACCGCCATGGAATGTTCGATGGCGATTATACGGCTTTGCGTCGCCGCTTGCGCAGCGGCTTGCCGCCTAAGTCGTTAATTCTCGCCAAGTCTCGCCAAGTCGACGCCGCGGCATCGCCGGCGTCGCGCGCGGCCCGAAGTCACCGAGCGCGCGCAGCGTTATTGCACCTTCCGCGGGTCCCTCGCCCAGAGGAACAGCAGCGCCGTGACGCACAGCGTCCACAGCAGCCCCC
>JAPPPS010000116.1 GCA_028817405.1 Gammaproteobacteria bacterium
GACTCTGGATTCCGTATCGGTGAGGAATAGTGGCGCTACGCTTCCTTATTCCTCAACCGCACGGAATGACGGCCCCCGGCATTTTCCGGCCCTCGCCAGCGCCGGCATTAAAAACAACAAACCCGCGGCCAAAACAACAGCCCGCGGCCGCGGTGAAACATCACCACAGCCGCGGGCTTAACCGCGTCGATAATGAACCACGGCACCATTGAACCGCGGCACCGTTGAACCGCGGCGCCGTTGAGCCGCGGCGGCGCGTCGATAATGAACCGCGTCGCGCGTTGATGAAAACCGCGGATTAGGGCCGCGGGCCGGTGTTGCTGTGCTCATACACCGGGCGGCCGGTGCTGTGGTCGATGACCGGGCGGTATGAGCCCCAGGAGTTGGTCGGCGCGGTTTTGTAGCACATCGCGGCCGACACCCTGCCCAGTTGCTCGGCGCTCAGGCCGCCGGATTCGTCCACCGCTTCCGGCAGCACCAGATGAATCTGGCCCGGCTTGCGGCGGTGCACCACGACCTCGACATCGTCCGGCACCGTCTCGCCGGTCAGCCGGCCGATGGCGGCGCGCGGGTCTTTGTCGAAGTCGGCGCGGAACTGCGCGTCGTCGACATACAGCATCGCCCAGTGCGCTTCCGCCATTTCCGGCGTAATCGGGAACTGCGCGATGTTCTCTTCGGGTTGCTGTTTTGCCATGGTAATCACCTCTGCGAGATGGGTTAAGGGAATGGTCAGGAAAAATGCTCAGGCCGCGGGCGCGCGTCGCCACTCAGCCGCATGATTTTGCGGGGGGGGGGGGGGGGGGGAAACCCCCCCGCCGGCGCCGGCACCCCGAACCGCGCCCCGCTCCCGCTGTTGTCGCGCAGCAGCTCATCCGACACCTAGAAGGCGTCGGCCTCGACATCCTCCGGCACGGTGATGTGAATCTCGCCGGCCTTTTTGCGGTGCACGATGACCTTGATTTTCGCCGGCAACTCCACGCCGACGCGGCGCGAAATCGCCTTGCGCGGGTCTTTGTCAAACTCGGCGCGAAAGTCGGCATCTTCGCGGTAGAGTTTCGACCACTGCGCCGCCGCCAGTTCCGGCGTGGCGGCTAATTCAACGGACCGGTCGCTGTCGTTCATGGTGCTTCTCCGAGGGCGTTTGCGGGAAACCTGCGCGCAAGTTAAGCGAGGCGGCGCGCCGCGTCAAAACATTTTTTCATCGATTAGCAAATGGCGTTATACACCGCGCGGCGTGGGCGGCGCGCCATCGACGCCGCGGGCCACCGCCCTACTCCGCCACCGCCGATTGCCGCTGGGCGCTCTGCACACCGCCGCTATTTCTCCACCCACACCCGCGCGCGGCGCATGAACACCGTCGAATCAGCCAGCCATTCGGCGTATCCGATGCGGCGGTTGTCGGTGAGGTGGGCGATTTTGGCGTCGAGGCAGGCGCGCAAGTCCGCGTCCTCGGCCGCCAGCGCGAAGCCGCCGAGTTCGGCCGCGGCATCCACGGCCGTGACCGCCAACGCGCCGTTGGAAGCGCGGGCCGCGTCGCGGTTGCCGATTTCGCCGCGCGCCACGGCATCGATGCGCCCATCCGCCAACGCGTCCAACAACTCGGCCTCGCCCGCGGTGTCGCCGAGATAAATCACCTGCGGCATGCGCGCGCCGGGCGGCGGGTGCAGGTGGCGGCGGCCGGCCAGGGCCGGCGATTCGGCCGCGGCGGTGATGAAATAATCGGCGCTGCCGTCGGCGGTCACCATGCCGCGCGGCGTATCCACGCGTACGCCGGCGGCGAGGACGCCGCGCGCGTCGGCAAGCCCCGTCAGTTGCAGCAGGCGCGCCTCGCCGGTGGTGGAAGCCAGCGCGCCGATTCGCGCCTCGGCGCGCAAGTCCGCGTGGCGCGCCAGGCGGCCGGCGTCGGCGGCGCGCACCAACAGCGACTGGCGGAATTTGATGTGGCCCTCGGTGAAGGCGACGGCGCGCCGGCCCGCGGCGTCGCGGGTGCGCGATTCGAGGATGGTGATGCCGCCGCCGACCAAATCGTAGTCGTCGCCGGCGCCGGCCGGGCGCAGCCAGATGTCGTCCCACGCGGCGATTGGCTTGCGCTTGAACGCCAAGCCCGCGCCCGGCATCGCCTCCAGCGCGCTGAGCAGGTCGGCCTCGTAGCCGCGGTGTTGGTTGAAGCCCGGCGCGTCCGGGTCCGCGTCGGCGCTGTAACTCAGCGGCGCGAAGAAGGCGTAAAAACCGTAGTTCAACGGCCGGTCGGTGCAGGCCGCGGCCGGCGCGGCGAACAACGCCGCGGCGACGGTGGCGACGGGGAAAAAGCGCTTGGTGAACATGTCGATATCTCGTGGCTGGGGAGGGCCGGATTGTATGCCAAATGATGGGGATGTCAAAACCGTTTTCTGCTACACTCCGCCCAACTTAAACCCCAACCTAAGGAGAGACCCCATGGCCCACGCCGCCGCAATGAACCCCAAGATTTTCCGCGCGTTGCGGGAATTCGGGATGGAAGAGAAGTACGCCACGCGCATCGCCGAGGCGATTTTGCCGGCCGAGCGCATCGCCACCAAGGAAGATGTCGCCGATTTGCGGGCGGGCCTTCCGGCCGCGAAGGATTCCACCCCGCGCGCGAAATTCGTCGCCGTGCGGGCCGATGTGACGGCCATGAAAACCGACATGGAGACGGTCAAAAGCGCCATCGTCAGCATCGACCAGAACACCGCCGCCATTCAGGAAAACCTGGCGCTTTTGCACGAAAGCCAAGCCGTCATCAAAACCCGGCTGGACGGTTTCGCCGAGCATTACGCCACCAAAGCGGATGTGTTCAGCGCGCGCAACGATATTCTCAGATGGGTGGTTTTCGGCTACGCCGGCATCGGCACGCTCATCGGCAGCGCGGTGGTGGCGGCGATTAAGTTGCTGTGAAATCCGCCGGAATGACGGACCTTCGCGACCGTCAAGTTGACCGGGAGAATTTCGCCGCCAAGAGCGATGTCGCGGTTGTGCAGACCAAGGTCATGACGGCGGAAGCCGCCATTGTTCGCATCGATGCATCCATCGGGCGCATTGATAAGACGCTGGTCAGCATGAAGGAAATGCTCGCGCGGCTGAATGAGCGCAGCAAAGACGACCGGGTGTTGACTCGATTTGTCGTTCTTCCGCTGATGCTGCTGATGCAGGCAACGCTGTTCGGCATTCTCACCCGCGGCATTCTCTGGGCCGTCGCGCCGTAACGCCGGCCGCCGCGCCGCGCCGTCGAGTCCGTAGTCCCCCCTCCCGCCACGCCCGCAGCCCCCGCTTAAAACACTGCGGGGGTGACGTGTTAAGCGGGCGCGCTCACTGCCACTCCGGCGACAGCCGGAGTCCAGAGTCTTTGCTTTTTGTTGCTTGGTCGCAAAGTCAATTAAAGACGCTGGATTCCGTATCGGTGAGGAATATAGTCGCTACGCTTCCTTATTCCTCTACC
>JAPPPS010000010.1 GCA_028817405.1 Gammaproteobacteria bacterium
TGGCATCCGACGCCGCCCGGTTCGGCCACATGCTGGAAACTTTCGTCCTGCAGGAACTCCGCCGGCAGGCCAGCGCGCACCCGTCGCCGCACCGGTTTTTTCACTACCGGGAAAAAGACGGCAAGGAAGTGGACATCGTCATTGAGCGCGATGCGTTCCGCCTGGCCGGCGTCGAGGTCAAAGCCTCGGCCACCGTCGGCGACCGTGACTTCCGCGGTTTACGCGCGCTCAAAGCGGCGGCCGGCCGGCATTTCGCCGGCGGCGCGCTGTTATACCGAGGCGCGCGCGTCTTGAGTTTCGGCGACGGCATGCACGCCGTGCCATTGCGCGCGCTGTGGGATGCGCGCGACTCCGGGACTTGAACGGCGAAAATTATGCGGCAACTCATCCGGCCGCCGCCGATGCCGCCGGCGCCACTGAGTCGCGCGGCGCCGGGCCGGGGGTGGAATCGCGCCGGTTGCGGTCGCGCGTTTTATCTTCGTCGCTTTCGCCGCCGTCGAGTAACGTGGCGGCGTTGTCGAGAAACGCGGCGGTGAATTGAATCGCCATCGACACCGCGAACACTAACAGGAAGCCGGCCATCAAATACTTGACATACATGCCGTAGCCGCTTTGCGAAATCTCGAAGCCCAGCAGCGGGCTGACGATGCTGGCGCCTTTGCCGGCAAAACCGTACACCAAAATCGTCCAGCACACCGGCAAGCCGAGCAGCGCCGCGCCCGCGGCGTTCGACCACGCTTTGCCGCGCGCGGTGAAGTTTGCATACAACACATCGACGCGCACATGCCCTTCGTGCAGCAGCGTGTAGGCGCTGGCGAACAGAAACAACGCCGCATACCAGAACCGCACCAAGTCGCCCATGAACGCCTGCTCGTACGAGAATACGAATCGCGACAACACGACTTGGAACTCCGCCAACACCACCAGAAACGCCAGCCAGATGAAGCCGAGCGACCGGACAAAATAGGCGATGACCAGCGATGCCAGCAGCAGCGGATAATGCACCAGCGTACCGCGGAACACCGGGCGGCCGAGTTGCGTGGCGAGATGCGAGCCGACCGCAGCCTCCAAAAAACCCTCGACGCGCAGGAATGAAATCAGCATGTCGACCAAGCCGATGAGCAGCGCGCCCCAGAACGCGGCGCGAATTAAATACGCGGCGAGGCCGGAGTACAGTTGCGCATCGTCGCGCGGCGAGCGCGCCGGGGTGCGCCACACCGTCGCCACCGTGGCCGCCAACACCGCGGCGTAACTCACCGCCTGCATCCAGCCGCGCCCGCCCACTGACCATGCGTGCCAGCCGCGCCAGTGCACCAGATAGTTGTGCAGCAAAAACAACGCCACCGCCGCCAACATCAACGCGGCGGAGGCGCGCAGAAAGAATTCGGTTGTGGCGCGGTTATTCATTTTTCATCGCGGCGGACGAAGCGCGAACAGGCGAGACAAAGACGCCGGAGTGGCGGCAAGCGCGCGCTCGTCGACTTGAACTCGCATCGACGCATCAGCCAGATTGCCGTCCCTGGCGTCTGGATGCCCGCTTCCCTGCAGGCATTGCGGCGGAGCCGTTACAACCCCAACACCCGGTTGCGTTGGCGGACATATTCCTGGTCGGAAATTTTCGCCCAGGCGCCGACATCGCTGCGCGACCTGACGAAACTCTCGTGGATGCGCCGCGCCAAGTCGCTGTGCTCGACCACTTCGGCGAACACTTCGGCCGCGGCCTCGCCGAATGAGTCGTAGATGTCGTCGTTGAAGCGGCGCAACTGCACGCCCTGCTCGGCAATCAACTTCGCCAACGACTCGCCGTTTTTGGCGTTGTATTCCGACATCATCACATCGTTTTCCATGCTCGCCGCGGCCTCGATGGTCACCCGGTCGGCGCGCGACAAACCTTCCCAGAAATCCTTGTTGACGCCGACCGCCAACATCGCGCCCGGCTCGTGCATGCCCGGATAGTAGTAGTATTTCGCGGCTTCGTAGAACTTCATCACGCTGTCGTTCCACGGCCCGACCCACTCGGTGGCGTCGATGGCGCCGGACACCAAATTCTCGTAAATCTGGCTGCCGGGCAGCGACACCGGCGAGGCGCCGAGTTTCGCCAACACATCGCCGCCGAGGCCGGGAATGCGCATTTTCAGGCCGTTGAAGTCGTTGGCGGCGTTCATCTCTTGCCGGAACCAGCCGCCCATCTGCACGCCGGTGTTGCCGCACATCAAACCCTTCAGGTTGAAGCCGCCGGCCAATTCGTCCCACAACTCTTGGCCGCCGCCGAAGCGAATCCAGGCGTTGATTTCGGTGTAGGTCATGCCGAACGGCACCGCGGTGAAATACGCCCAGCCGGGATGCTTGCCCTTCCAGTAGTAGTCCGCGCCGTGGTACATCTGCGCGTTGCCGGACGCCACTTCGTCGAACGAATCGAACGGTTTGACGCGCTCGCCGCCGGCGAAATACTGCACCGCGATGCGCCCGTCGCTCATGTCGGACACGCGCTTGGCGAAGCGCTGCGCGCCGGTGCCGAGGCCGGGGAAGTCGCGCGGCCAGGTGGACACCATCGCCACATCGATGCGCCCGGTGGCCGCGGCCGGGGCTTGCTGGGCCGCGGTCATCTCGGCGATTTTGGCGTTGGCGTCGTCCAACTGCTGCTGCAGGGCGGCCTTCTCGCCGTCGTCTTGGGTGCAGCCGACCACGCCCACGGTGGCCGCGCCGGCCGCAGCCACGCCGGCCGCGCCTTTGAGAATCTGTCTGCGTTTCATTTCGGTTTCCTCGTCGGTGAAAACATGGTGGTTTAGGTGGATGGATTGCCCGGCGCGCCGCCAACGCTGGCGCGCGCCCGGCCCGGTTTTGGTAACACAGCGCGCGAGTATCGCATATCGCGCGGGAAATGACATGCGCGCATCTCGGCTGCGCGCGGCACCGTCCGCCGTGAACCGTCGCCGTGTGCCGTCCGCGTCGCCGCATCACCGTCCGCGTCGCCGCATCACCGTCCGCGTCGCCGCATCACCGTCCGCGCCGCCGCATCACCGTCCGCGCCGTGTTAATTCGCCGCCCGCCCGCGCACCGAGACTGCGAACAAAACCGCCCAGATGACAAAGAAGCAAGCGTAAGTCAGCGGCGTGGCGATTTGGCCGAAATACCAGAACGAGACCACCAATTGTGCGGTGGGCAGAACAAATTGCAGGAGGCCCATCGTGTAGGAACTCAGCTGCCGGGCGGCAATGGCGAACATCACCAACGGCACGACCGAGACGATGCCGCTTAAGGCTAGTAGCGGATGCGCCACCAAGTTGCCGAGGCCGGGCGCAATGTCGTCAGCGAATGGCAGGGCGAGTCCAAAGAGTAACACCCCGCTGAGCACCGTGGTCTCGACAAGAAGCCCCTCCAGAGATGACAGTCTTGTGCGCTTTTTCAGCAGCGTATAACCGCCCCAAGTCGCGGCGATGGTGAAGTAAATC
>JAPPPS010000155.1 GCA_028817405.1 Gammaproteobacteria bacterium
CAAACGAAAAGCAAAGACTCTGGATTCCCGCTTAAAAACCTGCGGGAATGACGGCCTTCGGCCGTGCGGGCGTGACGGCGGGGGAGACCGTGGGCGTGACGGCGGGGGAGACCGTGGGCATGATGACGCTTCGCGCCGGCAGTTAAAGACTCTGGACTCCGGTTGCCACCGGAGTGGCGGTGGGGGGGTGCCACCGGAGTGGCAGTGGGGCGCTGTCGCCGGAGTGGCGGTGGGGCTGTCGCCGGAGTGGCGGTGTGGGGTTGTCGCCGGAGTGGCAGTGGCGCTGTCGTTGGGGTGACGGTAGGGCGCTGTCGCCGGAGTGGCGGTGGGCGTGTCGTCGAGGTGACGGTAGGGCGGCTGTCGTCGGGCCGGGCGCGCGGCGGCGGTGAAAGCGCGATGCGTTGCAATCCCGCCGCCGTCACCGGCCTCCCGCTTGCGTTTATAATCGGCGCATCGCAGATACCATGCAGGCCATGAACACGCCCATTGAAAACGGCGCCATCCGGCATATCGACGGAGTCGCGCACATCTTTTTCGACCACTACTGGATTCGCTACTACGAGCCGCCGGCCGAGACCCTGTCGGCGAAGAAGAAACTGCTCGACGCGCTGACTCGCCGCACCTTTCATCACACCGAGCCGGGCATCAACACGCCCGGCGACAAACTCGACGAAGCGCGCGGCGCGTGGGAGAAGGAAACCGATGCGCGGCGCAAGCGCGTCGCGGCCGCGATGTTGGCCGGCGCGCTGTTCAACCGCGCCACCGACATCTTCACCACCATCGTCGACTTGGAAGAGCGCGGCATTCGCATCACCCGCGACAACGAACTGATGCGCGAGTGCGCCAACTGCTTCACCGAGGCGCTGGAGTTGAGCGTGCATGTCAAACACCACAGCGGCGAGGAGGGCGTGGACGAGTTGTGGGGCGAGCCGGTCAAGGTGTTCACCATGCCGATTGCCGACTACTACTTGAGCCGCTACCGCAAAGTCGCCCAAGCGATGCGGCAAATCGACCAAATCGGCGAAGTGCTGCAGTTGACGGTGTGCAACTTGGAATGGTTCGCCGGCGCCGGCGAGTTGGTCGATGACTTCATTCGCATCGCCAAGAAGGAATGCGAAATCTTTCGCAGCGATTCCGATTACTATCAAGTGTGGCCGCAGTTTGTCGCCGACGGCGAGAAGTTGCTGGAGTTTATGGCCGCGATTCCGGATGATTCCGCGCCCGCGTTGGAGCGTCACATCAAACGCGGCACGCGCATCCTGCGCGCCGGCAAACATTTGATTACATGGATTGCCAATGTGCGCGTGCCGATGCCGGTCAGCACCCGCGGCTTTCTCGACAAATGCGACAAATACCGCGCGACCACGGCGCGCATTCAATCGACGGCGAAGGCCGCGGCGGCCGCAAGCGCATGAGTGATTCAAGTTCGGAGTCGTTGCGGCGCACACCGCTGCATGCGTTGCACCTCGAATGCGGCGGCAAGATGACCGCGTTCGCCGGTTACCACATGCCGCTGCATTACCGCGACGGCATTATCAAAGAGCATCTGCACACCCGCGAATCGGCCGGCTTGTTTGATGCGTCGCACATGGGGCAGATGACAGTGCGCGGCGACGGTGACTTGGCATCCGCGGCCGCGGTGTTGGAGAAGTTAATGCCGGCTGATTTTTTATCATTGACCGCGGGGATGCAACGATACGCGCTGCTGACCAATTCACAAGGCGGCATTCTCGATGACTTGATGGCGCAGCGCCTCGGCGCGCGGTTTATGTTAGTCGTCAACGCCGCGCGCAAGCGACATGATTTTGAACGCTTGCGCGGCGCTTTTGAATCCGGCGGCGGCACAGTCGAGTGGTTGGAACGCGCGTTGTTGGCGTTGCAGGGGCCGGCCGCGGGCGCGGTGCTGGCCGGCGTTGTCGACGACACCAACCTCGATGATTTCAAGTTCATGCAAGCGCGCGAGATAAGCGTCGCCGGCGTCGACTGCATCGTTTCGCGCTCCGGTTACAGCGGCGAGGACGGCTTCGAGTTGTCGGTCGCAAACGCCGATGCCGCGGCGTTGGCGCGGCGACTGCTGGAGGATTCCCGAGTCCAACTGGCCGGCCTCGGCGCGCGCGATTCGTTGCGCTTGGAGGCCGGGCTGTGCTTGCATGGCAGCGACATCACCGTCGCCACCACGCCGGTTGAGGCCGGGTTAAACTGGGCCGTGGCGAAGGCGCGGCGGCCCGGCGGCGCGCGCGCCGGCGGCTATCCCGGCGCGGAAATTATCGCGGCGCAACTGCCGGCAAATACCGCGCGGTTGCGCGTCGGCTTGTTGCCGGCCGGCCGCGCGCCGGTGCGCGCCGGGGCCGAGTTGTTGTGCGCGTCCACGGCGGCGGCGGTCGGCGTCGTCACCAGCGGCGCGTTCAGCCCAACGCTGCGCCGGCCGGTGGCGATGGGTTATGTCGCGCGCGAATATGCGGACGCCGGTACCATGTACACAGTGGTGCGCGGCAAACGCATCGAAGTCGCGGCGGCAAAACTGCCGTTCGTCGCGCATCGCTATCATCGTTGAACACCGTTAACATTTGACTCAAGAGGACACTGCCATGAAATACACCGAAGACCACGAGTGGGCGCGCGCGGAAGGCGACGCGTATCGAGTCGGCATCACCGACTACGCGCAGCAGCAACTCGGCGACATCGTTTATGTCGAGTTGCCGGCGGTCGGCGACGAAGTAACCGCCGGCGCGGAAGCGGCGGTGGTGGAATCGGTCAAGGCCGCGGGCGATGTCAAGTCGCCGCTGACCGGGGTGGTGACCGAAGTCAACGCCGCGTTGGCTGATGCGCCGGAGACGGTCAACGATGACCCGGAAGGCGGCGGATGGTTTTATCAAATGCGCGCGACCGAGCCGGCGCAGTTGGATGCGCTGCTCGATTCTGATGCGTATCAAAAACTCATCGACGCGTTGGAATAGAGTATTTGCCGCCGCGGCGAAAATGTTTTCGCCACCGTCAACGCTGACAACCGTCACCCATCCACTTCAACCCATAAACCACCATGCCGCGCGCAGACGATTTCACGGTTCGCCATATCGGTTCCAATCCGGAGCAGTTGGCGTCGATGTTGGATGCGCTTGGCGTCGAGTCGCTGGACGAACTCATCGAGCAGACGGTGCCGGCGTCGATTCGCAGTCAACACCGTTTCAAGTTGCCGGAAGCGTTGGACGAGAACCGTCTGAACAAGTTGAGTCGCTTGGTCGCGGCCGACAACCGCGCCGCGATTTCCATGCTCGGCCTCGGCTACTACGGCACCGTGACGCCGCCGGTGATTCGCCGCAATGTGCTGGAAAACCCGGATTGGTATACCGCCTATACGCCGTATCAACCGGAGGTCAGTCAAGCGCGGCTGGAAGTGCTGTTGTCGTTTCAGCAGATGATTATCGACTTGACCGGTTTGCAAATCGCCAACGCCTCCTTGCTCGATGAATCCACCGCTGCCGCGGAAGCGATGATGCTGGCGCGCCGCGTTAATAAAAACAAGTCCAAGCGTTTTTTGCTGAGCGCCGACTGCCTGCCGCAGACCATCGCGGTGGTGCAAACGCGCGCGCGACCGTTCGGCATCGACGCGGTGGTGGTGGACTTCGATGCGTTTGATGTTGGCGACGGTGGTGACGGTGACGGCGACGGTGACAACAACCCCGGTGACAACAACCACGGCAACCCCGGCGACTGTTTCGGCGCGCTGCTGCAATACCCCGGCGCATCCGGCCGCCTCCGCGACCACCGCGCGCTCATCGACGCGCTCCACAAGCGCGGCGCGTTAGCGGTCATGGCCGCCGACCCGCTGGCGTTGACGCTGCTCACCCCGCCCGGCGAACTCGGCGCCGACATCGCGGTCGGCAGCGCGCAGCGTTTCGGCGTGCCGATGGGATTCGGCGGGCCGCATGCGGCGTATATCGCCACCCGCGAGCAATACAAACGCAGCATTCCCGGCCGTCTCATCGGCGTTTCCATCGACGCCAACGGCGAACGCGCATACCGCATGGCGCTGCAAACCCGCGAGCAGCACATCCGCCGCGACAAGGCCACCAGCAACATCTGCACCGCGCAAGTGTTGCTCGCGATTATGGCGACTTTTTACGCGCAGTACCATGGTCCCGAAGGTTTGACCCGCATCGCCCGGCGCATCAACCGTCTGACCCGCGCCTTGGCCGAACAACTCGCGCAGTTGGGTTTTGACATCGTGCACCGCAACTTCTTCGACACGCTCACGGTGCATACGCCGGGCCGCGCGCGCCGTTTGCTCGACGCCGCGGAACAAGCCGGCTACAACTTGCGATTCATCGACGCCGACCATCTCGGCATCAGTCTCGACGAGACCATCAGTCCGGAAAAAGTCGAAGGCTTGTTGCATGTGTTCGCCGGGGCCACCGCCGGCGCGGTCAGCGGCGCGTGGTTTAACCGCGACTTGGCGGCGTCGATTCCGGCCGCGTTGCAACGCGCCGGTAAATTTCTTGAACACCCGCATTTCCACCGCTACCGTTCCGAGACCGAGTTCATGCGTTACTTGCGGCGCACCGCCAGCAAGGACATCACGCTGTCGCGGTCGATGATTCCGCTCGGCTCTTGCACCATGAAGTTGAACGCGGCGTCGGAGATGGAGCCGATTTCCAATCCGTTGTTCGCGCACATTCATCCGTTCGCGCCGCAACAACATGCGCGCGGCTACCACCGCATCATCGACAAGTTGGATGCGATGCTGTGCGAGTTGACCGGCTTCGCCGCGTTCAGTTTCCAACCCAACGCCGGCTCGCAAGGCGAATACGCGGGCCTGTTGTGCATTCGCGCATGGCATGGTTCGCGCGGCGATGTTGCGCGCGATGTGTGTTTGATTCCGCAATCCGCGCACGGCACCAACCCGGCCAGCGCGGTGATGGCCGGCATGCAAGTGGTGGTTGTGAAGTGCGACGCCAACGGCAACATCGACCTCGACGATTTCCAAGCCAAGGCCGAGCGGCACAGCGCGAAGTTGGCGGCGGCGATGATTACCTATCCGTCCACGCACGGCGTGTTCGAAGAAGGCATCGGGCGGATTTGCGAACTGGTGCATGACAACGGCGGCCAGGTGTATCTCGACGGCGCGAACATGAACGCGATGGTCGGCATCTGCCGCCCGGCCGAAATCGGCGCCGATGTGATGCATCTGAACTTGCACAAAACTTTCGCCATTCCGCACGGCGGCGGCGGGCCCGGCATGGGCCCCATCGGCGTGGCGCGACACCTCGCGCCGTTCCTGCCCGACCATCCGGTGGTGAGTTGCAATCGTAACGGTGGCGTCCGCAAACAACATGGTGGCGGCGACGGTGACGGTGACCACGGCCGCGACCAAAACGACCCCGGCGATTCCCTCGGCACCGTGTCCGGCGCGCCGTTTGGTTCGCCGTTGGTGCTGCCGATTTCGTGGGCCTATATGCGCTTGTTGGGTTTATACGGCTTGCGCCGCGCCACCCAAGTCGCGATTCTCAACGCCAACTACATCGCGCACCGTCTCGACCCGCATTATCCGGTGGTGTACCGCGGCGCCGGCGGGCGCGTCGCGCATGAATGCGTTATCAGTTTGGCGGCGTTCAAAGAATCCAGCGGGGTCACGGTCGAGGATGTCGCCAAGCGTCTCATCGACTACGGCTACCACGCGCCGACCATGTCGTGGCCGGTGCCGGACTCGCTGATGATTGAGCCGACCGAGAGCGAGTCGAAACAGGAAATCGACCGATTCTGCGACGCGCTCATTTCCATCCGTGCCGAAATCCGCGAAATCGAAGAAGGGAAATTCGCGCGCGACGACAACCTGCTGGTCAACGCGCCGCATAGTTACCACCTCCTCGTCGGCGACGACTGGCAATTTCCGTATCCGCGCCGCCGCGCGTTCTTCCCCACCGCCGATGCGCGCGCCAACAAATACTGGCCGCCGGTCGGCCGCGTCGACAATGTCTACGGCGACAAGAACTTGGTTTGCACTTGCCCGCCGCTGTCGGATTACGCGGATGACGACGACGGATAACTTGCCGCCGGTGGAAAGCGCGGCGGCGGTGGGCGATGCGGCCGCGACTGAGTCGCGGTTGCCGTCATCGCCGTCGCCGTCACCGTCACCGTCACTATCACCGTCACCGTCGCCGCTGTCACCGTCACCGTCACCATCACCGTCACCATCACCGTCACCGTCCGCACCGCCGCGGCCCCGTCCCCGTCCCATCATCCGCGGCGAGAAACTCCGTGGCACCGACAAAATGGCGCGCATTCCGGTCAAGGTCGCTCCGCCGCCACCGCAACCGCGCGCGCAACGCCTGCGCAAACCGCCGTGGATCCGCGCCGCCTTCACCGGCAGCCGCGCCGTCGCCGACCTGAAAAAAACCCTGCGCGCGCACGGTCTGCACACCATCTGCGAGGAAGCGGCCTGCCCAAACCTCGGCGAATGTTTCAGCGCCGGCGCCGCCACCTTTCTCATCATGGGCGACATCTGCACCCGCCGATGCCCGTTCTGCGATGTCGCGCACGGCCGCCCGAACCCGCTGGACGCCGGCGAGCCGCGCCGTTTGAGCGCCACGGTCGCGGCCATGAAGTTGAATTATGCGGTCATCACCTCGGTCGACCGCGACGACTTGCGCGACGGCGGCGCCGCGCATTTCGCCGCCTGCATCCGCCAACTGCGGCGCGACTGCCCGGGCTTGCGCATCGAAATCCTCACCCCGGACTTTCGCGGCCGCATCGACAAGGCGGTGGAAATTCTCGCGTCTGAGCCGGCCGATGTGTTCAACCACAACTTGGAGACGGTGCCGCGCTTGTATAAAACCGCGCGGCCCGGCGCCGACTACGCGGAGTCATTGCGCCTGCTGCTGCGCAGCAAACAACGCTGCCCGCAAGTGCCGACCAAATCCGGATTGATGCTCGGCCTCGGCGAGCGCCGCGACGAAGTCATCGAAGTCATGCGCGACTTGCGCGCGCACCGCGTCGACCGCCTGACCCTCGGCCAATACCTGCAGCCCGGCGCGCACCACTTGGCGGTGGAAAAATACTGGACGCCGGAAGAATTCCGCGCGTTGGGCGCCGTCGGCGAACAACTGGGATTCGCCCATGTCGCTTCCGCGCCGCTGGTGCGGTCGTCCTACCACGCGGAGTTGCAGGCGGGGTGAGGCAACGCCGCAATTCCTGACGGTAGAAAAACAAGGAGCGTAGCGACTATGTTTTTCACCGCTCAGGAAGCCAGAGTCTTTAATTGCCGGCGCGAAGCGCCGCAATTATGGCAAATTTGCCACATCGCGGAATCGCCGGAAAGACTCTGGACTCCGGCTGTCGCCGGAGTGGCAGTCTTGGGCACCGGCGGAGAAATTAACCCGCCGGCGCCCGCGGATGTCGCCATCCCGCCGTTTTCAAGCGCTTGACATCCGCGCGTTATTTTGTGTTATGGTCGAAATTACCTTTGCGGCGCACACGCGCCCGCATGCCTGCTGGGGGGTTGGGATGCGGGTCATGCGCCTAATCGGGGGGCTCATCCGCGGGTTGCAGTGCTGACAACCACCTTCTCGCGGACCCCCGAATTTTTTTTGGTCCGGCTCACGGGTCGAGTCGGTACAGCCGCCGGTACCACTCCGGAATTTTGTCCAGCGGGTAGCCGGCGAACGGCCCGGTGGACACCGGCGAGGCGCTGTAATCGAAGTCGTGCCCGGCCGTAATCCCGCTCAATTCCGCGTCGCTCAGCCCGTCCGTTGCCGGCACCACGATGTGGATTTCATGCGGCTGGCTGCGGTGCACCACCACCTCGACCTCCGGCGAAATCGCGCCGCCGATTTCCTCGGCCAGCGCCGCGGTCGGGTCGCGGTCGAAGCCGGCGCGAAAATCGGCGTCCTCGCGGTAGCGCTTCGACCAGTGCGCGCCGGCCATTTCCGGGATGGGGCAAAAATCCCCGCTCGTGTTCTCGTTCATGGTCGTCACCTCGTTTCCGGTTGATGGATTGCGGTTTCCGGTTAATGGATTGCGCGTTTCCGGTTGATGGAGTGCTGGTTTCCGGTTGATGAATTGCGCGGCATCGCGCGGTCACAAGCGGCAAACTAAAACCCCCGCCCCCGCCGGTCAAACAAATTTCCCCCCACCCGCAAAATTCCGCTATACACCCCGCCGCCATCGGTCGCCGGCTTAAATGCACTGGATGCCGGGCAAGTTTGTGTGGCTGGAAGGGCGCTCGGGCGTGCTACACTTTGCGGTTCGCAGACTTTTGGTACGGGGAATCGTGATGAATCATTTGGTCGACGGTGTAACCAAGGCGTTTTTGTTATGAGCGCCGCGCCGTGGGTTAAGCGGCGGGTCCGCGACGGTGTCGCCGTGGTGGAGTTTTTTCATCCGGCGCATAACAGTTTGCCGGGGGGGATTCTGGAGCAACTGGCCGGGGCGGTTGAGCGGGCCGGCGGGGATGAGCGGGCGCGGGTGGTGGTGTTGCGCGGCGGCGGGGCCGGGGCGTTTTGCGCCGGGGCGAGTTTTGACGAATTGACGGCGGTCGCGGCGGTCGCCGATGCCGCGGATGCGAGCGCCGCGGCCGCGGCCGGCGCGCGGTTTTTTGAGGGCTTCGCGCGCGTCATCAACGCCATGCGCGCGTGCCCTAAGTTCATCATCGCGCGCGTGCACGGCAAGGCGGTCGGCGGCGGGGTCGGGCTGGCGGCGGCCGCCGACTACGCGCTGGCGAGTCGCGAGGCGGCGGTGAAACTGAGCGAGTTGAGCATCGGCTTGGGGCCGTTCGTGGTGGGGCCGGCGGTGGCGCGCAAAATCGGCGTGAGCGCGTTCTCGCAGTTGGCCATCGATTCGGATTCGTTTTATGACGCGGAATGGGCGCGGGAAAAAGGGCTGTATGCGCGGGTGCTGGATTCGACCGCGGCGTTGGACGCGGCGGTGCAGGCGTTGGCGGCGCGGCTGGCGTCTTGCAATCCGGAGGCGATGCGCGAACTCAAACGCGCGTTTTGGCGCGACGCCGAGGACTGGGACGAATTGCTTGCCGCGCGCGCGGCGGTCAGCGGGCGGTTAGCGGCCGGCGATTTCACCCGCCGGGCGGTGCGCGAATTCAAGCGCGGACGGCGGCCGACCGGGAAGACGGGGAAGCGGCGGTAAGCGCCAACGCCGGCGCGGGCCGGGGTGGTCCCGCGGTGGCTGATGCCCGGGCGTTGGCGAAGTGGTGCGATGGCCGAGGCGCGGGCGTTGGCGAGCGGCACGGTGGCTGAGCCCCGGCGCGGCCGCGGGGAAATGGCGGCGCGGGGCCGGGCGCGGCCGGACCCCTTCCCCGCGGTCGCGATTCGGCCGATTCGGCAATTGCAAATCTCAAAATTTCGGTTATACTGCGCGGAAATTCGCCGGGCGGCGCGCGCGCTACGCGGCGAATATCAGGCGGAAATCCGGCCCACCTTGATACGGCGGCCGGCTTTCCCAACTTCAACCCATTCCGGAGGGCTTCCACCATGGGCGATGTAATCGATTTAGACGAGAAAGAGTTCGAGAAGAATCAGCAGGCGTTTTCCGATGTGCTCGCCAAGTACTACGGCGACCCGGACTTCCGCGCCAAACTCGAGGCCGACCCGACCGCGGTGCTGAAAGCGGAAGGCGTGGACATCCCGCCGAACACGACCGTGGAGTTGCTGTTCAACACCGACAAACTGGTGCACATCGTCCTGCCCTACATCGAAGGGGAAGATGCGTAGCGCGACCTCGGGAATAGTACGCTCTCGAAGTTTCGCCGGGAAAACCGCCGCCTCGCTTCTCGTCGCGCTGGCCGTTACGGCCGGCGTTTACCTCACCTTCGGCGGCGCCGCATCCGCGGTTGCCGCCGAAGGTGGCGAGGCATCCGCCGCCGCCGCCCCCGCCGCGGTCGCCCCCGTGGCCGCCGCCGAGATGGACCTGCTGCGCGCGGTGCAACTCGGCCTGGCGCATGACGAGTCGGTTCAGATTGCGCGCAAAGGAATCGAGGCGCGGCGCTCGCAAAAGCGCGCCGCCCAGGCGCCGTTGTTGCCGCAGGTGAGCGCCGTGGCCTCGGCCACGCACCGCGAAAACCTGCTCATCGACGGCAACTCGGAGGGCAACGCCGAGAGTTTGCGCCTGACCCAGTCGCTGTGGAACGCGCGCCAGCGCGCGCAGTATTCGACCGCCGACAAGAACCTGCAATTGGCGCGCATCGAGAACGCCCAGGCGGTGCTCTCCAACATCATCAATGTTACGGAAGCGTATTTCGGCGTGCTCTCGTCGGCCTCGCGGCTGCGCCTGGCGCGCGGCAATGTCGAGGCGGTCGAGGCGCACAAGGAAGTGGTCGACACGCTGTTCGAGATTCACGAGTCGACCATTCTCGACTTGACCGAGACCGAGGCCGATTTGGACTTGGCGCGGGTGGCCGTCATCACGGCCGAAAACGACTTGGCGAACAGCCGCCAGTTGTTGGTGCTGTATATCGGGGCCGCGGCCGACGGCGGCGACGGTGCTGACGGTACTGTGTACAGTGTGGCCCCGGTCGCGCCGGACTTGGAAAAAATCCAGCAGACCGCCGACCCGCCGCTTGCCGACTGGCTGCAAACCGCGGCGCGGGAAAACCACGACTTGCGCCTGGCGCGCCTGCGCCTCGACATCGCGGCCGACGACATTCGCCACGCCGAGTTGGAGTTTTACCCCACGGTAACTTTTCGCGCGACTTGGTCGCGGTCGCGGTCGAATGCGCCGTTCTCGCTGTCCGGCGTCGGCGACACCAACCGCGAGGCGGTGGTGGCGCTGGAAATGCCGGTGTGGCACGGCGGCCTGCAGCAAGCGCAGTTGCAAACCGCGCAGGTGGCTTACGAGTTGCAGCAGTTGCGCATCACGCGGCAATCGAAACTTGTGCAGCAGCGCGTGACCGATTTATACCGCAACCGGCAGAATCTGCACAAACGAATTTTCGCGCTGCAATCCTTGGTCGATTCCAACCGCAAAAAGTTGGACGCGACTCGCGACGGTTTCGCGCGCGGCGACCGCACCAGCAACGAAGTGCTGGAAGCGCAGAATTTGCTGGTGCAGTCGGAGATTGATTTAATCAGCGCGATTCACGATTATATTTTGTCCGGCTTGCAACTGAAACAATCCGCGGGCGTGCTGTCCGTGGATGACATCGAGGCGGTTAACCGCGCGTATTTCACCGCCGCTTAAATTATAATCGCCGCCAACGCGCGCAACCAATCGTCCCCCGCCGCCGCCATGCATTCACCCGCCAACCCCGACCGCCCGCAAGCGCCGGCCGCTGCGGCATCCCCGGCGTCCCCGGCCGCGACACTGGTTGATTTCGTGCAGCCGCTCGGCTGGCTGACGCTGCTCATCGTGCCGCTGTCGGTTTATTACGCGGTCGACTGGGAGGCGCTGCAAGTCACCAAGTCGGTCGGCTACTGCATTTTGATTCTGCTGTGCGCGGTGATTATGTGGGTGTTCCGGTTGCTGCCGGACTTCGTGCCGAGCGTGTTTTTGCTGGTCGGCTTGCTGTCGTTGGGGGTGGCGCCGCCGGAGGCGGTGTTCTCCGGTTACAGTTCGCAGGTGTTTTTCCTCGCGCTCAGCGTGCTCAGCCTCAGCAGCGTGATTATGAGTTCGGGTTTGAGCAACCGCATCATGCTGTTCACCATGCACAAGTGGCGGCCGAAGAATAAGTATTTGTTTTCATCCATCGTGTTTTTGTTCGGCTTGCTGGCGACGCCGTTCATTCCCAGCACCAACGGTCGCGCGGCGTTGATTGCGCCGTTTTTGCAGGACGCGCTGAAGCAAATCCCGCCGGGTTCCAAAGAGCATCAACGCTTGGTGGTCGCGCTGCTGGCCGGCATTAGTTTGCTGTCGCCGGTGTTTCTCAGCGCCAAGTCCATCAACCTGCTGCTGTGGGGCATGCTGTCGAGTCAAGACCAGTACAGTTTCAACTATTTGTTCTGGATGATTGCCGCGCTGCTGCCGGGGGTGATTCTTCTCGTGTTGTTTCTCATCGCGCAGGCGCTGCTGTTTTTCAACCGCGAACAAATCACCATCGACGCCGAGATGATTGAACGGCAATACCGCGCGTTGCCGCCGGTCGGCCGCCAGGAAATGGTCGGCTGCGCCGCGCTCGCCAGTTTTATTTTGCTGGTAACCACTTATTCATACCACCACATCGAGATTCACCTGGTCGCGTTCATTTTGTTTTTCGCGCTGCTGTTCTTCAACATCATCAACCAGAAGCAAATCTCCAACAGCATCGACTGGGGATTTTTGATTTTCTTAGGCGCCATGGTCGGCTTTACCAATGTCCTGCAGGGTTTGGAACTGAACGACTTGGTGGTGGCGCGGTTTCAATGGCTGATGCGCTATGTCGACGACAACATTCACCTGTTTATCTTTTTGTTGTCGGCGCTGGTGTTCGTGATTCGGTTGTTCATCACCATCAACGCCACCGTCATCCTGCTGGCCGGCGCGCTGATTCCCGCGGTGGCGGTGCTGGGCAGTTATGCGTGGCTGGTCGGGTTTATCATTCTCATGATGTCGGAATCGTTCATCTGGCCGTACCAAGCGTCGTATTATATGCAGTGCAACGCGGTGCTCGGCAAGCGGCATTTTCAGGCGCTGCATGCGCCGCGGGTGTACGCCATCAACGCGCTGGTGTTCGCGCTTAAACTCGCCGCCATCTATCTGTCGCTGCCGTATTGGCGGTTGTTGGGGGTGTTGTGATGCTGCGCAACTTTAACGCCTTGGCGTCCGGCAAAATCGTCAAGATTTTGGCGGCGCTGTTCTTTCTTGAGATGAGCGTGTTCGTCATCGCCTCGCGCGACAAGCCGAAGATTCTCGTTCTGCACAGTTACACCCCGGCGTACTCGTGGAGTTATGACATCAACCAGGGCATCATGCGCACCCTGGACGACGAAGCGGTGCAGAGCAGTTATCATTTCATGGCCACCAAAGACGCCAACGCCAGCCAGAAACGCCGCGCGCAGAAAATCGCGCACCGTCGCATCGCCGACTTCGCGCCGGACATCATCCTCGCGGTCGACGACAACGCCAGTGCGCTGGTCGCCAAGCATTATGTCGGCGACGCCGCCATCGACATCATCTTCGCCGGCATCAACGGCAGCGTGCAGCCGTACGGTTACGAAGGCGCGGCCAATGTCACCGGCATCTACGAGCGCAAGCCGGTCGGCGCGCTGGTCGAACTCATCAACATCATCAACCGTTACGACGGTGAACCGTCCGCCGCGGTGTTCGTCTCCGACAAAAGCGTATCCGCCAAACGCGACGCCGATTACATGGCATCCGCCGACTGGGGCGACAGCGTGGTTTACCGCGGCCACATCGCGGCCGACAACTTCGCCGACTGGCAAAACATCATTCGCGACTTGCCGGCCGGCATCGATTTTTTGCTGGTCGGCGCGTACCGTCACCTGAAACTGTCGGCCGACTCCGAGCAACTGGCGCGGCCCGCGGACATCGCGCGGTGGACGGTGGAAAACGCGAACAACATCGTCATCGGTTTGAATGTGTTCAACTCGCAGGACGGCGTGCCGGTGTCGGTCGGCGTGTCGCCGTACGAGCAGGGCGAGGTGGCGGCCAAGATGGCGCTCGCGGTCATCGACTCCGGCCGGCCGGCCGGCGAGTTTGAATACGCGCATCCGACGCAGTATTTTATCTCCATGAACGCCCCGGCCATCCGCAGTTCCGATAGATACCAGGACATGCCGGCGCTGCTGGAGGCGTTCGCGCGCTCGACCAGCAATTATTTTCAGCGCTTATAGCGCTTATAGTCGGGGACATCGAACATGACGCGCAAAACGCTGCTGGAAAAACTCGTCATCCTGAACCGTGCCGACAAGACCGGCAACATCGCCGAGACTTGCCGCGACTTCGGCATCAGTCGCATTTCCTACTACCACATGAAAAAGACGGTCGGCGATTTCATCATCGCCAGCCGCGCCTCCAAGTCCGACGCCGGCGGCGACGGTGACGGTGACGCTGACGGTGATGCCGAAGCGGACGCCGATGCGCTCATCGCGCGCATGGCGCTGACCTTTCCGGATTTGTCCAACCTCGAAATCAGCAAGAAGTTGCTCGCCGAGCATGGCATTCAACTGTCGCACACCACGGTGCGCAACAAACTGGTCACCTTGAGCCTCAACCAAAGCGAGCAGCGCTGGCGGCGGCTGGAGGAAGCGTTGAAGTACGGCCCCTCCGGGCAGGCGCTCAGCGTCCGCCAGCGGCTGTTCCTGCAAAAATACAACACCTGTTTCAGCGCCTACCACAGCGGCGTGAGTCGGCCGTTCGAGAGGTTGAACCTGGATGTCATCAAAGCCGGCGGCGGCCGCCTCTGCATGGCCGTCGACCCGGCAAGCAACTACGCGTTCGCGCTGCTGTTGCCGAAGATGGACCGCAAACAGTTCATGGACTGGCTGGACGCGGAAGTGTTCTCGCAAGCCGCGGCTTTCGGTTTGGCGGTGCAGACCGTGGCCACCAGCGACCTGAAAGTGTTCGACGAAAACTTGGACGGCGCGACCGACTACGACGCGTTCCGCGAGTTGCTGGAAAAGCACGACTTGAAGCGCGTCGATTCGCATGCGCTGAAGCCGGTGCTGGACGGCTCGATTCAGCATGTCTTCGATTACCTGCAGCCGTCGCTGGACGCGCTGGACGGCCAGCCGCATGACAAGGCGGCGGCGAAATTGGCGCAGCGTTTGCGCCAGTACAACCGCGAATACCAGCATCCGTACTACCCGTCGTACGGCCTGAGCCCGGCCGCGATGGTGCAGTATTACCGCGGCCACGGCGAGAACTGGCGCGGCGTCAAGTCGCTGAAATCGCATTTGCGCGGCTACATCAGCCCGATGCAGACGCTGGACGCGAAACGCCCCGCGCCGCCGCATCAGAAGCAGGTAAATTCGGTATACTCGTCGCTGGTGTCGCTGTTCTTCAAGTAACCGCCGACCGCCACCGTCACCGTCACCGTAACCGTAGCCGAGGTTGCCGCCGTGTTCCGCTTCAACGCCCTGCAGAAAATCTCCTCGCCCGAGGACCTCACCAAGAACATCCAAATCACCAACTACTGGTATTGGCTGCTTCTGCTCATCATGGGCGCGTTCCTGGCCGGCTTCATCGCCTGGGCCTGCGTCGCCGACATCTCCACGCGCATCCGCGGCAGCGGCATCTTCCTGCCGTACGGCGGGCGCGTGGTCGACGCCTCCGCGCCGTTCACCGACACCCTGGAAAAAATCTTCTACAACCCCGGCGACTATGTGGAAAAAGGCGACACCATCGCGCAGTTCCGCTCGTCGGCGCGCCAGAAGGCGCTGAGCAACGCGCGGCGCAATTTGTTGTTGGCCGAGCAACTGCACGAGCAGAACGAATTCACCATCAGCGAAGACCGCAAGCGGCGCAGTCGCAACCTGTCGAAGCAAACCGAGAACCTGAGCACCGAGATTGAGACCGCGCGGACCGCGGTCGAGGAAGCGCGCAAGAACCATGAAGACAGCCTCACTTTGTTCAACCGCAACCTCATCACCCAGACCACGCTGACCAACAAACGCCAGGCGTACACCACCGCGCGCAGCGAACTGCATGCGATGCAAACCCGCCTCGACCGTTTGAACCAAGCCGAGTTTGAAAAACGCTACCAAGAAGACTTGCGTCTGACCGAATTGCGCCAGTCGGTCACGCGCGAGGAAGCGCGCCGCCAGGCCGCGGTGCAGAACCTCGACGAACTGAAAGTGCTGGCGCCGGTCGAAGGCGAAGTGCTGGAAATCAAAGCCCCGGAAGGCGCGCTGCTGCAGGCCGGCACGCCGTTTATGAGCATCATGACCAACACCGTCAAGCGCAACTTCACCTCCATCGTCATGGTCGAAAGTAGCATCGGCGACGACAACTTAGGGCTGCTGGATTTGGTGCAGACCAACCAGCGCGCCGAGTTGGAGTTCATCGCATATGTCAACGCCGCGGACGGCAAGCGCATCACCCGCGGCACCGAACTGCAAATCGAAGTCGACTACCTCAACCGCAACGAGTTCGGCATGGTCGAAGGCATCGCGGTCAATGTGTCGGAACTGCCCATCACCGCGGCCGGCATCGAATCGAAGTTGGCGAACCGCGCGCTGGTGAATCAATTCACGCAAGCCGGCTCGCTGTATGAGGTGCGGGTTAAACTCAAGCGCGACCCGGCCTCCAAGAACGGTTTGGCGTGGACTTCGCCGCGCGGGGCCGAGGAGAGTTTCATCAACATCGGCAGTTTGGGGCGCGTCGAATTTATCCTCGAAAAACGCAAGCCGATTACCATGCTGATTCCGCTGCTGCGCTCGTTCTTCGTTTGAACGCGCATCGCAGTTTTCAAACGCGGCCGCGACAACACCGTCGACACCGTCGACACCGCCGACAACCCCGCAACAACAGGCGCGACAATAGGCGCGACAACCATGCGCATTAGACGCAAAACCCCGGTCTTCATGCAGATGGAGGCGACCGAGTGCGGCGCCGCCTCGCTCGGCTCCATCCTCGCCTATCACGGCGTCTACCAAACCCTCGAGCAACTGCGCAAGGCGTGCGACATCTCGCGCGACGGCAGCAACGCGTTGTCGCTGGTCAATGTCGCCAAGAGTTTCCGTCTGACCGGGCAGGGGGTGCGCGCCGACCTCGACAACCTCACCGAGCGCGTGGTCTTCCCGGCGATTATCTTTTGGAAGTTCAACCACTTTCTGGTGCTGGAAGGCGTCAACACCAAGAAGCAGTTGTATTACCTGAACGACCCGGGCCAGGGCCGGCGCACCGTCACGCGCGAGGAATTCGACGGCAGTTTCACCGGCATCGCGTTGAACTTCACCCGCGAGAAGGACTTCAAACCGCTCGGCGCGCCGCCGAAGATGCACAACAGTCTGGCGAAACGCCTGACCGGCGAGACCAAAAACCTGTTGTACCTCACGCTGATAACGCTCATCGTGTCGGTGGTCGGCTTGGTGGTGCCGGTGTTCAGCAAAATCTTCATCGACGATGTGCTGATACGCGGCTTGGACTCGCTGATGCGGCCGCTGATTTTGGCGATGGTCGTCACCTTCGTGGTGCAGACCGTGCTGCTCAGCGTACAGTACCGCATCCTCGCCTTGCTTAACTTGAAGATGGCGCTGACTTCCTCGGCGCGGTTTATGAAACACCTGCTGGGCTTGCCGCTGTTGTTCTTCGCCCAGCGTTATGTCGGCGATTTGGCTGACCGCATCGCCTCCAACGACCGCGTCGCCCAGACCCTCGCCAACAGCGTCGCCATCAACTTCATCAACCTCCTCACTTCGGTCATCTACGGCTCGATTCTGCTGTTCTACAACTATCAACTGGCGCTGATTTCGATTCTCATGGTGTCGCTGAACTTCTTGGTGTTGGGCATTCTCAACGAGCGGCGCACCAACGCCAACAAGTCGTTCCTCAAAGAAAAAGCCAACTTGTTGGGGGTGTCGATGAACGGTCTGAACGCCATCAGCACGCTCAAAGCCAACGGCATCGAGAATGTTTTCTTCAAACGCTGGTCGGGCATTCAAGCGCACATGATTCGCGCCAAGCAGACGCTCAACATTTACTCGTACATTTTGGTTTTGACCCCGGCGCTGCTGAGCGGTTTGTCGGTGTGCGTGATTATTTTGGTCGGCAGCCGCCAAATTATCGACGGCGTGTTGACGGTCGGCGGCCTCATCGCGTTTCAGGCGTTGGCGCAGCAGTTTATGGGCCCGATTTCCAACCTGGTGAGTTTCGGCGCCGAACTGCAGCAACTCAAAGGCGACTTGGACCGCCTCGACGATGTGCTGAGTTACAAACAGGAAGCGCGCACCGAGCCGGTCAGTTTGGAGGGCCCGTCGCGGTTGTACGGCAAGTTGGAAGTCGCCGACTTGTCGTTCGGCTACCGTCAGGAAGGCGCGCTGGTGCTGGAAGACATCAACTTCACGGTCGAGCCGGGCAACTCGGTGGCCATCGTCGGCACCTCCGGCAGCGGCAAGTCGACGCTGCTGAAACTGTTGTCGCGTCTGCATGACCCGCGCAGCGGCCGCATCCTGTACGACGAACAACAAGCCGGCGACATCGACCCGCTGACTTTCGGCCGGTCGGTGTCCATGGTGAGCCAGGAAATCATTTTGTTTGAAGGCTCGGTGCGCGACAACCTGACGCTGTGGGACAAGACCATCGAGGATGTCAAACTCGGGGAAGCGCTTGCCGATGTCGGTTTGTTGAAAGTCATCAACAAACTGCCCGGCAACTACAACTACCAAATCAAAGAGGACGGCCGAAACTTCAGCGGCGGCCAGCGCCAGTGTTTGGAAATCGCGCGCGCGCTGGTGACCAACCCCAGTCTGTTGATTCTCGACGAAGCCACCTCGGCGCTGGACACCATCGTCGAGCAGGAAGTCATCAGCGGCATCAAACGCCGCTGCTGCAGTTTGGTCATCGTCGCGCACCGCTTAAGTACAGTGCGCGACGCCGACCAAATCTTGGTGCTGGAGAAAGGGAAAATCGTGCAGCGCGGCAACCATGAGCAACTGTTTGCGGACAAGGACGGGCCGTACCACAAACTGGTCATGCACCAGTAACCGCATGGCCTCCCCGTCGCCTCCGCCGCTCACGCCGCAGCAGTCGGCGCTGCTCGACTTGCAACCGCTGGACAACCCGGCGCGCATCGTGCTGCTGCACGACGCCGAGTGCTACCGCGTCGAGGCCGGCGAAGTGTCGGTTTATGCGGCGCGCATGCGCGATGGCGCGCCGTTGTATAACCGCATGAAAATCTGCACCTTCGCGCCCGGCGAATTGATTTTTGCCGGGCCGCCGCTGCCGCCGGATGCGTTGCCGCTGGATGCGGAGGCGCGCGAAGCGGAAAAAACGCAGCGGTTGTCGCTCGGATTTTTTATGACCGTCGGCGAGGCCGAGAAGTTGTCCGTGGTCGACCGGCCGGCGTTGTTGAGCGAGCCGCAACTGGCGGCCTACGCGGCCGCCGGCGTCGACAACTGGGTGCGGAAAATCACCGACGCGCTGCCGAAGAACACCGACCCGCCGCCGTATCTCGCGCAGCGACTCGGCGTTGATGACGGTGACGGTGGCGACGGTGACGGTGGCGACGGCGAGCGCGTGCTCTTCGAGCAAGACGGCTGCGTGCAAAGCGGCGTCGACACGGATTTGTTGTGGCTGCAGTTTTCGCGCGCCGACTCCACGGCGGCCGCGGCGACCACGGCGACCAATGCGACCGCGGCGGCCGATGCATCGCCGGCGTCGACTCCGGCCGCGAAAGCATCGCCACCGGCAACCGCGCCGGCCGCGATGCTGTTAGCCGAATACCGCGGCCTGCGCATCGAACACAGTGGCGACGGTGGCGTTGGCGACGATGGCGGCGCGCAATCCAACCAACCCCACCTGCCGTTAGTCAGCCGCGACTTGGTCGCGGTCTACGCCGGCGCAGCCGCGGGCATCGCCACCACGCAGCAACTCATGGCGCGCGGACGCGGCGCGCGCATCGTGGACGGCTTCGACCACTTGGCGAAAACCTTGCTGTATCTGCATGCGCTTCGCACCGAGCAGTTGCAGCAAAAAGGCATCGACCGCGCCAAGAGCATCGAGCGGCAGAACCTGTCCACCATGTTCGAGAACTTCCAAAACGCGTTTCGCGGCAAGGAAGACATCGCGCCGTACACCATGGTGCTCGACCGCACTTCGGTCAACAGCAACCTGTTGCTGGAACTCTGCCGCGCCACCAAGAGCGAAATCAAAACCATCGACCCGGAACTCATCGAGTCGGCGAACTGCACCACGCTGCAGGGCGTCGAACGCCTGCTCACCTTGGGCGGCTTCGACAAACGCCGCGTCAACCTCGAAGGCAAGTGGTATAAAAAGGATGCGTGGACGCTCATCGGATTCTTGCCCGGCCAGTCGTCGCCGATTCTGCTGGCGTACGCCGAGCGCAGATACCGTTACTACAACCCGGAGACGCGCGCGTGGGACAACTTGTCCGAGGCGGTGGCGCGCGAAATTCAATCCGAGGCGCTGATTGTCTACCGCCCGTTGAGCGACCGCGTCGACAGTTTGAAAGGCTTCCTTCTGCAAGCCATGCAGTTGGCGCATGTCGACATCAAACGTATTCTGTTCACGGCCGGCATCCTCGGCGCCATCAGTTTGATTCACCCGGTTATCTTCGGCAAGTTGGTCTCCGAAGCATTGCCGAGTTTTGACTTCGTGCTGCTGGACAGTTACCTCCTCGGCATCTTCGCCGCGGTGCTCGGCATGTTCGCCGCCAACTTCTTCAACAGCATCGCCATGCTGCGCGTGGAAATTTATTTGTCGCTGGACATCCACGCGTCCATCTGGGGCCGCTTGCTGCGCCTGCCGATGACCTTCTTCGACCAGCACAATGTCGGCGACTTGGCGAGTCGCGCCAACATCTTCGACGACCTGCAGGCGGTGTGGACTTCATCCACCGCCAACGCCATCAGTTCGTCGATTTCGATGGTGTTCAGTCTCAGTTTGTTGTTTTATTACAGTTGGCGGCTGGCGTTCATGATGTTAGGGGTGTTTGCGCTGTTCTTTGTCATGGTCTGGGTGATGAGCCGCAAGGTGCTGCCGATACTCACCGATGTCCTTGAATACAAAGGAAAAATCGACGGCCTGGTGTTTCAACTCATTCACGGCATCGCCAAGTTGCGCGTGGCGGCGAAGGAAAACACCGCGCTGGCGTTGTGGTCGAATCTGTACAACAAAATCACCGTGCAGAACCGCCGCTTCATGTTCTTAAACAACACGCTGCAGATTGTGGCGAACATGATGCCGCTGGCCGGCACCGTCATCATTTTCAGTTTCATTCACTTCGGCTTGCAGCAGGGCGGCTTGCAGAAGAGTTTTGACTTGGGCGACTTCATCGCCTTCAACGCCGCCTTCGGCCAGGTGACCGGCGCCATGATTTCGCTGGCCATGGTGTTTCTGTCGGTCATCAGCACCGCGCCCATGGCCAAGCGCATGGGCCCCATCCTCGAAGAGAGCGTGGAAGTCGGCGCGCAGAAAACCCAAGTGACTTCATTGCGCGGCAATGTGCGTTTCGACTCGGTCGAGTTTCAATACCAGCCGGACATTCCCATCTTGAAGAACATCTCCATGGAAATCCGCGAAGGCGAGTATGTCGCCATCGTCGGCCGCTCCGGTTCCGGCAAATCCACGCTGTTCAATTTGCTGCTGGGGTTTCAGCAGCCGAACATGGGCGCGGTGTTCATCGACGACGCCAACATTCAAGACATCGACTTAAGTGACCTGCGCCAGCAAATCGGCGTGGTGCTGCAAAACGGCGATGTATTGCCCGGCAGCATCTTCGAGAACATCACCTGCGAAGACCCGGCCGTCACCATGCAAGCGGCCTGGGAAGCGGCGGAAAAAGCCGGCATGAAAAAAGACATCGAAGAATTGCCGATGGGCATGCACACCCTGCTGACCGCGTTCGGCGGCGGCCTGTCCGGCGGGCAGTTGCAGCGCGTGATGATCGCCCGCGCCATCGCCCGCAACCCCGCGGTGCTGCTGCTCGACGAAGCCACCAGCGCGCTCGACAACACCACCCAGCGCATCGTGCAGGACAGTCTGCTGAAGATGAACATCACCCGCATCGTCATCGCCCACCGCTTAAGCACCATCAGCAACGCCGACCGCATCTATGTCCTCGACCAAGGCCAAATCGTCGAGCAAGGCAGTTATGAGAAGTTGCTCGAAAAACGCGGCCTGTTCTACGAATTAGCCATCCGGCAGATGCAAGCGGAGTGACCGCCGCCAAGCGCAACGTGGGCGTCCCCCACCGTCACGCCCGCAATCTGTTAAGCGAACGGCCAGAGTCTTTGCTTTTTGTTGCTCTGCGCCGGGTAATTAAATCCTGCCCCTGTCCGCGAACAGGGGACTCTGGACTCCGGGTCTAAGCCCTTCGTTGCGACTCAAGCCGCCGGGATTAAGCGAACCGGCGTTTATCGGGCGAGCAATTCTGTGATTGTGTGGTCGAGGAGTTGGGTGAATCCAGGGTCGGCGCCGGGGGAGGCGGCGCAGTGGCCCCAGGGGGAATCGTAGACGCGCAGTTCGGCGTCGGGGATGCGGCCGGCTTCGATGGCGTTGTCGGCCGGGGGGAAGTACAAATCGTCGCTGCAGGCGATGATGACGGTGCGGGCGCGGATGGCGGCGAGGGCGGCCGGGAAGTCGCGGCGATGGACTTCGTTGTCGCTGATGTCGGCGGCTTGCCATGACCAGAGTTTCGCAAGGAGGTCGTTGGCGTCCCACTGCAGGTGGTCGTTTTCCCAGTCAACCAACAATTCCTCGGCCGAGTCGAAACCGAGTTGGCGGTACAACTGGTCGCGGTAGAAAGTTTGCGAGTACGCCCAGCCGGCGTATACCCGCGCGAACGCTTTCAAGCCCGCAACCGGCGGCGCGTCGGCGGCGTAGCGCCCGCCGTTGAACGCGCGGTCGGCTTGCAGCGCGGCTTTGACGCCCTCGAGGAAAACCCAGTTGTGCGTCGAGGTGCGCGCCGAGGCGCAGAACGGCAGGATGGCGTCGACCATGTCCGGATACTGACTCGCCCAGTGAAACGCCTGACAGCCGGCCATCGACCAACCGGCGACCAACGCCAGACGGCGCACGCCCAAATGCTCGGTCAGCAGGCGATGCTGGCAATGGATGTTGTCGCGCAGCGTGACGCGCGGGAAGTCGGCGGCGGCGGCCGGCGGCGGCGAATTGCTCGGCGATGATGAGACGCCGTTGCCGAATAAATTGACGCTGATGATGAAGTGGCGGCGCGGGTCCAGCGCGCGCCCGGCGCCGAAGAAACCGCGGTTGCGACGGTGGTTGCCGGTGTAGAAAGTCGGTAGGAGGACGGCGTTGTCGGCGGCGGCGTTGAGCGCGCCGTCGGTGGCGTATGCCAGGCGGGCGTCCGGCAGCACCGCGCCGGATTGCAACTCGACATCGCCCAACGAATAAATTTGGTGGTCAGGCATCGGCGCATCGGCGATGGGGTGCGCGCGCAGTTAGTAACCCAAGTCCGGACGGACTTGGTTTTCCAACGGCTCGCGGTTCAGGTAGCGGCGCATGTTTTCGAAGAACAGTCGCAGCGTCAGCGCGACATACTGGTTGCCGTCGTCGGCCGAGATGTGCGGCGTGACCAGCAGGTTCGGCACGCGCCAGAACGGCGAATCGGCCGGCAACGGTTCTTGCTCGAACACATCCAAAATCGCGCCGCTCAATTCGCCGCCGCGGAGTTTTTCAGCAAGCGCGGCGTAGTCCACCACCGGCGCGCGGCCGATGTTCACCAGCGCGGCGCCGGGTTTGAGCAAGTCGAGGCGGCGGCGGCTGATGAGGTTGCGGGTCTCGGCGGTCAGCGGCGTGGCCACGAACACGAAGTCGGCGCGCGGCAACACCGTCTCCAGGCCGGCCGGGGTCAGCATTTCATCGACGCCGTCGACCGCGTTGCCGTGGCGACTAACGCCGATGACATGCAGGCGCAGCGCCTTGGCCTGCCGGGCCACGGCCGCGCCGATGCTGCCGACGCCGATGACCAGCACGGTTTTGCCGGCGATGGACGGGGAGTAGAGGGAGTCGTAGACCGCGGCCGCTTGGTTGGCGATGACCGCCGGCATCGCGTTGTGCAGCATCAGCAGCGCCATCGCGCCGAACTCGCCGGCTTTGTCCGCATGCACGCCTTTGTTGTTCACCAGTTGCACGCCGGCCGGCAGCCAGTCCATTGGCGTGAGGTGTTCGACGCCGGCGCCGATGATGTGAATCCACTTCAAGCGCGGCGCCACCCGCGCCAACTCCGCGGTCGGCAAGTTCCAGCACACCAGCGCCTCGGCGGCGGCCATCGATTCCGCGAAATGGTCGGTGTCCCAGTCGATGAACGCCTCCAGTCGCGCCGCGACATCGGGGAACGCTTCCGCCGCGGCCGCATAACGTTCGCGGGTGATGGTGAACACCTCCTCGCCGCGCGCGGTGTTGGGGAAGGTGTCCGCGGCGTGACGGTTGTTCTTGATGTGGACTTTGATTTTGCCGGGCCGGGGCATGCGCGTTCTCGCTATCGGCTCAGTTGGCGCAACTTGTCGATGACGAATCGGTCGCGCGCTTCGCCTTGCAAGTCATCGGCGCTGAACAGGACTTCCATGACCTGGTCGTTGATGCGGTTGAGTTGGGCGCTGTCGATGTCACCGTTACCGTTACCGTCGCCACCGTCGCCGTCGTTACCGTTACCGTCGCCGTCGCCTTCACCGTTACCGTCACCGTCGCCGTCACCGTCACCGTCACCGCGCGGCGACTTAATGACGGTGTCGCTGCCGTAAGTCGGGATGACGCCGGGCGCGAGGTCGGCCGGCTGCGGCGGCGCGTGGCCGTCCGCCAAGTCGCGGCACAGCCGCCGCAACCGCCGACGGTACAGCGCCACGCCGCGGTCGCTGGACACCAGATGTTCGTTGTCATGGTCGGCGATTGCGCCCATGCCTTCGACCGCCTCGAGGTCGCCGGGGCTCAGTTGCCGCTGCTCATAACTGCGCTCGACCGGCTCGCCTTGCTCGATGCGCTGCAGGCCTTCCGGCGTGTTCCACTCCGGCGGGTCGGCGCGCGGCCCGAAGTTTCCCCACGCGCGGGCGACGCAGTGTTCGTCGTCAATCGGCACCACCCAGCGGGTAAAAGCGCTGCGCCCGAAGTAAGCCGGCGCGCGCCCGTCGACCGCAAACGCGGCCCCCGCTTGGGTGAAGTTCGGCAGGATGAGTTCGTTGACCCGCACCCAGACATTGCCGCCGACGCGACGTGTGGCGGTGCCGAGGAAGCGGGTTTTGTGCCGCTCATAAAAACGAATTTCGCCGAGCGCGCCGAAGCCCTCGGAGAACTGCGCGTGGTGCAAAAACGCGGTATGCGCCGGGTCGGCGATGGCGTCCAACACCTGCAGCCAGTTGCAATTGAACCGCACTTCGTACGGCGACATCACCGTGTCCGGCAACTCAAAAGTGTCATAAACCGGGAAGCGCGGGCGCGCTTCCGGCGGCCCCAGATAGGCGAAAATTAAGCCCTTGTATTCATGCGTTGGATAAGCGCCGAGCCGCGTGCTCTGCATGACTTTTTGCGCCGAGGGCGAGTCGGCCGGCTCGCCGGGGATGTCGAGAATCGCGCCGTCGATGTCGAACAGCCAGCCGTGGTAGCAGCAGCGGATGCCGCGCGCCTCGCAACGCCCGAACTCCAGCGAGGCGCGACGGTGCGGGCATTTTTTGTGCACCAGCCCCAGTCGCCCACCGCGGTCGCGAAACAGCACCAAATCCTCGCCCAACACCCGAATCAATCGGGGCCGCGCGCCCAACTCGCCGGCGAGAAACACCGGATGCCAGTACCGTCGCAGGTATTCGCCGCACAAAGTGCCGGGGCCGACCTCGGTTAATTCGCGGTCCGGTTTGCCCGGCGCGGTCAGGTGGTAGCCGCTGAACGCGGCCGGCTCATAGCGCGTTTGCGGCATCGTCACTTCCCCTTCGCCGGCGCGCCGACCCAGACTTCATCGCCGTCCACCCGGGTGGGATAAACCGCGATGTCCTCGGTGGCCGGCGGCGCCATCACCCGCCCGGTGCGGAAGTCAAACCGCGCCTGGTGCAGCGGGCATTCGACGCAGCCGTCGACGATGACGCCGTCCGACAAAAACGCGAACTCGTGGCTGCAAACATCGCTCACCGCAAACACCTGGTCGCCGTCGCGGCACAGCGCCACCATCTTGTTGCCGACCCGCACCTGCGCCGGCTCGCGCGGGTCGATATCCGACAACCGCGCCACGCGATGCCACCGGCAACCGCCCCCGCCGCCTTGGTTTTGAACGCCTGAGTTCATGCGCAAAGTATCCAAAACCGTCGCACGAAAATCAAATGCGGGAACTGCGGAAGTACAAAAAGACTCTGGACTCCGGCTGTCGCCGGAGTGGCGGTGGGGGCGGCTGTCGCCGGCGTGGCGGTGGGCGCGCCCTCTTAACAGATTGCGGGCGTGGCATCGGGGGGGCGCGGGCGTGGCGTCGGGGGCTGTCGATAATTCGAATCGGCATCGTCGAGTCGGAAAATTTGCCATCCGTGGCATCTGGCTTCCCGCGTCCCAGCGGGAATTGCGGCGCTTCGCGTCGCGGGGAATTGGGCGCGGCGGCCGCGGATTAGAACAGGCGCAGGTATTCTTTTACTTCCCAGTCGGTGACGGCTTGGTGGTAGCGTTCCCATTCGTCGGCTTTGTAGGCGAGGTAGGCGTGGTGCATGGCGTCGCCCATGACGCGTTTGGCGAGGGCGTCGTCGCGCAGGGCTTCCACCGCTTCCAGCAGGTTGCGCGGCAGGCGGCGGGCGCCGGCGTCGGCGAGTTGCGCGTCGTCCATCAGGTATAAATCGCGGTTGAGCGGCGCGCCGGGGTCGGTGCGGTTGATTAAGCCCTCGGTCATGGCGGCGATGGAGACGGCGAAACTTAAATACGGGTTCATGCACATGTCGGCGGCGCGGTTCTCGATGCAGAATCGACTCTGCGGCAGGCGCAGCATGGCCGAGCGGTTGTTGTCGCCGTAGGTCATGTGGGTCGGCGCCCAGGTGAAAACGCCGCCTTCGAAACCGCCGACTTTCGGCACCAGGCCGTTGTACGAATTGACCGTCGAGCAAGCCAAGGCGGTGTGCGCGCCGCCGTGCGCAAGGAGGCCGCCGACCGCGTGATATACCG
This sequence comes from Gammaproteobacteria bacterium, assembly GCA_028817405.1. Lineage (GTDB taxonomy): Bacteria > Pseudomonadota > Gammaproteobacteria > Arenicellales > Poriferihabitantaceae > JAHRAW01. The sequence goes on from JAPPPS010000155.1 coordinate 26,704, forward strand.
ACTCGTGCCACTTGCCGTTTGCGCCTTCAAACAGGTTTTTGTCCGGCGCCGATGCGGCGCGCGCGGAGATGTTCATGTGCGCGCCGGAGCGCCAGTCGCCGAGCGTCGGCTTGGGCATGAAGGTGACGAATACGCCGTGCTGCTTGGCGATTTCCTTCAACAAAATGCGCAGGAACACGAATCGGTCCGCCATCGCCAATATATCGGTGTAGTGGAAGTCGAGTTCGAATTGCGAATACGCGCCTTCCGCGACCACATCGTGCAAGTTCCAGCCGAGGCCTTCCAAGATGTCGATGAGTTGGCCGAGGAACGGCATGGCGTCGATGCTGTATTCGGCGTCGTAGCCGAACGCTTGGCGGCGCGGGCGCAGGCCTTGGCCCGGCAGCGGGTCGTTGTCGAAGGCTTTGACCGGCTGGCCGTCGTGCCATCGCATGACGATGAACTCCGGCTCGATGCCGGCGTGGAATTGGTAGCCGCTTTTTTTACCGTCGCCGCCGGCCGCATCGGCCATCGCGCGCTTCAACGCGCTGCGCGGGCACAAGTTATACGGCGCATCCTGCCACCACAAATCCGCGATGAGCCACGCGCAGGTTTTGTCCCACGGGCAGATGGTCAGCGTGTCCAAGTCCGGCAGCGGAATCTGGTCGGCGTCGGCCGGCCCGAGTTCCGGCACGAATGAAATGGAATGCACCGCAAACTGCGGGCCCTTGCCGGCGCACAGCAATTCAAAATCGCTGAGCGGCACCGGCTTGGTCTTCGGCTGGCCGAGTAAATCAATCCAGCACGACAGGATGTATTTGACGCCGGCGGATTCGAGGCGCGATTTGGCGTCGGCCACGGCGCGCGGGTCGGGCAGGGCGGCGTTCATGCGGGAGTCGGTCATGGCGTAAGTCCTCTTGCGTGGTGGTGGCGTGTGGCGGGTTGGGGTCGCGGTTGCTACCGGTCAATCTCGCCGAACACGATGTCTTGGGTGCCGATGATGGCGACCATGTCGGCCAACATGTGGCCCTTCGACATCTCGCCCAACGCCGACAAGTGCGCGAAACCGGGCGCGCGGATTTTGCACCGGTACGGTTTGTTGGCGCCGTCCGAGATGAGATAAATGCCGAACTCGCCCTTGGGGTGTTCGATGGCGGCGTAGGCTTCGCCGGCGGGGATGCAGTAGCCTTCGGTGAACAGTTTGAAGTGGTGAATCAGGGATTCCATGTCGCCTTTCATGGTTTCGCGCGATGGCGGCGCGAGTTTGCCGTCGTCGGTCATCACCGGGCCGGGATGCGCGCGCAGCCAGTCAACGCACTGGCGAATGATGCGGTTGGACTGGCGCATCTCTTCGACGCGCACCAGGTAACGGTCATAACTGTCGCCGTTGCGGCCGACCGGGATGTCGAAGTCGACGCGGTCGTACGCGGCGTACGGTTGCTTCTTGCGCAAGTCCCATTCCACGCCGCTGCCGCGCAGCATCGGGCCGGAGAATCCCAATGCCTTGGCGCGCTCAGGGGCGACCACGCCGATGTCGACGGTGCGCTGCTTCCAGATGCGGTTGTCGCTGAGCAGGGTCTCGTATTCATCCACGCAGGCCGGGAACCGCGCGGTGAACGCTTCGATGAAATCCAGCAGTGAACCGTCGCGGTGCAAGTTCAAGTCGCGCGCGCGAGATTGCGATTTGGCATGCGACTTGGGGTTGTCGCGCGCGGCCGTGATGATGTGCTGCGGCATCGCGTCCGGCAAGTCGCGGTACACGCCGCCGGGCCGGTAGTAGGTGGCGTGCATGCGCGCGCCTGAGACCGCTTCATAGCAGTCCATTAAATCTTCGCGCTCGCGGAAGCAATACAGGAACACGGTCATCGCGCCGATGTCCAATGCATGCGCGCCGAGCCACAGACAGTGATTCAAGATGCGGGTGATTTCGTCGAACATCACGCGGATATACTGCGCGCGCAGCGGCGGGTTGACGCCGATGAGTTTTTCTATCGCCAGCACGTACGCATGTTCGTTGCACATCATCGACACATAGTCGAGGCGGTCCATGTAACCGATGCTCTGGTTATACGGTTTCGACTCCGCCAACTTCTCGGTCGCGCGGTGCAGCAGACCGATGTGCGGGTCGCACCGCTCGATGACTTCGCCGTCCATCTCCAAGATGATGCGCAGCACGCCGTGCGCGGCCGGATGCTGCGGGCCGAAGTTCATGGTGTAGTTGCGAATCTCAGACATGGTTTCAGTCCTGCGCGGCGGGGTTTTCGCCGGGGTTGTCGACGGTGTTGTCGCCGAGGTTTTCGGCGATGTTGTTGCCGGGGTCGCCGGCCGGCCGGCTGATGGTGCGCGGCACTAAGGTGCGCGGCTCGATGGTGACCGGCTGGTAAATCACCCGCCCTTGTTCCTCGTCGTAGCGCATTTCCACTTCGCCGGACAGCGGGAAGTCTTTGCGGAACGGATGGCCGATGAAACCGTAGTCGGTCAGCAAGCGGCGCAGGTCCGGATGGCCGTTGAAGACGATGCCGAACAAGTCGAAGGCCTCGCGCTCATACCAGTCGGCGACCGGCCACACCTCGACCACCGAGTCGAGCGCCGGCGCATCATCGTCGAGCGCCGCGCGCAAGCGCAAGCGGCGGTTGTAACGCAGCGACAGCAGGTGGTAGACCACGGCGAAGCGTCGCCCCCGCCACGCTCCGCCGCCGGCCGCCGGGCCGCCGGGTGAGCCGGTGCCGCCCTGGTATTCGTCGCTCGCGCCCCAGTTCGCGTAGTCGACGCCGCACAAGTCGGTCAGCGTCTCAAAGCGCATGGCATCGTGGTCGCGCAACTTGCCGCATGCTTCGACGATGCGCGGCGCGGCGATTTCGCATGTGACTTCGCCGAGGCGCTCGGATTGCGAGATGAGCGCATCGCCGAGCAGGGCGGGGAGGCGGTCTTGAAGTTGAGCGGCGTTCATGAGCGTGACACCATCAAGTCTTCCTGCAGCGGCCGGCCGGTGCGGGGATG
>JAPPPS010000138.1 GCA_028817405.1 Gammaproteobacteria bacterium
GTTGCTCCAAATCCGCGGCGGTGTAGAGGGGGTTGACGGTGATTTGCTCGGGGGTTTGCCAGGCGGATGGGGAGGTTGCTTGGGTTGAGTCGCCGGCGCCGGTGCGGTCACCGGTGGCGCGGTTTTTGTCGCCGCGGCCGCGGTTTTCAGCGGCGCGATTTTTGCCGCCATGGTCGCGTTTGCCGGCCGCCAATTCTTTGTCAGCCAAGGCCCGCCACTGCGCCGACGCATCCGGCGCGCCAGCGTTGCCGCCACCCGTTCCGCCGCGGTTTTTGTCTGTCGATTTGCTCATGCCAGCCCCCGTTAGTATTGCGCGAGTGTAGCGCAAAGCGCGCGACGAAAGTAGGCGCGCATCCCCACCGCCACGCCCACACCCCCACACCGCCACGCCCGCAGTTTTTTGAGCGGGCGGCGGGGTTTTCCGCTTGGTGGCGGGGGCGATTTTGGCGGGTTTTTGGGTGGTGACGGCGGTTGGGTGCAAAAATGTTGAGGTTAGATTCGACAGCATTAAAATAGTGCAACTGATTGATTTACATAATAACTTCGCGACGACAACAACGCCCGCATCCCCGATTTTCGTAAATTCTTGCCATTGACGCGCAAATCGGCTATGGTCACGCCGCTTTTACCGGGGCGACCGCCCTGCTTTCCTTTCACATTCCCTCACCTTCCCAAGGAGGTTCCGTCATGAACGATCCCTCGCAGCGCGTAGTGCATTGGCAGAGAACAAAATCGCTGATGATTACCACGCTCATCCTGTGGTTTATCTTCTCGTTCGCAATCCACTGGTTTGCGGGCGCTCTCAACGCGCTCTCGTTTCTCGGCTTCCCGCTCGGTTATTACATGGCCGCGCAGGGCTCCGAGGTCGTGTTTGTGATTCTGATTTTCTGGTTCGCCCAGAAGCAGCACAAAATCGACGAGCAAACCGGATTCGCCGAGGAGGGGAACTGAAAATGAAAGGCGAATTCATCGACAACCTGCCCAAGGTCTACGGCCTGTACACCGGCGGCTTCGTCATCTTCATCCTGTTGATGGCGGTGCTGGAGCAACTCGGCGTGGCCGCCGACACCATCGGCATTCTGTTCGTCCTGTTCACGGTCGTGGTATACGCCGGCATCGGCTGGCTGTCGCGCACCATGCAGGTGGACGCCTACTATGTCGCGGGCCGCCAAGTGCCGGCGGTGTTCAACGGCATGGCGACCGCCGCCGACTGGATGTCCGGCGCATCATTCGTGGCGCTGGCCGGCGGGGTGTATTTCGGCGGGCATGCGTATTTAGCGTTCGTGGTCGGCTGGACCGGCGGCTATGTGTTGGTCGCCTCGCTGATGGCGCCGTACCTGCGCAAGTTCGGCTGCTACACCGTGCCGGACTTCATCGGCACCCGGTACGGCGGCAACCTGGCGCGGTTCTTCGCCGTGGTGGTACTGGCGGTGGCGTCGTTCACATATGTGACCGCGCAAATCAACGCCACCGGCACCATCGCCGCGCGCGCGCTGCAAATTCCGTTCGAAGTCGGCGTGTGGTTCGGCCTGCTGGGCATTCTGCTGTGCTCGATGTTGGGCGGCATGCGCGCCGTCACCTGGACCCAGGTGGCGCAGTACATCGTGCTCATCATCGCCTACCTGGTGCCGGTGTTCTGGATGTCCAACGCGCAGGAGTTCGGCGCGGTGCCGCAGTTCGCGTACGGCGACGCGGTGGTGCGCATCGGCGAGTTGGAGCAGGCGCTCGGCGTCGGCACGCCGCCGGTCGAATCGGTCGCCGGCTTGCGCACGCTGACCACGCTGCACAACGCCCCGCAAAGCGACTTCATCTACAACTGGCGGTTCGTCACGCTGGTGCTGTGCATGATGGCCGGCACCGCCTCGCTGCCGCACATCCTGATGCGCTACTTCACCACCCCGTCGGTGGCCGCGGCGCGCAAGTCGGTGGCGTGGTCGTTGTTCTTCATCTTCCTGCTGTATTTCACCGCCCCGGCGCTCGCGACTTTCACCAAGTTGCAACTTCTTGACCCGAATCTCGCCACCAGCGTCATCGGCAAGACCATCGGCGAAGTGAACGCGCTGGAGTGGATTCAGAAGTGGAGCAATGTCGGCATGTTAGCCGTGACCGACGGCAACGGCGACGGCATCCTGCAAATCAACGAGTTCTTCATGCGCCCGGACATCGTGGTGCTGGCGACGCCGGAAATCGCCGGCTTGCCGTACGTGATTTCCGGATTGGTGGCGGCCGGCGGCATGGCCGCGGCCATGTCCACCGCCGACGGCTTGCTTCTGGCCATCGCCAACGCGCTCTCGCATGATTTGTATTACAAAATCATCGACCCGAAAGCCGACACCAAGCACCGCTTGATTGTCGCGCGGGTGCTGCTCATCGTCATCGGCGCGGCCGGCGCCTTGGTCGCCAGTCTGAAACTGACCGGCATCTTAGGCGCGGTGGCGTGGGCGTTCTGCTTCGCCTGTTCCGGGTTGTTCTTCCCCATCGTGCTCGGCATCTGGTGGAAGCGCGCCAACCGCGCCGGCGCCATCGCCGGCATGGTGTGCGGTTTCATCGCCGGCACCTGGTACCTGTACATGGTCAGGTTCGCCGACATGGACCCGTGGCTGGGCATGGACCACCTGCGCTTCGGCATGATCGGCATGCCGGTGAGTCTGGTCGCCATGGTGGCGGTGTCGCTGATGACGCCGGCGCCGGACGCCGAGACCCAGGCGATGGTGGACGAAATCCGCGTGCCGCGCGGCAAAGCGGTGCTGGATTCCACGCACTAATCCGGCATTAACCCGGCAGTATCCCCGTCGGTTGGCTTGGCGGGAGTCGGTTGTATCACCGGCGGCGGCGATGCATTATCATCGCCGCCGCCTTTTTGTTTCCCTTCCATCCCGGAGACCGTCATGAAAATCAAAGCCATCATCCACAAAGAGTCGGACTGCTATTGGGCCGAGTTCCCGGCGCTGCCCGGCTGCTTCACGCAAGGCGACACCTACGACGAACTCATGCGCAACATCCCGGAAGCGATGGATTGTTATTTGGGTGAAGACAATGTTCAGTGCGACCGGCCGACCGGGAAATAACCCATGTTTGAAATCTTTCCGCTGTGGGTGCTGGCCATTGACTACCTCCTCGGCATGGTCATGTGGACGCTCATCGGCCGGTTTGCGATGAACCTGTTCCTGCCGGAGGACAGTTCGTTCTTCTTCATGCGATTCTTCGTGCGCGCCACCGACCCGCTGCTGCGCCTGTTCGCGCCCATCACTCCCAAGTTTCTCATCCGCCCGTTGGTGCCGCTGTTCGTGGCGTGGTTTTTCTACATGATTCGCTTCTACCTCATGCCCTGGCTGCTCGGCTACTCGGTCATGGGCATGCTCTCCTTCCCGCTCGAAAGCGAATTCGCCCGCGCCATCGCCGAC
>JAPPPS010000043.1 GCA_028817405.1 Gammaproteobacteria bacterium
CCGCTGTCGCAGGAGCGCAGGATGGCGTCGATGACTTGGGCGGCGGCCAAGGCGCGGGGAAAGCCGTCGGCATCGGCATCGCCATCACCGTCGCCATGCTTGCCTTGCGCGGCGCGGCGGAGGAAGTCGCGCAGTTCGATGACTTTCAGGTCTTCATAGCCCAAGCCCACGGCCTCGCCGGGGTTGAAGGCGGCGTGGGCCGGGTGCTGTTCGCCGGCGACAATGCGGGTGAAACCGGCGCCGATAATTCCGCCAACGCCAACACCGTCACCGTCGCCACCACCGTCACCGTCACCGTCACCACCACCGTCGCCACGGCCACCACCGTCACCACCGTCACCACCGCCGCGGCCGTCACTGTCACCGTCACCGCCGCGGTCGCCATTGCCACCGTCACCGTCACCACCACGGCCACCACCGTCACCTCCCCCCCCAACCAAAAACACCTCCGCCTCATTCATTCGCTCAAAGTCCCACCGCAGCGCGCCTTTTTCGCCGTAGATTTCGAACGCGAACTCGCATTTCGGGCCCGGCACGGTGCGCGAGGCTTCCACGGTGCCGCCGCCGCCGCCCGCGAATTCCAGCAGCGCGCCGACATAATCCTCGTTGGTCACCGCGCCTTTGCGGTCGCCGGCGCCGCCTAATGAGAAGTGCGTGCCGCGGCCCGGCGCGGGCAATGGGCGCTGCGCGATGTCGGTTTGTTGGCGGCCGACCACGCGCTTGATGGGGCCGGCCAGGAACAGCGCGGTGTCGATGACATGCGCGAGGATGTCGCCGGCGGCGCCGTGGCCGGACACTTCGCGGTCAAAGCGCCAGGTCAGGCGGCTCAATGGGTGGCTGCCGTACATGGTGAAAAACCGGCCGTGGAAATGCCGAATGCCGCCGAGCGCGCCGGCGCGGATGAGTCGCCCGCAGTGCTGCACCAGCGGCGCCCATCTGTAGTTGTAGCCGACGCCGGTGACCACGCCCGCGGCCCGCGCGGCGGCTTCGGCCGCGGCGGTCTCGGCGAGAAAACGCCCGACCGGTTTCTCGCAGAAGATGTGCTTGCCCGCGGCCGCCGCGGCTTCCACAATTTCCAGGTGCAGGTGGTTGGGCGCGGTGATGCTGACCAAGTCGACATCGCGGTGCGCCACCACCGCGCGCCAGTCGGTGGAGTGCTCGGCGAATCCGTACCTGCGCGCGGTCGCCTCGGCGCGGCGCGCCACATTGTCGGCGCAGGCCACCAGCCGCACCTCGAGGTTGTCGGCCGGGAAGTGGCGCGGCGCGCGCAAGTAGGCGCGGGCATGCGCCTCGCCCATCCAGCCCAAGCCGATGACGCCGACGCCGAGAGTTTGGCGGGAAGCGGTCATTGCGTGGTTGCGGCCGGCACCGTCACCGTCGCGACCGGCGCGGCCACCGTCGCCGGCACCGTCACCACCACCGTCACCGTCGCCGGCACCGTCACCGCAACCGTCACCGTCGCCGCCCGCCCCCCGTCAATCAACATCCTCCACCCCCACCCCATGCACCACAACATTCTTGATTTCGGTCATCTCCTCCACCGCATACCGCACCCCCTCGCGCCCGATGCCGCTGTTTTTCACCCCGCCGTACGGCATCAAGTCGGCGCGCCACAGCGGCGTCCAGTTGAGATGCACATTGCCGCTCTCCACCGCGCGCGCAAAGCGCATCGCGCAAGTGATGTCGCGGGTGAACAGCGACGCCGACAAACCGTACCGGCTGTCGTTGGCATGCCGCAGCGCGTCGCGGAAGTCCTGCACCGGCGTCACCGCCACCGCCGGCCCGAACACCTCGTCGCGGAACAGGCGCATGGCCGGCGTCACATCCGCGACCACGGTCGGCTGCAGCACCGCGCCGTCGCGCCCGCCGCCGGTCACCAGCCGCGCGCCGCCGGCCACCGCCTCGTTCACCCAGCCCTCGACCCGCGCCGCCTCGCGCTCGGCAATCATCGCGCTCAGCGCAGTCGCCTCGTCCTGCGGCGCGCCCACCGCGATGCCCTCCACCGGCGCGCGCACCGCGTCCAAATAATCGGCATACACCGGCCGCTCCACCAGCACCCGCTGCAGCGAGATGCACACCTGCCCGGCGTTGACATAACCGCCGACCGCGGTGGCGGCCGCGGCTTGTTCCAAATCCGCGTCGGCCATAATTAAAGTCGGCGACGCCGAGCCCAGTTCCAGCGACAGTTTTTTAATCCCGGCGCAGGCGGTGATGGCCTCGCCCACCTCGGTGCTGCCGGTGAAACTGATTTTGCGCACCCGCTTGTCGCTGCACAAGATTTTCCCCAGCCGCCCGCCGCCGCCGGTGATGCACTGCAGCGCGTTGCCCGGCAGCCCGGCCTCCAGCAGAATTTCCGTCAACTGCAGCGCGCACAACGGCGTCGCCGACGCGGGTTTGAGAATCACGCTGTTGCCGCTGGCGAGCGCCGGCGCGATTTTGTGCAGCACCAACAGCAGCGGAAAATTGAACGGCGTAATCGCCACCACCACGCCGCACGGCGCGCGCAGCGTGAAGCCGAACTTGTCCGCGGCATTCGGCGCCGCGTCCAACGGCAGCGTCTCGCCGCGCAACTGGCTGCCCTCAAACGCCGCCAAGCGCAGCAACTCGGCGCCGCGCCCGGCCTCGGTGCGCGCCTCGGTGATGGGCTTGCCGGTCTCCGCGCTCAGCGTCTGCGCCAGCGTCTCCGCGCGCGCCGCGCACAAATCCGCGGCGCGGAGCAAAATTTCATACCGCGCATGCGCCGTCATGCGCGCCATGACTTTCGCCCCCCGCGCCGCGCACGCCAGCGCCGCCTCGGCCGCCGCATCATCCGCGTCCGGCACCTCGTCCAACGTCTCCCCGCTCCACGGCGAAGTAACCGCAATCCGCCGCGCCCCCGCGCGCCACTTCTCATCCACGAACATCTTCATTTGGCGTCTCCGCTTGTGAGTTGGTGAGTTGGTGAGTTGTACAGCCGGCCGCCGATTAACCGCCCAGCCCCGCAAATGATACACGCATCGCCGGCATGATGAACGCCCGCCGGCGCTCCTCACCCGCCACGCCCGCAATCTGTTAAGCGGGCGCAAGGGGCCGCCATCTCGTGCGGCAGGAAAACGCCCGGGGCCGTCATTCCGTGCGGTAGAGGAATAAGGAAGCGTAGCGACTATATTCCTCACCGATACGGAATCCAGAGTCTTTATATTGGGGCAACGCGGAGCAACCAAAAAGCAAAGACTCTGGATTCCCGCTTAAAAACCTGCGGGAATGACGGCGCTTCGCGCCGACGAGAGCCGGAAAATGCCGGGGGCCGTCATTCCCGCTTGGACGCGGGAATCCAGACGCCACGGA
>JAPPPS010000074.1 GCA_028817405.1 Gammaproteobacteria bacterium
CGAATACCGCAACGGGAAATTCGAGACGCTGTTCGTGACCAACGTCGACTAACCGTCGCCGCACCGGAAAAGCCCGGCAACCGTCATGTCGCCGGGCTTTTCCTTTTCCGGCATGCACCGTCCGCCAAGCCGCGGATTGACCGATGCGACAGACCGCCGCCGGCCGGTCGGCCGGCATGCGCGTGCGCGCCGGGCCGTTCGTCTTCGAGGGCGAATTGCTCGATGCCGAAGCGCCGCGCACCTGCGCGTTGTTCCGCTCGCTGCTGCCGCACCGCGACCGAATGATACAAGCCCGATGGAGCGGATTCGCCGCTTGGGTCCCGTCGCCATTGGGAACGCCCGAAGCGTTGCCGGTGCTGCCGCCGGAGAACGCAACCGCGGTGCCGCTGCCGGGCCAAGTGCTGTTCTACCCCGGTGGGATTAGCGAAGTGGAAATCTTGTTTCCGTACGGCCCCACCGTATTCGCCAGCGTGGCCGGCGGCCTGGCCGGCAACCATTTCTTGACCTTGACCCGCGGCACCGAACGGTTGACCGAACTGGGCGAACTGCTGCAATGGCGCGGGGCGCAAGAAGTGACTTTTGAATTGCTGCCACCGCGGCCGACTCAAGAGGCCGGCTGATGGAACAAATCATCGTCAACGGCCTGTACTTAGGCGCGCAATACGCGCTCATCGCGCTCGGCTTGACCCTCATCTTCGCGCTGATGAATGTCTTGAACTTCGCGCACGGCCAGATGTATGTGTTGGGCGGCTACATGACCTACCTGGTCTACGGCCTGCTCGGCCTGCCGTTTGCGCTCGGCATCGTCGCCTCGGCGGTGACGCTGTTGGCGGTCGGCGCGGTGGTGGAGAAGTTTTTGTTCCGCCCGGTGCTGAAAAAAAGCGCGCGCGAGGAGAGTTCCATGCTGCTGGCCGCGGGCCTGGCGTTTTTGTTCGACAGCATCATCCTGTTGTTGTTCGGCCAGAAGCAGCGCGGCGTGCCGAAAATCATGGACGGCGTGCAGAACTGGGGCGACTTCACCGTGGTGCTGCCCAACGACAAAATCGTGGTCGGCGTTTGCACCGCGCTGATGATTGGCGCGTTCATCGTGTTCATGCAATACACCCGGCCGGGCCGCGCCATGCGCGCGATGGCGCAAGACCGCACCGCCGCGCAACTGATGGGGGTGTCGGTGGACCGGTACGGCATGCTCGGCTTTGCGCTGGGCGCGATGTTAGCCGGCATCGCCGGCGGGTTGTTGGTCGCCATCACCGGGGTCAGTTCCGGCATCGGCGGGCCGGTGTCCATCAAGGCGTTTTTGATGGTGATGATTGGCGGCGCCGGGGTGGTGCCGGGGGCCATCGCCGGCGGATTCATTCTCGGCATGATGGAGTCGTTCGGCTTGTCGTACTTGCGCGCGTACGGCGACATCACCTACCTCGTCATCTTCGCCAGCCTCATGGTCTTCCTCAGCATCCGCCCGCATGGGTTGATGGGCAAACCGTGGGGGTGACGGTGGATAAGCGCGCAAACAAAAGAATCGCCGCCATCGCCGGCGCCGGCGTTTTTCTGCTGACGGTGTTGGTTGTCGTGCCGTGGTTGTTGCTCGCATCCGGGCGCGGCGATTTAATGAGCGTGCTCACCTCCGTGGCGCTGCTCAGCGTCATCAGTTCCGGCGTGTGGCTGACCTTTTTCATCGGCCGCATCAACATCGGCCAGGGCGCGTACGCGCTGATGGGCGGCTATGTGTCGGCGATTTTGGTGGTCAAATACGGCATGCTGTTTTGGTGGACCTTGCCGCTGGCCGGCTTGTTCTGCGCCGCCGCCAGCGTGCTCATCGGCCTGCCGATTCTGCGCCTGCGCGGGGTGTATTTTGCGATGGTGACGCTCACCCTGACCGAAGTCGCGCGCCTCCTCGCGCAAGCGCTGCCGATTACCAACGGCCCGCGCGGCATTACCAACATCCCGCCGCCCGGCGCGTTGGAAGTTTTCGGCGTAACGCTGATTCCGGACTTCGCGCAACTCGCCAATCTGCGACTCGGTTTCTATTACCTGGCGGTGGTGTTGATGCTGCTTTGCTTCGCCGGCATGTGGCGGCTGGTTAACTCACGCCTCGGATTCCTGTGCCGCTCGCTGCAGCAGAATGAAGAACTGGCGTCATCGATTGGCGTCAACATCACCTATTTGCGCGTGCTGGCGTACGCGATTTCGTCGTTCTTAGGCGGCGTCGGCGGCGCCATTTTCGCCGCCATCGTGCAGTCGATTTACCCCGCCACCTTCCAGATTCAAGAGTCGGTCAACTACATGCTGTATTGCTTCCTCGGCGGCCTCGGCTATGTGTTCGGCCCGATGCTCGGCACGCTGGTGTTGTATGTCGGCTGGGACCTCCTGTTCAAAACCGGCGCGTACCAACTGCTGATTTTCTCCTCGGTGCTGATTGCGCTGATTTTGTTTTTGCCGAACGGTCTGTTGAGTCTGCGCCTGCCGGGCCGCAAGCAACCGCATTGACGCCGCATCGATGGGCCGGCTCGAAGGCAAGCGCGCGCTGGTCACCGGCGGCACGCGCGGCATCGGCCGCGCCATCGTCGACGCATTCGCCGGCAGCGGCGCGCGCGTTGCCGCCACCGGCCGCGGGGAATCCGGCGGCAACCCGTCGGAGACCGTCCAATACATCCGCGCCGACAACGCCGACAGTGGCCAAGTTAAAAACGCGGTGGCGCAGGCCGCAAACGCGCTCGGCGGCCTCGACCTCTTAGTCAACAACGCCGGCGTGGAACTGGAAAAACCGCTGGAAGCGACCACCGAATCCGAATGGGACTGGGTGATGACGGTGAATTTGAAAGCGGTGTATTTGTACAGCCAAGCGGCGATTCCGCACTTGCGCGCGGCCGGCGGCGGCGCGATTATCAACCTCGGCTCCATCAGCGCAAGCGTCGCCGACCCGGGCCTGGCCGCCTACAACGCCAGCAAGGCCGCGGTGTTGGGGTTAACGCGCAGCATCGCCGTCGAACACGGCCGCGACCGCATCCGATGCAACGCCATCTGCCCCGGCTGGATTGACACCGACATGTTGGCGCAGACCTTCTCCCAAGCCGGCGACGCCGATGCCGCGCGCGCCGCGATTGCGCGCATGCACCCGGCCGGCCGGCTCGGCGCGCCGGCCGACATCGCGGCCATGGCGTTGTGGCTGGCGTCCGATGAATCGGCGTTCGCCAGCGGCCAGGCATTTACCATCGACGGTGGCCTGACCGCCGGCTCACTCGCCGACCCGAATCGGTACTAAACGGTACCAATTGGTACTGAACCGCCATGCCGACCCGCAAGCGAGACCTGCCGGACCGTTTCCATGATGACCCGGAGCAATCCTGGGCCCTGCCGTCGTGGTATTACACCGACGCCGACATCGCCGCGCACGAGCAGGAGGCGATTTTCGCCGACACATGGCAATACGCCGGCCACGCCGAGCAAGTCGCGGCGCCGGGCAAATACCTCACCCGCGACATCGCCGGCGAGAGCATCCTCGTCATCCGCGGCCGCGACTCGACGCTGCGCGCGTTCTACAATGTGTGCTCGCACCGCGCGCACCAACTGCTGCAAGGCGCGGGCGAATTGCAACCAGGCGCGGCCATCGTCTGCCCGTACCACGGCTGGACGTACGCGCCGGAAGGCGAACTCATGGCCGCGCGCAACAGCGAGAATGTCGCGGGGTTCGACCGTGACGCGTTGTGTTTGAAACCGTTGCAAGTGGAAGTGTTCGTCAACTTGGTTTTTGTTAATTTGAATCCGCATGCGCCGCCGCTATGCAGCCAACTCGATGGCGTTGAAGAAGAGTTGCGCAGTTTCGCGCCGGCGTTGGACTTCCTCACCTTGACCGATTCGCGCCGTTATGAAATCAAAGCGAACTGGAAGAACATCATGGAAAACTACGCCGAGTGCTACCACTGCCCGAACGCGCATCCCGGTTTCGCCGCAGGCGTGGTCGACATGAACTCGTACCGCATCAAAACCCACGCCGCGCACCACGCGCACACCAGCCGCAGCAAACCGCCGCAACAAAGCAACTATAAAATCGACGCCGACGCCACCGCGCGCGCCGCGGAATTCGGCTCGTGGTTTATCTGGCCGAACCTCGCCATCGAAGTTTATCCCGGCGGCAACTTGAACATCTTCCACTGTCTGCCGAACGGGCCGCAGTCATCGGTGCAAACCGTCGAATGGTTTTTCCCCGACACCGAGCCGACGCCCGAACAAGCCGAAGTCATCGACTACCTGCACCGCACCGTGCGCATGGAAGATGTCGCGTTGTGCGAGAGCGTGCAGCGCGGACTCGCCAGCCGCGCATACCACCAGGGCCGTCTCATCGTCGACCGCGCGCGCACCGATGCCAGCGAACATTCGGTGCATCATTTTCAGTCGCTGGTGCGCAAGGCGTTGGGCATTTAACCGCGGCGTTGACCTCGACATTGCGCCGCGCGCTTAAACTCAAACCGCATCCAAGCCGGTTTGCACATCGACGATGATGTCGTCGATGTATTCCAAGCCGGCGGAGATGCGAATCAAATTCTCGCCGATGCCGGCGCGGGCGCGCTCATCGGCGCTGATGCGCGCGTGGGTGGTGGTCGCAGGATGAGTGATGGTGGTCTTGGCGTCGCCGAGGTTGGCGGTGATTGAAAGCCACTCGGTGGAATCGATGACCCGCCACGCGGCATCGCGGCCGCCGCGCACCGCAAACGACACCACGCCGCCGAAACCGCCGTTGAACAATCGCGCCGCCAACGCATGCTGCGGATGCGACTCCAAGCCCGGATAATGCACCGCTTCCACGGCCGGATGTTGCGCCAGCCACTGCGCCAACTGCAACGCATTCGCGCAGTGTTGTTGCATGCGCAGCGCCAGCGTCTCCAAACCCTTGCTGAACACCCACGCGTTGAACGGACTCATGCACGGCCCGGTGGTGCGCAGCATCGAGAACAATTCATCGTAAATCGCCTCATTATCGGTCACCAGCGCGCCGCCGACGCAACGCCCTTGGCCGTCCAAGTATTTGGTCGCGGTATGCGCCACGATGTTTGCGCCGAGTTGCAGCGGCCGTTGCAGCGCCGGGGTGCAGAACGCGTTGTCCACCGCCAGCGGTACGCGCGCATCCATGGCGATGGCCGCGACCGCCTCGACATCGGCGACTTCGCACAACGGATTCGACGGTGATTCCAGAAACAACAACCGCGTGTTAGGCCTGACCGCCGCGCGCCACGCATCCAAGTCGGTGAGTTTAACGAAGGTCGCTTCGACGCCGAAGCGCGCGAACACTTTGGTGAACACCGACAGCGTCGAGCCGAACAACTCCGCCGACGCCACCACATGGTCGCCGGCTTTCAACAACGCCAACAGCAGCCCTGACACCGCGGCCATGCCGGACGCGGTGGCAAGCCCGAACCGCCCACCCTCCAACGCCGCCAAACGGTTTTCAAAACCGCGCACCGTGGGGTTGGTAAATCTGGAGTACACATTGCCCGGCGCATCGCCGCTGAAGCGCGCCGCGGCCTCGGCCGCGTTCTCAAACACAAAACTGGAAGTGGTGAACACCGGCTCACAGTGCTCCTGCTCGGCGCTGCGACGGTGACCGCAACGCACCGCGACGGTGTGCGGATGGTATCCACGGCGACGGGAAAGTTCGCGCATGCTCGCTCCGGTGTTGGGCGGCTAAATGGGAACCGCGGAATCCATCGATGCCGTTCTCTTTAGCCGCATTTGTTACGCGCCCGCAATCCGACCAAATCGGCGCAAGGCGGATTATAAAGCGCGCCGCGCCGGCGTCAACACCGTCAACACCGTCGCAACCTCGGTCGCAACACCGTCACAACGGCCACACCAGCAAAATCATCGGCGCCGACACCGCGATGACCAGGAGTTCCAGCGGCAGGCCCATGCGCCAGTAGTCGCCGAAGCGGTAGCCGCCGGGGCCCATGATGAGGGTGTTGTTTTTGTGGCCGATGGGGGTGAGGAATGCGCACGAGGCGGCCACCGCGACCGCCATCAGGAACGCGTCCGGGTTGACGCTTAATCGCGCCGCCAAGTCCAAGGCGATGGGCGCGGCGATAATCGTTGTGGCGGTGTTGTTCAGAACATCCGACAAAGTCATGGTCACGACCATCAACAGAATCAACACCGCCACCGGCCCATAACCGGCCGCAAACTCCAGCAACGCGCGGGCGATGAGCGCGGTGCCGCCGGCGTCCTGCAACGCCGCGCCGATGGGAATCATGGAGCCCAGAAGCACAATCACGGGCCACTCGATGGCGGTGTATAAATCGCGCAGCGGCACGATGTTGAACGCCACCATCACCACGCACACCACGCCCAACGCGGTCGCCAAACCGAGCCAGCCGAGGCTGGCGGCCGCGATGGCCGCGGCGAACGCGCCGACCGCGAGCCATGCTTTGTCGCGCTGCACCACGCGCAAGTCGCGCGCCTGCAACGGCAGGCCGCCGAGTCGCGCGGCGATGTCCGGCAAACGCTCAGTCGGGCCCAGTAGTAACAGCACATCGCCGGCCTGGATGGTCAGTTTGCGTACCCGGTCGCGGAATGACTTGCCCTGCCGCGACACGCCGAGCAAGGTGATGCCGTGCCGGTATTGCAGGCGCATGTCCAGCGCGGTGCGCCCCTCGATGGCCGCGCCCTGCGGCGTGACGATTTCCATGAACGACAAGTCCTCGCCGATGAGGCCGTCGCGCTTTTCCGGGCCCGCGTATTCCAGGCCGCACTCGCCGACAAAACCGTCGATGCCCGCGGCGTTGGCTTCGATGACCAACATGTCGTTGTGGCGAATCACTTCGCGGCGGGCGTGGCCCGGGAAGCGTTTGCCGCGCCGCACCAAGCCGATGACCGCGACATCCGCGGCCTCGGCCAGGTCGTCCAAGTCGCGGACTTTTTGGCCGATGAGTTTGGATTTCTCGCCGACTTTCACCTCGGCGATGTACTCCTCCACCGCGAAATGCCCGGCCGCCGCGGCGTCGTCGCCGCGGCCCTTGGCCTGCGGAATCAGCCGCCAGCCGATGGCCGCGATATACGCCACCCCGGCCACCGCCGCCACCAAACCCACCGGCGAGAAATCGAACATGCCGAAGGGCGCGCCGAGCGCTTCCTCGCGCAAACTGGCGACGATGATGTTCGGCGGCGTGCCGATGAGCGTAATCAGGCCGCCGAGAATCGACGCGAACGACAGCGGCATCAAGGTCAGCGCGGCGCGGCGTTTGGCTTTGGCGGCGGCCTGCATGTCGATGGGCATCAGCAGCGCCAGCGCCGCGACATTGTTCATCAACGCCGACAGCGCCGCGGCCGCGCCGGACATCACGCTGATGTGCGCGAACAGCGACCTTCCGCGCGCCGCGATATGGCGCGCCACCAGTTCCACCGCCCCGGAATTCGACAAGCCGCGGCTGACCACTAACACCAGCGCGATAATCACCGTGGCCGGATGCCCGAAGCCGTCAAAAGCGCGCGCCTCCGGCACCACGCCGACGCCCACCGCCGCCACCAGCGCCGCAAACGCGACCAAGTCATAACGAATCCGCCCCCACAAAAGCAGCGCAAAAACCGCGCCCAACAGCGCGAAAAGAAGGAGTTGGTCAGTGGTCATGACAACGGCGACGGCCGGCGGCTGCGATGGGTGGCGGGTGATGGGTGACGGAATTGGTCCGCCATTTTAATCAAGTATCCACCGTGGTTTCCATTTAAGCATCGGCGATTTGGTCGTCACTTTAAGTACAGTACAGCGGCTTTAGCCGCCACTCCGGTGGCAACCGGAGTCCAGAGTCTTTAAATACTGGCCGCGGCGGTGACGGTCAAGCAAGCGGTGGATTCTAATTCGCAATTCCTGATGGTAGAGAAACAAGGAGCGACAGCGACTCTGTTTCTCACCAATCAGGAAGCCAGAGTATTTAATGAACCTTGGCGCGGAGCAACATAAATTAAAGACTCTGGACTCCCGCTCTACGGCGGGAGTTGCGGCGCTACGCGCCGCGCAATTAAGTCCGGCGAAGTACGACGAAGCACGGCGGCTTTAGCCGCAACGAAGGCAACAGCCGGAGTCCAGAGTCTTTAAGTACGGTACCGGCGCAACGCGCCGGCGATGGCCGGAAAACGCCGGGGGCCGTCATTCCGTGCGGTAGAGGAATAAGGAAGCGTAGCGCCACTATTCCTCACCGATACGGAATCCAGAGTCTTTAATTGAACCGGCGAGCAAGCAACAAAAAGCAAAGACTCTGGACGCCCGCTTAACAAATCGCGGGCGTGACGATAGGGGAGACCGCGAGCGTGCCGGCGCAACGCCGCCATTCCGTATAGAAACACCGAATCCAGTCGCCACGTACGGCAACCCCGCGCCGGCCCGAAATTGCACCCACCCCGCCATGTTACAATCCCCCCCATGCTCCCCGACTTCACCCCGCTGGACTATGCCGCGGTCGTCTGGTTCTTTGCCTGCTGGGCCGGCTACGCGCTGCTGGTGGACCGCGGCCGGTTGTACCGGCGCAGCGTCAGCGGCCACATGCACCAGCACCGGCGACGGTGGATGCGCAACATGATTTTGCGCGAGTTGCGCATGGTGGACACGCAGATTCACGCGGCGCTGGTAAGCGGCATTTTGTTCTTCGCCTCCACTTCCATTCTGCTGGTCGGCGGCTTGATGACGGTGTTGGGCGCGACCGAGGAAGTGATTTCGGTGATGGCCGATTTGCCGCTCGGCGCGCCGGTGTCGCGCGCGGTGTGGGAGATTAAAATCGTGCTGCTCATCGTCATTTTCGTTTATGCCTTCTTCAAGTTCGCCTGGTGCTACCGCTTGTGCTCCAACTGCTCCATCATGGTCGGCGCGGCCCCGCGCGAGGCCGAACTGAGCCCCGTCGCCGAAGACTTCGCCGACCGCATCGCGCAGTTGTACAGTCTGTCCGGCCGCCACTTTCACAAGGGCTTGCGCGCCTACTTCTTCGCCCTCGCCGCGGTTTGCTGGCTGGTCAATCCGGTGCTGTTCATCCTCGCCACCGCCTGGGTGCTGGCGGTCCTCATCCGCCGCGACTTCCGCTCGCAAACTTTCGACATCATCAAAACCAGCGAAGTCAAACCGCACAACGAACCGCCGCGAACAAAGAATTAAGCACAGCGACTTTATCCGTCGGACTAATCCCACAGCGCGTAGCCGGCTACGGGTTACAATCGACGTGCTGTTTTTTTGTTACTGCACTCGCCGCTGCCGATGAAACCTTTGTCATTATTCGCGTCGTTTTTCGCCGCGTTGGTGTTGGCGCTCGCCGTCGGCGCCGATGATGCCGACCTGTTGCCGCCGGATGAGGCGTTCGCGTTCAGCGCCGCGCAGACCGCGGACGGGCGCATCGTCGCCGACTGGCAAATCGCCGCCGACTATTACATGTACCGCGACCGCATGGCGTTCACGGTGGACGGCGCGGGCCGCCTGACCGCGCCGCCGCAACTGCCGCCGGGGGTGCTGCACTGGGATTCGCTGGTCGGCGAAGTGGAGGTGTATTTCGGCGCGGTCAGCGTGCCGTTGGCGGTCGCGGCCGGCGCGCCCGGCGACTACACCCTCACCGCCACCGGCCAGGGCTGCAGCGTCGTGGTCGGGGTGTGCTATCCGCCGGTGACGCGCAGCGTGGCGTTCACGCCCGGCGCGCCGGCGGCCGATTCCGCGGTCGATGTCGGGGCCGATGCCGCCGCCGACCCGGGCCGCTTGAGGTCGCAAATCGACGCGGTATTGCGGCCCGACTCGGCCGCGAATTCCACCGACTCGGGCCGCAACACCGCGGCCGATGACCTCTCGCCGGGCCAAAAACTGCGCGCGTTGTTGGGCGCGAGTTTCGACCAAACCGACTTCCTCGAAGTCGACGACGCGTTTCGGTTGACGCTCGAGGCCGCGGGCCCGAACCGCATCAAAGCCGCGTTCACGGTCGCCGACGGCTACTATTTGTACCGCGACAAAATCGCGTTCAGCGTCGAGGGCGCGGCGCGGGTGGCCGCGGTGGCGTTGCCGCCGGGCACCGTCAAGGACGACCCGTATTTCGGCGAGACCGCGATTCTGGCGCGCGATTTTTCCGCGCCGGTCACGCTGCAGCGCGCGGCCCCGGAGGCCGCGCCGTTGCGCGTCCACGCCGCCTACCAGGGCTGCGCCGAGGACGGCATCTGCTACGCGCCGGTCAGCAAAACTTTCGCGTTGCAACTGCCGGCCGCGACCGATTTCGCGCCGGCCGCGGGCGGTTTCGGTTTCGGCGGTGGCCTCGGTGGTTTTGGCGAGCGCGGCGCGCTCGCCTGGCCCGGGCTGCTGGGCCTCCTGGCCGGCGCATTCGCGGCCGGCCTGTTGCTGACTTTCACGCCGTGCGTTCTGCCGATGCTGCCGATTCTGTCCGGCATCATCGCGGGCGCGGGCCGCGGCAATAAAACCACCGCCGACAAAACCACCGGCGGCGAACTCACCCGCGCCGACAAACCCTCCCGCGGCCGCGGCGGCGTGTTGGCCACCGCGTACATCCTCGGCAGCGTCGCCGCCTACGCCGTCATCGGCGCGGTCGCGGGGGCCACCGGCGAGCAACTGCAGGCGTATTTCCAAAACGCCTGGGTCATCGGCGCGCTGGCGACGGTGTTGGCGGTCATGGCGCTGTCGATGTTCGGCTTGTTTGCGCTGCGCCTGCCGGAGTTCGCGCAGGACGCCATCCGCGCGCGCTCGCGCAAATTAGGCGGCGCGCTGCTGCCGGTGTTCGCGTTGGGCGCGGTGTCGGCGGCGGTGGTCGGCGCGTGCGTCTCGCCGCTGCTGATTTCGTTCCTCGGCTTGGCGATTTCCACCGCCGATGCGGGCCTGGGCGCGGCCTTGATGGCGGCCATGGCGCTCGGCATGGGCGCGCCGCTGCTGGCGCTGGGCTTGGGCGCAAACTACCTCCTGCCGAAAGCCGGGGCGTGGATGGAAACCCTGAACCAGGCCTTAGGCGTGATGCTGTTGGCGGTGGCGATTTACCTGTTGGGGGCGCTGCCGCAAACGCCGATTCTGCTGTTGTGGGGCGCGTTTTTGGTGGTGCTCAGCGTGTATTTGGGCGCGACTTCGACGCTGCCGGCGAACGCCGGCGGCTGGCAACGACTGGTGAAAGGCGCAGGCCTGGTGCTGCTGATTTGGGGCGCGGCGGCGCTGGTCGGCGGGTTTTTCGGGCAGCGCGATATTTGGCGGCCGCTGCCGGCGAATCTGTTCGCCGGCGCGCAATCGACGGCGGCCACGGCCGCCGAACCGTGGACCCAGGGCGCGCGTTTTCTCCCGGTCGCCGATGTGGCGACGCTCGACCATGAACTGGCGCGCGCCGCGGCCGCCGGCAAGCCGGCGCTGGTGGAATACTACGCCGACTGGTGCGTCGACTGCGCGCGCATGGAGCGCAGCACCTTCCGCGACCCGCGCGTGGCGGAGGTTTTGCGCCGCGATTTTGTCGCGCTGCGCGTGGATGTGACCGACCCGCGCGCGCCCGCGACCAAGGCGTTGAAGCGGCGGTTGCGCGTGTTCGGCCCGCCGGCGCTGCTGTTCTTCGGCCGCGACGGCGCGCCGTTGGCTGACCGGCATTTCTACGGCTACTTGGGCGCGGACGCGTTCCTGGATTTGCTGGCCGAAATATGAAACCGTCGCGTTACTTCCTCATCGTCGCGCTGCTGAGCATCGCCGCGCTGGCGCTCGGCTTATACCTCGGCGGGCGGCAAACCGGGCATTCCCATTCCAGTTGGCCCTGGTCGGCGGCGCCGGTCGCCACCCTGGCCGACATCGAACTGCCGGACATCGACCGCCGCCTGCGCCGCGGCGACGAGTGGCGCGGCAAAGTGGTGGTGCTCAATCACTGGGCGACTTGGTGTCCGCCGTGCCGCGAGGAAATCCCGCTGCTGGTGGACGCGCAGCGACGGTGGGGAGGGCGCGGCGTGCAGGTGCTCGGCGTCGCGCACGACTTGCTCGACACCGCGCGCGCGTTCGGCGCCGAGATGGGCATCAACTATCCGTCGCTGGTGGCCATCACCGGCGGCGAGGAATTGCTCCGCGCGCAAGGCAACAACCGCGCCGGGGCGCTGCCGTTCACGGTGTTCTTCGGCCGCGACGGGCGGTTGGCTGCGACTCACCTCGGGCAAATCTCGGCGGAAGAATTGGAACGGGCGATTGCGGCGTTGTTGTAGGGTGACGGTGCGGTGATTGCGGCGTTGTTGTAGGGTGACGGTGCGGCGTTTTGGCGACGCGCGAACATCGATGGCGACCGCGCGGCGATGGAATCAAAAAAACTTCAAAACCAAATCGCGTTACTTAATTTCCAGCAGCAGCGGACAGTGGTCGGAGCCCATCTGCTGGTCCAAATAACGCGCGTCGCCGACTCGGCGCAGGTGTTCCTTCGACAGTAAAAAGTAATCGATGCGCCAGCCGATGTTGCGCGACCGGGCGCGCGTGACCATGTGCCACCACGAGTAGACCTCGGTCACGCCGGGGTTGCGCGCGCGCCATACATCGGCCCAGCCGTCGGCGATCACCGCGTCCATCCACGCGCGCTCTTTCGGGTGGAAGCCGATGTTGCCGTCGTTCTCGTCCGGGCGCGCCAAGTCGATTTCGGTGTGCGCGACATTCATGTCGCCGCCGACCACCACGGTGCGCCCTTGTTCGCGCAGCGCGTTCATGTAATCCAACACGCAACGGTAAAACACCAACTTCTCCTCCCACGCTTGTTCGCTCTTGCCGCCGTTGGGGAAGTAAATCGACAACAAATCCCACGCCTCGCCGCTGGCCTCAAACGACAACTGCGCGATGCGCCCCTCGTCGGCGTTCGGCGCATGCGGTATGCGCGTGTGAAACTTCAGTTCGCCGACCTTGTCGGCGGCCGGCTTGGCCAGCCAAATCGCGGTGCCGGCGTAGCCCTTCTTGGCGGCGCTGTGGTAGTGCTGGTGGTAGTCGGGATGCGCGGTCAGGTAGTCGCTGAACTGCTCGGTCACGCCTTTGATTTCCTGCAGCATCAAAACATCCGGCGACTGCGCGCGCACCAAATCCTGCAACTCGCCCTTGCGCTCCACGGCGCGAATGCCGTTGACATTCCAAGTGATAATTTTCATCGACGCTTCGGGGATGGGGTTGCGGTTCGGGGATGGGTTTGCGGCGGCGCGACGGTGATTGGGTTGCGCGGTTGCGCGCTGGCGATTGGGTTGCGCTGCCGGTGCCGCGCGGGTCACGGTGATGGCGACGGTCACACGACGGTCACAACAATTCGCGGCCACGCCGGCGCGCCCGCGATTATACAAACAACCGCCCCCGCGCATGATAGGATTCCGGCCCCGCCGCCGCCCGCAAACCCCGCCATGCCCGACACCGTCCACCACCGTGTATTAATCCTCGGCTCCGGCCCGGCCGGCTACTGCGCGGCGGTGTATGCGGCGCGGGCGAATCTGCGCCCGGCGTTGGTTGCCGGCATGACGCCGGGCGGCCAGTTGACCACCACCACCGATGTCGACAACTGGCCCGGCGACGCCGACGGTGTGCTCGGCCCGGAATTGATGGCGCGCATGCAGCGCCACGCCGAGCGCTTCGACACCCAAGTCATCAGCGACCACATTCACACCGCGGAGTTGGCGCGGCGGCCGTTTCGCTTAATCGGCGACGACGCCGACTACACCTGCGATGCGTTGATTATCGCCACCGGCGCGACCGCCAAATATCTGGGCTTGGAATCGGAGCAGGAATTCATGGGCCGCGGCGTGTCGGCGTGCGCAACTTGCGACGGGTTTTTCTTCAAGGGCAAGGAGGTCGCGGTCATCGGCGGCGGCAACACCGCGGTCGAGGAGGCGTTGTATCTCGCCAACATCGCCCGCCGCGTAACCCTGGTGCACCGCCGCAACGAACTGCGCGCCGAAGCGATTATGCAGGACCACTTGCGCGCCAAAACCGCGGCCAACGGCGGCAACATCACCGTCGAATGGAGTCATGTGTTGGACGAAGTGCTCGGCGACGACAGCGGCGTGACCGGCATGCGCATCCGCAGCGTAAAAGACGACGCCGCGCGCGATTTACAGTTGGACGGTGTGTTCATCGCCATCGGCCACACGCCCAACACCGGCTTGTTCAAGGGCCAGTTGCCGATGCGCGGCGACTATCTCGTGACCCGCGGCGGCTTAGGCGACGGCAACGCCGGCGGCGTCACCTGCACCGCCATCGACGGCGTGTTCGCGTGCGGCGATGTCATCGACCCGGTGTACCGCCAAGCGGTCACCTCGGCCGCCAGCGGCTGCATGGCCGCGTTGGACGCCGACCGTTATCTTAAAACCCTCGACTGAAACCGGAGGAAGTGATGTTCACCGTGAATTCAAAACCGCTGCCGCGCATCGGCTACGGCGCGATGGTGCTGGAAGGTTTTTACGGCGCATGCGATGATGCCGCGGCGGTGCAAACGCTGCAGCACGCCATCGCGCGCAACATGATGCTCGACACCGCGGACTTCTACGGCGCGGGCCACAACGAAAGTTTAATCCAACGCGCGCTGCAACAAGCCGGCAAAACATCCGGCAACAGCGCGTTCGTCGCCACCAAGTTCGGCATCGTGTTTGAGGAAGACCAAAGCGGCAACCAACTCGACACCGGCTGGGGGTTTCCGCTGACCATCAACGGCTCGCCGCGTTATGTCGCGCGCGCCGTCGACAACAGTCTGGCGCGATTAGGCGTCGAACAAATCGACTTGTTGTACGCGCACTTCCCCGACCCCGGCACGCCGCTGGCCGAGACCGTCGGCGCGATGGCCGACGCGGTGCAGGCCGGCAAAGTTGCGGCCATCGGCTTGTCCAACGCCTCCGCGCAGCAGATTATGCAGGCGCATGAAGTTCACCCCGTCGCCGCGGTGCAATACGAATATTCGCTGTTCCGCCGCGAGGCCGAAGTCGACATTCTGCCGGCGGTGAACGCCATCGGCGCGCGGTTGGTTTGCTGGTCGCCGCTCGGCGCGGGGTTTTTGACCGGCACGGTCGATAAGTTGGCTGAAGGCGACTTCCGCAATGCCAACCCGAAGTTGCAAGGCGAGAACTTGGCGCGCAACCTGCAACGCCTCGAAGGCATCAAAACCCTCGCGGCCGACTTGTGCATCAGCCCCGCGCAGTTGGCGCTGGCGTGGCTACTCGCGCAAGGCGACAACATCATGCCGATTCCCGGCAGTCGCCGCGCCGCGCGCATCGACGAAAACCTGGCCGCGCTCGACATCGAATTGAGCGCCGACACGCTGCGGCGGTTGGATGAATTGGCGCCGCGCGGCGCGTTCGCCGGCGGCACTTTGGTTTGACCGTGATGGCGCGGGCCGAGCGGCAAGTGAGCGGCGTCGACAATTCCGCGGATGATGCCGCGGACAACGCCGCGAACGACTCCGCGGATGATGCCGCGGCGTTTCGTGAGGCGATGCGCGGCTTGGGCGTCAAACCGCGCGCCGGCCATGACCGGCATGCGCCGGCGCCGCCGGGGCCCACTGTACATGTACATGAAGCGCGCGCCGGGCGCGCCAGCATCGCGCCGCGGCCCGGGCGGCCGCGTGGCGACCGTGGCGTTCTGCTCGACACCACCGACGGCGGCGAAGGCGCGGCGGTCGCGTTCGCCCGCGGCGGCGTACAAAAAACTGTGGTGCGCCGCCTCAAACGCGGCGACTGCCGCCCGGCCGCGCGCCTCGACCTGCACGGCCTCACCGCGGCCGAAGCCGAGTCCGCGCTGGACCGATTTTTGGCGCGCGCCGGCGGCCGAGGCCAAACCGAGTTGCTGGTCATCCACGGCAAAGGCCTGCGCAGCGGCCCGCGCGGCGGCGTGCTGAAAGGCGTAACCTGCGCGCGCCTAAAACGCCACCCGGCGGTGCAAGCCTTCTGCTCCGCCCACCCAAAACACGGCGGCCACGGCGCGGTGTATGTCCTGATAAAAACCCCCCGGCGGCGTTAGCGCCGGGCCCCAATTCGCAATTCCTGATGGTAGAAAAACAAGGAGCGATAGCGACTCTGTTTTTCACCAGTCAGGAAGCCAGAGTCTTTGTTTTTTGTTTTCCGCGACGGTTAATTAAAGACTCTGGACTCCCGTTCTTCGACGGGAGTTGCGGCGCTTCGCGCCGCGCCGGGCCCGGGTCAAGTCCGGGCGGACGGCGGTTGTTGCGATTCCATTTGCTCGGTGATGAGGTCCAGGAACGCGGCGGTTACGCGCACGGTTTTGGCGTTTTTGCGGCATACCGCGAACTCGGCGTGGGTGAGGTCGGCGTTGCTGACGCGCAGCGCGCGGAATCGGGCGTCGCCGGCCAACTCGCTTTCGGAGATGACGCCGACGCCGAAGTTGGCGGCCACCGCTTCGCGCACGCCTTCGCGGCCGCTGATTTCCATTTTGTCGGCGAGTTCCACGCCGCGACCGGCCAGCGCGCGCTGAAAAATCGCCCGGGTGCGCGAGCCCGGCTCGCGCAGGATAACGCGCTGGCCGGCCAGTTCCTCCAGCGCCACGCTGCGCCGCGCATGCCACGGATGCGCGCCGCCGACGAACAGCACCAGTTGCTCGGCGCCCAACGCCAGCGCGTGCAAGCGCGGGTCTTCCGGCGGCACATTCGGCACCACCGCGATGTCGCAGGCGCCGCCCTTAAGCCACTGCATGACCTGCTCGGAGTTGCCATATTGGATGGAGATGTCGATGCCGGGATAGCGCCGCCGAAAACGCGCGAGAAGCGGGGTGATGATGTACGGCGAGTCGGCGCCGACGCGCAGGTGGCCGGCGGTCAGGCCGCGCGCCGACAGCAGGATTTGCTCGGCGCGCGCCTCAAAATCAAACAGCGGGCGGGTGACCGCCAGCACCGAGCGCCCCAAGTCGGTCAGTTCGATGCGGCGGCCGTGGCGGCTGAACAACTTGACGCCGTAGCGCTGCTCCAGCGCCTTGACCTGGCCGGACAGGGTCGGCTGGGTGATGTGCAGCGCCTGCGCCGCTTTGGTGAAACTGCCCTGCGTGGCGACCGCGTGGAACGAGCGCAGTTGGGCGTGGGATAATGGCATCAATCTATTCCGGCGTGCGGCAAAACCGATTTGCCAATGATAGACAATCGGCGTATTAATGGCAAAGTCGCGGGCCGCGCCGCCGCCGTCGCTGTTATCGCGCTGTTGCTGGCACCGTCACGCCGCCACCGTCACCGAACTCGTACTGCCGTCACCGTCACCAAACTCGCGCTATCGCCACCACCACTGCCGCCATGAAAACGCCATCCAAATCCACCTCCGCAACCGCCGCGGCCTCGCCCAGCGGCGACCCGTACTTGTTAACCCCGGGCCCGCTGACCACTTCGCTCAGCGTCAAGCAAGCCATGCTGCGCGACTACGGTTCGCGCGACCAATCTTTCATCGACTTGACCGCGCGCGTGCTGCGGCGACTGGCGGCGATTGTCGGCGACGGGGCCGGCGATGGAGCCGGCGGCGACCCGGGCGATTTAGTCGCGGTGCCGATGCAAGGCAGCGGCACTTTCGCGGTCGAGGCCATGCTTGGTTGTTTCGTGCCGGCCGACGGCAAGGTTTTGATTTGCATCAACGGCGCGTACGGCCGGCGCATGGCGGAGATGTGCGACTACAACCGCCGCGCTTATTCCACCCTGGAATGGGCCGAAGACACGCCGGTCGACCCCGCGCAAATCGACCGCCAATTGCGCGACGACGACGCCATCACCCAAGTCGCGGTGGTGCATTGCGAGACCACCTCGGGGATTCTCAATCCGTTGGCGGCGGTCGCCGAGGCCGTGGCCGCGCGCGGCCGGCGGTTGTTGGTGGACGCGATGAGCGCGTTCGGCGCGCTGCCGTTGGACGCTTCGACGGTGGCGTTCGACGCCGTGGCCGCGTCGGCGAACAAGTGTTTGGAGGGGGTGCCTGGCGTGGGTTTTTGCATCGCAAACCGGTCCGCGCTGGCATCCACCGAGGGCAATTCACCGTCGCTGGCGCTGGACTTGCACGCGCAGTGGCGCGCGCTGCAGGGCAACGGTCAGTGGCGTTTTACTCCGCCGACCCAGGTACTGTTGGCGCTGCACCAAGCGCTGGATGAATTCGACCAAGAAGGCGGCGTGGCCGGCCGCGGCCGGCGCTACCGTCGCAACTGCAAACTGTTAATCAACGGCATGCGCGAGTTCGGTTTCGAGACGCTGTTGGCGGATGAATTGCAAGCGCCGGTTATCGTCACCTTTCGCATGCCGGCGCATCCGCGGTTTCAGTTCGATGCGTTTTATGAGAACTTGCGCGAACAGGGTTATGTGATTTACCCCGGCAAACTGACCGTGGCCGACAGTTTTCGCATCGGCTGCATCGGCCGCTTGGGCGAGGCCGAAATGAACGGCGCGTTAGCGGCGGTGCGGCGCGCGCTGGATTCGCTCGGCATCGATGGGCGGGTCGACTCGCATACTTAAATTCGCGCGACTAATTGCACACCTTAATTAACAGCGCGCCGCCCCCCTCCCCATGGACGCGCACATCATCGCGTTAGTGCTGACCGCCGCGTTTTTCCATGCGGTGTGGAACGCCTCGGTCAAACGCGGCGAAGACAAGTTCCGGGTCATCACCGGCATTCAAGCGGCGTCGATTATCTTGGTGCTGCCGTTACTACCGTTTGTCGGTTTGCCGCACGCCGACAGTTGGCTTTATATCGCGCTGTCGGCGGCGCTGCATTTCGGTTATTACTTGAGCCTGGCGGCCGCGTACCGCCACGGTGATTTCGCCCAGGCCTATCCGGTGGCGCGCGGCAGCGCGCCGATTTTGGTGGCGTTGTGGGGCGTGCTGGTGTTGCGCGAGGCGTTGAGCGGCGGGCAGTGGGCGGCGCTGATTTTGGTGCTCGGCGGCATCATGATTTTCGCCACCCGGCGTTTGGGCGGCGTGCTGCAGCAACGCAAAGCCATGGGGTGCGCGCTGCTGACCGCCGCTTTCATCGCCGCCTACACCGTCACCGACGGCATCGGCGGGCGGCGCTCCGGCAATGTGGCCGCGTATATGGTGTATCTCACGCTGCTCGACAGCGCCTTGGTGGTGTTGTATTCGGCGCAGCGTTGGCGCGGCAATGAGTGGCGCGCGTTGGCAACCGACTGGCGGTTGAGTCTGGCCGGCGGCGCGCTGGCGTTGTCGGCGTACTGGATGGTGGTGTGGTCGATGTCGCAGACTTCGATTGCGTTGGTGTCGGCGTTGCGCGAGACCTCGGTGATTATCGCCGCGCTGATTGGCGCGTATTACTTCAAGGAGCCGGCCGGCAAACGTCGCATCGTCGCCTCCATCGTCATCTTCGCCGGCATCGCGCTGCTGGGTTGGTTGGAATCTTGAGTCGACCGGCGTAACGGCGGCGACCGCGCGACTGAGTCGACGGAGTCGACCGTGGCGCGGTTTATACTCGCGCGAACCATCGTTTAACGAGGCAAAACATGTCAACGCCAACGGAAATCCCTAAGCGCGCGAGCGCCGTGGTCATCGGCGGCGGCGTCATCGGCTGCAGCGTCGCCTACCATCTCGCCAAACTCGGCTGGAGCGATGTCGTGTTGCTGGAACGCCGCCAGTTCAGTTGCGGCACCACCTGGCATGCGGCAGGCCTGGTCGGCACCATGCGCGCCAACGAAAGCCAAGCGCGATTGTGCGAATACTCGATGTCGGTCTTAAGAGAATTGGAAGCGGAGACCGGCCAGTCAACCGGGTTCAAGCAAGTCGGCTCGCTGTCCATCGCTCACAGCGCCGCTCGATTCGAAGAGTTGAGGCGCGTGGCGGCGATGAACAACGCGTTCGGCGTCACGCAAGTCGACATCGTCACCGCGGCCGACATCAAAAACATGTATCCGCTGCTGGAGGCCGGCGACTTGCTCGGCGGCAGTTGGGTGGCGCAGGACGGCTACGCCAGCCCGGTCGATGTCACGGCCGCGTTCGTCAAGGGCGCGCGCGCGCATGGCGCGCAATGCATCGAGGGCGTGGAAGTCACCGCCGTCACCCAAGCCGGCGGCAAGGTGACCGGCGTGGTCGCCGGCGTTGCCGCGGCCGGCGAAGGCGACGCTGCGCCGGTCGAAATCAAAGCCGAATATGTCGTCAACTGCGCCGGCATGTGGGCGCGCACCGTTGGCAGATTAGCCGGCGTCAATGTGCCGCTGCACGCCTGCGAGCACTACTACGCGGTCACGGAAAAATTGCAGGACTTGCCGGCCGACTTGCCGGTCATGCGCGACCACGACAACTGCGCGTATTACAAACCGGAAGCCGGCGGGTTGTTGGTCGGCGCGTTTGAACCGAACGCCCGCCCATGGGGACAAGACGGCATCCCCGCGGACTTCTGCTTCGACGAAATCGAGGGACACATGGAAGAGCAACTGATGCCGGTGCTGGAAGACGCGATGCGGCGCGTGCCGTTGTTGCAGAGCGTCGGCTGGCGGAAGTTCTTCTGCGGCCCCGAGAGTTTCACCCCGGACGACCAATTCCACATCGGCGAAGCGCCGGAGTTGCGCAACTTCTACATCGCGGCCGGCCTGAACTCGGTCGGCATTCAAACCTCCGGCGGCCTGGGCCGCGCGCTGGCTGACTGGATGCACCGCGGCCACCCGCCGATGGATTTATGCGGCAACGACATCCGCCGCATGCATCGGTTCCAAGGCACGCGGCTGTATTTGCGCCGGCGCGTCTCGGAAACCCTCGGCCTGCTGTACGACCGTCACTACCCGTTCCGCCAGTTCGCCACCGCGCGCGATGTGCGCCACTCGCCGGTTCATGAACGCCTGGCCGAGCGCGGCGCATGCTTCGGCGAGGCGGCCGGCTGGGAGCGGCCCAACTGGTTTGCGCCAGCCGGCGTTACGCCGCAATACGAATACAGTTTCGGCAAGCAAAACTGGTTCGAATATTCGGCCGAGGAACACCGCGCTTTCCGCGAAGGCGTGGCGTTGTTCGACCAAAGTTCGTTCGCCAAATACACCGTGCAAGGGCGCGACAGTTGCCGCATCTTGCAGCGCGTCTGCACCGCCGATGTCGATGTCGCGCCCGGGCGCATGCTCTACACCCACTGGCTGAACGCGCGCGGCGGCATCGAGGCCGACTTGACCGTGACGCGCCTGGCGGAAGACGAATTCTTCGTGGTCAGCGGCGCGGCCTGCAGCGGGCGCGACATGGATTGGCTGCGCCGGCATATCGCCGACGCCGGCGATGCGCGCTGCTGGGTCAACGATGTCACCTGCGCCTGGGCGGTGTTCGGCGTGATGGGCCCGGCCAGTCGCGCGTTGTTGGCGAGCGCGCTGGACTGCGACATGTCCACCGCCGCGTTCCCGTTCGGCGCGGTGCGCGAAGTGGAAATCGGCTGCGCAGTCGGGCGCGCGGCGCGCGTGTCATTCGTCGGCGAACTCGGCTGGGAGGTGTATGTCCCGGCCGACATGGCGCGCCATGCTTTCGACCACTTGTGGCAGGCCGGCGAACAACACGACTTGCGCTTGGCCGGCCTGCATGCCTTGGACAGCGGCCGCATCGAGAAAAAATTCTTGCACTTCGGCCACGATGTCGCCATTGATGACACGCCGCTGGAATGCGGCTGCGCATTCGTCTGCGCGTGGGACAAAGCGATTCCATTCACCGGCCGCGATGCGCTGCTGCAACAAAAACAAACCGGCGCTTGGAAGCGCAAACGCCTGGCGCAATTCCTGCTGCAAGACCCCGACGCCCACCTGTACCACCACGAACCCATCCTGCGCGCCGGCAAAATCATCGGCCACTTAACCTCCGGCAACTACGGCCACACCCTCGGCGCCTCGGTCGGCCTCGGCTATGTCCACTGTGACGCCGGCGTCGACCAACCCTTCCTCGACAGCGCCTCGCTCGAAATCGACATCGGCGGCCAACCCATCCCGGCCCACGCCAGTTTAACCGCGCTATACGACCCAAAAGGAGAAAAAATGCGGGGGTGACGGTCGGGGCGCCGCCGGACGGCGCGTGCATACCATCACTTCCGACAACGGCTTGGAGTTCGCCGGCCACCGCGCCATCGCCGAAGCGTTGGACGCCAAGTTCTACTTCGCGCGCCTGTACGCCTCGTGGCAACGCGGCAGCAATGAGAACGCCAACGGCTTGGTGCGCCAGTATCTGCCGAAGGGCAGCGACTTCGCCGCCGTCACCGATGCCGACCTGGCGCACATCATGCAGCCCCTGAACACCCGCCCACGCAAATGCCTTGGCATGAAAACCCCAAACCAAGTATTCTTCGGCAACAAACGGACGTTGCAGTTGGGAGTTGAATCCAAGCAAAACACCCGGCCACGCTCATTAAACTAATGGCGAGATAAAAAGTCACATTGACCGCGGTAAAAGCAAGCCCAGCCGCGACTAACAACGGCAACGCGTCGGCGACGCCGAAGAGGATTGCTGCGGTTAATATGGCGAGGATGGGCGATAGGGAATGGTTCATGGTGGGGTGCTGGGTTGAATTATCATGCCGATGGTGTTATATCCTATCTCCATCGAAGTGGGGGCGCAATTCTGCGCGCATCAGTGGCATCGGGGATTCGCTAAGAGCCGCTTGGCGAACATGACAGAGGCTATGAAATTCTGCTAAATTTGAGGCTGGATATGAAAACGCAATCTGAAAAGTTGTTCGAAGATTTTTGCAAGCGAGAGAATATCGACTGCAAACCAATTCTTGTACAGTCATCTCGAACCCCGGATTACTGTATTTCAGTTAATGACACGAAAATTGTTGTTGAAGTGAAAGAAATTTCACACAACAAAGAAGATTTGGCGAACGATAAAAATCTGCGAAATGCAAAGTCGGGAGAAACACTCGTGATAGATGGTGGGCGCCCCGGCTCAAGAGTACAGCAGAAAATCGCTAAATCCGCCAAACAAATATCCAATTTATCCAAAGGAAAATATCCGGGGATGTTGGTTTTGTATAGTTCGATAATCTTTATAAATCCGCTAAATGAATATGAAATGAAAGTGGCGATGTTTGGTCTTGACTCGATCGTTATGTCTGTCCCGGATTCCATGAATAACATGCCTCAAGTTTTAGATAAAAAATCCGGCCCGAAGAAAAAATTAACCCCAAGCCACAATACATCCATAAGCGCCGTAGCGGTGCTCACGGAGAACTCCGGCGCTCTCGATTTAACCGTTTACCACAACCCCCATGCAGCCATTAAGATACCAGCAGGAGTATTTAAGAAAATTGAGTGTCAGCAGTTTATGCTTTCCAACAACAACAGAAACAAGTTTCCGTCATGGCGGCGACTGTGATATGGATGCGGCGCCCACCTGCAGAAGCCCGACCAAATCGTATCAGCCGACGAAATTGTGCGTGTTGGCGCGGTTATAGCCATTCTCACCCACGACTGTTTGTCGTCCAACAACTCACCATGACCTCACTGATGCCGCTGTTAGTCGCGCATCTGATAACCATCCACTTCAGTAGCGCCCGCGTCGCCTGTTTGATATAGGAAAAAATCGCCCACGCGGACGGTTGGAGTTACAAGTATACCACTCCGTAATCTTTGTGCTCCACGCCCCCCTTGGAATACCGAATCATCCAATAGCCATACCGCTTTCCGTTCCAATATTTGCCTTCCCGCACGTCGCCATTGGTGTTCTGCTCAACCCAGCGGCCGTGCTTTTTACCGTTCTCAAAGTTGCCCTTATACACATCGCCATCGGCCGATCGCAAAACCCAATGACCATGCTTCTTGTCGTCCTCAAAGTAACCATCATCCATGTCACCGTCGGAAGACTTTAAGACCCACTTCCCGAGTTTCTTGCCGTTGATATACTGACCTTCCCACACATCGCCATCGTCATGTCGCTCAACCCAATGGCCGTGCTTTTTCCCATGTTCATCATATTGGTTTTGGCTGGTGTCGTTCATCACGATTCTCCGGGCGGTGAGTTTGCGGGTGGGAAGTGTGGCACTGCCAGGCGGCTTTATTGCATACATCGGTAGCGGATTCAATAGCGACATGCTTGGCGTCATCCCGCCACTATGCGCGGCATCGAGGTGAGCGATGACGCGCTTTCTTTCGAGACGATACGAGAAATTGTGGAAGGCGAGGGTTGCTTCCTCGGCCACGCGCAGACCAGGCAAAGCATGACCCGCGACTACCTCTACCCGGAAGTCGCCGACTGCTCTATGCCGCAGAACTGGACGCGAGCGCAGCGGGCGCGGCATCCGCAGACGACCCGTGGGTGGACAACTACTGGGATGCGGGTGGCATAAAAAACCGCCCGGCGGGGCCGGGCTGTTGGAGGAAAAAGAGGCAAGAAGTCAGGATGGGCTGCATGTCCAACGAGTTGGCAAATAATTAACTTTCATGAAATTCAGCACATCGGAATCTATCGGTCGGCCTGGGTTGTGCTGTTTGTATCTCCGCACTTCCTTATCAAGGCCGCAAAAAATACCGGCGCGCATCCACTCGTTTAGTCGTAGCCCGGCTTCTCGCCACCGTGCCAGCATCCGTTTATTTGCTTCATATTCCAGTTGATAACGTTCACGGTCATCATCGTCACACACTGCAACATACCACCCCAAATTTTGGGCGAATTCAAACAATTCTTTCTGAGAATTGATTGACTCTTTTTTGAGGTGCGGATAAGAAAACCGCAAGGACGGTTCACAACTACCGAAGAATGAAACCCAATTACCCTCCTTTTTCCCCAAGAGTAAGCGTAACACGCCAGTTCGTTGGCGGTCTTCCGGGACATGATTCCATTGAACTTCCGCCCCGGCGAGTGCAATCCATTCGTCCAGTTTTTGCTGGACGAATTGTTTGCCTGACTGGCGAAACGACTTGCTGATGCCATCGCCGCTTTCTTTCACCGCCTGACAACCGCCGACGATGGCGGCGGCCACGAGAACGGAAATGAGAGTTTGGGTTTTCATGACGATTCTCCGTGGCTGAAGTTGCCGCCGCCGGCGGATGCCGGCGGCGGGCGAGATTCAGAATCGGTAAAGCCAAGACAAACTAAGGTGAGATGCCTCGTAGTCGCCTTCAACTTCTGTTGTTCCGCTCAAGGTGGCGAAAGTGATTTCAGGTTCGGCCGAAAAAACTTCGTATTCCAGTCGTAAGACTGGGCCCTCTCCGTCCGCAGCGCCAAAATCGATTCCCACTCCGTAAAACCAATCAAAGCCGTTATCCTCGTCTTTGCCAAATAGAGTGCCACGGCCGGTTGCCTCAAAATTCCAATAATGACTGCCAAGTTTGCCGAATAGCGAAACCCCATCTGTCACCGAGATTGCCCCAACAAAGGCCGCGTAAGCAGAGGCCACCTCGATGTCTACACTGGCGCTGCTCCCGAAACCGTAGTTGCTTTCGCCGTGGTTAAATAGACCAAGCTCAACTCCAAGCGACTTGTTGCCGTAGGAACCTCCGCCCCCCGCGAACAACTTTAAACCTTGGGCTTCGTCATCATCGTCGCCAAAAAGGCCGGTGCTCTGGCTGGCATCGTTGCTACTGATTCCCACGCCGATATAGTCATATGTAGATTCATCTTGTGCGCCGGCATTGTGTGCAAACACGAGGGTAGCGGCGACAAACGCCGCCATGAGTGGGCTTTTCATTGGAGATTCTCCGGTTGATGGTCGAAATCCCCGGCGCAAGGGCGCCGGGCCGTTGCCACTAACACGGAAAACATTGAAAGCCCTGCCTATTCGCGCGACGGGTAATTAATCCGCCGGGTTCTATGGCTGTGATATTCAGCAGGTAACCCGGCAAAGCGGGCTCTCCGCATTAGTGGCAAGCGGGATAATACCCATTCCGGCGGCGGTGTCAAGCGGTCTGGGGCGCAAATCCGCAAAAAATGAGGAAACCGCCGAAATTCCGCCTGTCATGGCTGGAATTTCAGCATTAACGGCGGCAGATGGCGGTAAGAAAGGGGCGCTCCGCGCCCGCTTAAAACAGCCTACGGGCGTGGCGGTGGGGTGACTGCGGGCGTGGCGAAAAAGGGGGCGGTGGTGGTGATTCGCCCCCCGCCATTTTTCCAGCCACACCACACTTGACAGCGAGGATTTGTGTTATGCTACCGCCGAGTTCCAGCCTACGACACGGATTTTGTGTCCGAAGCGGGTGTTTTCCCGATGGCGGGCCGGAAATCGACGAAAATGGTTAAAATCGCGAATGGCCGAGGTATCGAAAGTTTGCAGTCTTTAGTGTTGGTGATAATACTTCGGTATGAAACACTAAACAAAATGTGCAGATAGAGATTGCTACAGGCTTGGAGTTGACATGAATCACAGAAACAAAAAACGAAATGAACCTAAAGGTTTTGATTTTCACCAATTAGCCACCTGTATCTCGGCCATATCAAGAAATATACAACTTTTTGGTAACATCGAAGATAGGCATCATGCATGTCAAACGATATCTGTCCAGATTCGCAAACTGCTTCTGGACAAATCGCCTTTGATTCCGAGGTGCTACGGGAAAAACGTTCTAAAATTTCATCCAATAATCAAAGTTCCTGTAGCGGACAAGCCTTTTCATGAATCCAGTATCGGGATTTTAGAAGGTGGATATTTGGACTTTCAACTTGTTAATCAGGATGGCGCCCCTAAGCCTGGCTCGATTCCTGAGAGGGTAATCATTGCCCCCAGTTCAGCTTTTGTTCATGTCTATCCTTTGCCCGGAGTATCTCATGATGCCAACAAAAACAAAGTCATCATATCAAACCCTTTCGATCTAAATGTGCTCCCTTCAATGAATTTGGATCAATGGCTGTCGCAAAAAATGGTTTCTATTTGCGGACACGACATGACCCTGCGGGATATTCTTAAAACAACCGCAAACGAAGAAGGTGCGCATGCAAGAGATTTCAGTACCGATAGAGAGTCCACAATTTACATATCCAGACAGTTCATGTTTGGCGGGTTTAGTTATTTTCATTGGATAGTGATGTACACTGCAAGTTACATCATAGGAAGGATTGCCAAATTTGCACTGCATAAAGACAGTTTGATTCGCGCTGGCGTTGATTTGCGTAGAATTAAACAAATTCCAGAAATTTCTATGGATGCAGGTGCCGTAAAGTATCAAGAGACGATTGAAATGGTCATGCATTTTGGTGAAAACCAACCGGAGCGTAGAACTTATTACCTGATGAAGCCATGTGAAGATGCTTGAAATTCAAATTCCAGAGATTTGCGTCAATTCTGTTGGCGTTATCTGCACCGCGACTCCTTCGCTTCCGGATTCCGCCAAGCACGAAATAACAGCAAAAATGCCACCGTCGTCAAGATTACAAATTCCCCAAAATTCCCTCCAACTCCCCCGGCAATGGCGCATAAATTTTAAGTGCGGTGCCGTTGACCAGGTGTTTGAAGCGCAAACTTTCAGCGTGTAGAAATAAGCGTTTCAGTCCGGTTGCGCGGGCGCGGCGGTTGAAAGCGGAGTCGTCGTAGCGGTGACCGCCGCTGGTGGCAACGGCAAATTTCCCGCTATTTTTCTTGCCACGCCGCATGTGCCGGCGAGGATTTATGCTATGCTACCGCCGAATTTCAGCCCGCGGCAGCCGGAAGCGGAGTGAACATCAAACTATCCGTTTGTTCTTTGTTGAAAATTGATATGTCCCAAAGATAACAAGCTCCAATAATGGCATTCCCTGTTGACCGCATAAGTTTTTTGACTGAAGAAACGCCAGCACCTCTCTCTCCAACCTTGTCGCTCTCGGCGAAGGTTTCACCACTGAGTTCAAACTTGCCGGCGCATCCGGCCTTGGGCCGGAAATCTGCGCTTTCGCCAACGCCACCGGCGGCGTGATTCTGATTGGAGTGGACGACAACGGAAAAGTCCGCGGAGTTACCGGACACAACGACTTGAAATCCAAAGTCCAGTCCGTCGCCCGCAGCGCCGAGCCGCCCATCGCGGTGGAAATCCAAAGCGTGGACGGGGTGCTTTGCGTGACCGTTCCCGCGCAGCACAGCAAACCCTATTCTTTCGGCGGCAAGTTTTTTATCCGCGATGGCGCGAATCGCCAGCAGATATCGCGCGCGGAGATACGCGAGTTTTTCTACAAGGAAGGATTGATTCGGTTTGATGAAACTGCGTGCGACAAGTTTTCGCTGCAGGAAGACCTTGGCGAAGAAAACTGGGCCCTGTTTCAGCGCCGCGCCAAAATCCCCGCCGGGATGGAGCCGGCCGTGGCGCTGCGCAACTTGCACTTGGTTGATAAAGACGACCAAGTGACGCGCGCCGGCGCGTGGCTGCTGGCTCGTGACATTCGCAAGTTCAACACCAGCGGCGATGTCGCTTGCGCGCTTTTTGCCGGCGCCGACAAGTCGCGCATTCTCGACCGCCGCGGTTTTCACGGCGATGTTTATTCCATGATTGAAGAGGCGGTGGCGTGGATACTTTCCAAGATTAATGTGGAATACATCATCGAGCATGTCAAACGCGAGGAGCGGCCGGAACTGCCGGAAGCCGCGATTCGCGAGGCGGCGGCCAACGCCCTGGCGCATCGCGACTACCGCTCCACCACCAATGTGCAGATTTATCTGTTCCAGGACCGGCTGGAAATCGTCAGCCCGGGCGGACTGCCGGCCGGCATGACCGAAGCGCATCTCGGCATCAAAAGCGTGCCCCGCAATCCCTTGTTCGCCAAAAAGACGCTGCGCCCGCTCAACAGACTGCGGGCGTGGCGGTGGGGGGACTGTGGGTGTGACGGCGCGAGGGAGCCATCATTCCGTGCGGTAGAGAAATAAGGAGCGCAGCGCCACTATTTCTCACCGATACGGAATCCAGAGTCTTTAATTGAACCAGCGAGTAAGCAACAAAAAGCAAAGACTCTGGACGCCCGCTTAACAGACTGCGGGCGTGACGGTGGGGGGACTGCGGGTGTGACGGTGGGGGAATCGACTGCGGGCGTGGCCGCAACGACGCCGCGCGTTATGCAAACGAATTGACCGGGCGTTGAGTCCGCGTTTGGATTACCCCGCGCCTAACACCTCAGCCCAGCGTCGCAGCGATTCCGCGCAGCGCGGGATTAAGCGCGGCGGAAAGCCGGCGCGGAAAGCCGGCGGCGTTTTAACTTGCCCCCGCGCGGTCGAATTCTTTTAGTTCGAATTCCAGTTCTTGCAATTCCTGGCCGCCGG
>JAPPPS010000096.1 GCA_028817405.1 Gammaproteobacteria bacterium
AAATCGCCGGCAAACCGGCCCGTGCTTGAATTAAAAACAACGCGGTTTTGGGTGGCGGCATGGTGATGGTTCGTTTGGCGATGGGTTGCGGGCGTGACGGTGCGAGGAGCCGTCATTCCGTGCGGTAGAGAAATAAGGAGCGCAGCGCCACTATTTCTCACCGATACGGAATCCAGAGTCTTTAATTGCTTCGGCGCGGAGCAACCAAAAACAAAGACGCTGGACGCCCGCTTAACAACCTGCGGGCGTGACGATAGGGGAGACCGTGGGCGTGGCGGCGGGGGCGGCTGTCGCCAGCGTGGCGGTGTAAGCGTGGCGACAGCGGCATGAAAATCACGGAAGCGTTGCGCGAAATCTCGTTGATAGTATAATCCCCGCCCCTTCAATGCAACCGGAGACGACCATGGTGTCCACCAATTTACTGCGCATATACGCGCTGGCGGTGTGTTTCGTTTCGGTCATCGTGTTCAGCGTGTCCACCGGCGTCGGCGTCTATGATGTCGTGCAAGTCAACCTGCCGGAGACCACGTTGAGCGGCTGGCAATACGAGCGTTACCAAAGCAACGCCAACTTCATTCGCGACTGGCCGCCGGAGAAGACTGTGCCGGACGATGACGCGTTGACGCGCATGCGCGAGGAAAGTTACCGCATCGCCGTTGCGGTCGAAGCGCGCGACGCGAAGCAGAGCCTCATTCAGCAAGCCATCACCATGCTGATTATGGTCGCGCTGTTTTTCATTCACTGGAAGTTGTCGCGCAAAACGTTGCAGTCCTCCTAACGCGCATGAACGCGAGCAAAAAATGCGTGACGCTGACCACGGTCAACCCGCCCACCGCCGCGGTGCATGCGTTCATCGCGTCCGACTTCGATGTCATCATCGCCGGCGACCGCAACACCCCGGATGACTACCACGCGTTGGACTGTACCTTCCTCGACCTGCGCGCGCAGCATGCGCAGTTCCCGACGCTCGCCAAGCAACTGCCGGTGGACAGTTATGCGCGCAAGAATCTCGGCTACTTGTACGCGATTCGCAACGGTTATACCCTCATCGCCGAGAGCGACGACGACAACTTGCCGGGCGAAAACTGGGGCGAGTTGCCGCGGCGTTTTACCCGCGCCGTCACCGCGCCCGCGTATCCCAACATGTACGCGCTGTACACCGACGCGCGCATCTGGCCGCGCGGTTTTCCGCTGGATAAAATCGCGGCCGCGGTTGATGCAACTGA
Source organism: Gammaproteobacteria bacterium (assembly GCA_028817405.1). Lineage (GTDB taxonomy): Bacteria > Pseudomonadota > Gammaproteobacteria > Arenicellales > Poriferihabitantaceae > JAHRAW01. Next base: position 1,227 of record JAPPPS010000096.1, read on the forward strand.
TGCAACGGATGCAACTGAAACCATCCGCATTGAAAAACAAACCGGCGACGCGTTCATCGTGCAAGCGTTGGTCGACGGCGACCCCGATGTCGATGCGATTCACCGGCTGGTGTTCGGCGCAGGCGACATCGCTTTCAACGCCGGCGATTATTTGTTGGCGCGCAATGTGTTGTCGCCGTTCAACTCGCAGAATACTTTTTGGTTGAACCGCGCCGCGTTTGCGTTTTTATACTTGCCGGCCACGGTGCCGTTCAGATGCTGCGACATTCTGCGCGGTTATGTCGCGCAATACGGCATCTGGGCGCGCGGCGGCCGACTGGGGTTCACCGGCCCCAGCGTTCGCCAAGCGCGCAACCCGCATGACTATCTCGACGACTTCGCCTCCGAGATGCCGCTGTATCTCGACTTCCATAAAATCATGACGGCGCTGGATGCGGTTGACTTGAACGGCGACGACAATGACTTGCGCGCGTTGTACCGCCAACTGCACCGCGCCGGTTTTGTCGATGCGTTTGAGTTGCAGTTGGTGGATGCTTGGTTGGAACAGTTGGCATCCTCTTGCGCGCCGGCATGAATGATGCCGGCCGCGGCATGCGTAACGCCGGCCCAATCCCCATGGACTCCGCGCGCTTAACCCGCTGTTTGAATCCGCAATCGATTGCGGTCATCGGCGGCGACGAGGCCGCGCGCGTGATTCAACAGTGCCGGAGGTTGAACTTCGGCGGCGACATCTGGTCGGTCAACCCGGCGCGCGAAGCAATGCAAGGCATCGCCTGCGTCCCCGCCATCGACGCGTTGCCCGCGCCCCCGGACGCCGCCTTCATCGCCATCCCGGCGCGCGCCAGCGTCGACGCGGTCGCGGCGTTGGCGCGGGCCGGGGCCGGCGGCGCGGTGTGTTACGCCTCCGGTTTCAGCGAAGTCGGCGGCGACGGTGAGGCGCGGCAGCGGCGTTTAGTCGAAACCGCGGGCGCGATGCCGGTTATCGGGCCCAACTGTTACGGCTTCCTCAACCTGCTCAGCGGCGCGGCGTTATGGCCCGACTACCACGGCGCGGCGCGCATGGATGGCGACGGTGGTGGCGACGGTGGCGACGGCGACGGTGCTCCCCGCGGTGTCGCGGCCGCCAACGCCCCCCGCGGCGTCGCGATTTTCTCGCAAAGCGGCAATGTCAGTTTGAACTTGACCATGCAGCGGCGCCTCTTGCCGCTGGCGTGGCTGGTCAGCCTCGGCAACCAAGCGGTGGTCGGGGTCGAGGACTGCATCGCCGCGGCCTTGGACGAGCCGCGCATCGCCGCCATCGGCTTGCACATCGAAGGCTTGCGCGACTTGCCCCGCTTCGCACAGTTGGCGGAACAAGCGCGACAGCGGCGCGTGCCGTTGGTGGCGTTGAAGGCCGGGCGCACCTTGGCCGGCGCAGCGCTGACTTTCAGCCACACCGCCACCTTGGCCGGCGAGGACGCGTTATACGATGCGTTGTTCGCGCGCCTCGGCGTGGCGCGGGTGGCGACCCCGGAGGAACTCATCGAGACGCTGAAATATCTGGCGGTCGCGGGGCCATTGCCCGGCAACCGCATCGCCTCCATGAGTTGCTCCGGCGGCGAAGCGACTTTAGTTGCCGACTTGGCCGCGGCGCATGACTTGCAATTCCCCGCGCTCGACGCGGCCCGCCACCGCGCCGTGCAGGCGACCTTGGGTGATGCGGTCGCAGTCGACAACCCGCTCGACTACCACACTTATATTTGGGCTGACCGCGCGCGCATGACCGCGACTTTTCGCGCGTTCATCTGCGGCGACGGTGGTGATGACGGTGGCGACGGTGACGGTGACGATGACGGTGCCGGCGACGGTTTCGATTTAACGCTGTTGGTGTTGGACATGCCCGGCGATGACCGCGCCGCGTTCGAGATTTGGATGCGCGCGGTGCATGCGTTTATTGATGCATGCGACGGTGACAGTGACGGTGACGGTGACGGTGACAGTAACAGTGACGGTGGCGGCCGCGGCGCAGTGGTCACGCTGCTCAGCGAAAACCTACCAGCCGAAGCCGGGCGGGAATTGATGCAGCGCGGTATCGTACCGTTGCATGGTTTGGCGCAGGCATTAACCGCGGTGGCCGCGGCCGCCGCCATCGGCCGCGCTTGGGCCGCGGCCGCGGCCGCCGAGTCATCCGATGCCGCGGCCGAACTACCGTCGCTGCTCCCCATCACCGCGCCCGGTGAAAAAACCGTCACCTTGGATGAACATCAAGCCAAGCGGCGTTTAGCCGCGGCCGGTTTATCGGTACCGAATTCGCAAGTGGTCGACTCCGCGGCCGCGGCCGTGGCCGCGGTAAAACGCTTGGGCGGCGCCGTCGCAATCAAAACATTGGCGACGCACATCGCGCACAAAACCGAAGTCGGCGCGGTGGCGGTGAACTTGCGCGACGCCGCGACAGTGCGCGCACACGCAACGCGCATGCTGAAACAATCCGAGCGGTTGTTGGTCGAGTCCATGGTCGACGGTGTCGCGGAAGTGTTGCTCGGCATCGGCCACGACCGTCAGTTCGGGCATTATTTAATCATCGGTTTCGGCGGCGCGTGGGTGGAGTTGTTCGGCGACCGCCAGTTGCTTTTGCCGCCGCTGAATCGCGCGTTGGTCACCGCCGCGTTGTCGCGATTAAAAACCGCGGCGTTGCTGCGCGGCTACCGCGGCCGCCCGCCGGCCGATGTCGACTCGGTGGTCGAGGCCGCGCTGCGCTTGTGCCGCATGGTGGAAAATGAACCGGACATCATCGAGGTTGAAATCAATCCATTGGTGGTAAAGTCGCGCCCCGAAACTGACGGTGGCGGCGACGGTGACAACCCCGGCGCGGTCGCGGTCGATGCGCTGATGACATTGCGAGGCGGACATGACTCACCCCGGCAAAAGTGACAACGCGAACGGCGACAACGCGGTGCGCACGCGCATCGACGGCGCGGTGTTGGAGGTGGTGTTGCACCGCCCAAAAGCCAACGCCATCGACGCCGCCACCAGCCGCGCGATGGGGCGGGTGTTCGCCGCCTTCCGCGACGACCCGGCGCTGCGCGTTGCCATCATCAGCGGCGGCGGCGACAAATTCTTCTGCGCCGGCTGGGACTTGAAAGCGGCGGCCGAAGGCGAGGCCGCGACCGCGGACTTCGGCGTCGGCGGCTTCGGCGGCTTGCAAGAATTGCCGGATTTAAACAAACCGGTCATCGCCGCGGTCAACGGCATCGCCTGCGGCGGCGGCTTGGAACTGGCGTTGTCGGCGGACTTGATTGTCGCGTCCGAATCCGCAAAGTTTGCGCTGCCGGAAATCCACGCCGGCACCCTGGCCGATGCGGCCACGATTAAACTGCCGCGCCGCATGCCGCATCACATCGCCATGGAATTGCTGCTGACCGGGCGGTGGTTCGACGCGCAAGAAGCGCATCGCTGGGGATTGGTTAACCAAGTCACGGCCGCGAAAGAATTACTGCCGCGCGCGCATGCGTTGGCGACGCAGTTGGCGGCCGGCCCGCCGCTGGTGTTCGCGGCGATTAAGGAGAGCATCCGCGCGACTGAAACTTTATCGACGCAAGCCGCGTTTGACATGCTGCGCGAGCAACGCTTGGCGACGGTGAAGACGCTGTATGCGAGCGAAGACATGCGCGAAGGCGCGCAAGCGTTCTTGGATAAGCGCGCGCCGGTGTGGAAAGGGCGTTGATGCGTCGACGGTTTTTCAATGCGCCGGCGTCACAATTTTTTAATTCATCAACCGCGAGGTGACACCATGGGTTTATCAACCGCACAAATCCAAGCCCGCCAACACGGCGCGATGGAATACAGCCAGCCGCCCGCGGACCTGGATGCGGTGCGCCGGTACCGTGTCGCGCGGGTGCGCGAGAAGTTGAAGGCGTTCGACTACGCCGGCATTTTGCTGTTCAACCCCATCAACACGCGATACGCATGCGACGCCACCAACATGCAAATCTGGTGCACGCATTACGAGACCCGATGCGTGTGGGTGGCGACCGACGGCCCCATGATTTTATTCGACTACGCGCACCATCCGCACATCACCGACGGCTTCTCGACCATCGACGAACGCCGGGTGCATTCTTCGTTTTATTATTTCGCGGCCGGCGAACGCGGGGCCGAGAAGGCCGAGAACTTCGGCGCGGTCATCGCCGACTTGGTTAACACTTACGGCCGCGGCAACAACCGCTTGGCCATCGACCGTTTATCGGCGCGCGGCTGCGATGCGATTCGCCGACACGGCGTTTCGATTCACGACGGCGAGCGCGTGATGGAGTTGGCGCGCAAGATTAAATCCGCGCAAGAATTGGCGTTGATGCAATCCGCCATCGAAGTGGCGGAAATCGGCTTGCGCCGCATGCGCGCCGCGACCAAACCCGGCATCACCGAGAACGCGTTGTGGGCGGAGTTGCACCACGCCAACATCGAACACGGCGGCGAGTGGATTGAGACGCGCTTGATGGCGTCCGGCCCGCGCACCTTTCCGTGGTTCCATGAATCATCGCTGCGCCGCATCGAAGCCGGCGACATGATTAGCATCGACACCGACCTCATCGGCCCGTACGGTTACTGCGCCGACATGTCGCGGTCATGGATTTGCGGCGAAGAATCGCCGAGCGAACAGCAGAAGCGAATCTACGCGTTGGCGTACGAGCAGATTCAATACAACAAGTCGATTCTAAAACCCGGCATGTCATACCGCGAAGTGGCGGAGAAGGCGTGGAAGATTCCGAATGAATTCGTCGACTACAAATACAGCGTGTTGATGCACGGCGTCGGTTTGGCGGATGAATATCCGGCCATCAAACACATTCATGAATTCGACGATAAAGGTTACGACGGCGTGCTGGAGGAAAACATGACCATGTGCGTCGAGTCATACATCGGCTCGCCCAAAAGCGGCGAAGGCGTAAAGTTGGAGGAGCAAGTCCTCATCACCGCCGACGGCATCCGTCAGTTAACCACCGACCCGCTGGAGACGGATTGGTTGTAAATCAACCGGCGAATGGCCGCGGCCGCGCCGGCGAGGGCCGGAAAATACCGGGGGCCGTCATTCCGTGCGGTAGAAAAATAGGGAGCGCAGCGACCATATTTTTCACCGATACGGAATCCAGAGTCTTTAACAAGGCGGCGGGGGTTTCATCAATTGCGAACGCGCTCAATCGCCACTCCGGACTGGATCCGGAGTCCAGAGTCTTTAATTGGGCCAGCGCGGAATCAACAAAAAGCAAAGACGCTGGATGCCCGCTCAACAGACTGCGGGCGTGGCGATAGGGGAGACCGCGGGTGTGACGGTGGTGGCGCTGTCGCCGGCATGGCAACGATGGCATCCTATGCGACATGACAAATATTAAAGTAAAATCGCCACCCACCACCCGCAAACCAAACCCCATGCAAATCGAAACCTTTGATTACATCCTGGTCGGCGCCGGCTCGGCCGGCTGCGTGCTGGCGAACCGCTTAACCGAAGACCCCGGCGCGACCGTGCTGCTGCTGGAATACGGCGGCGACGACAACAGCATTTTCATTCGCATGCCGACCGCGTTGTCGATTCCGATGAACACCGCGCGCTTCGCCTGGCAGTTCCACACCCAGCCGGAGCCGGGTTTGGATGGCCGCAGTTTGCATTGCCCGCGCGGCAAACTCTTGGGCGGCTCGTCTTCCATCAACGGCATGGTTTATGTGCGCGGGCATGCGCATGACTTCGATGAATGGGCGGCGCGCGGCGCGCACGGATGGGACTACCGTCACTGCCTGCCGTACTTCAAGAAAGCCGACGATTGGTTGGGCGGTGAAGACGCCTACCGCGGCCGCGGCGGCCCGCTCAGCGTCACCCTTGGCAACCAAATGAAAAACCCGTTATACCGCGCGTTCATCGACGCCGGCGCGCAAGCCGGTTACATGACCACCGACGATTACAACGCGCACCGTCAAGAAGGCTTCGGCCCCATGCAGATGACGGTGCGCGGCGGCGAACGCTGCTCGGCCGCGCGCGCGTATTTGAAACCGGCCATGAACCGCGCCAACCTCGAAGTGCGCACGCGCGCGCTCAGCCGGCGCGTGCTGCTGCAGGACAAAAAGGCCGTCGGCGTCGAATACCAACGCGGCGGCAAAGTCATGCGCGCCATGGCGAAGCGCGAAGTGATTTTATGCGCCGGCGTGATCGGTTCGCCGCAGTTGCTGCAACTGTCCGGCATCGGCCCCGCGCAAGTACTCAAAGACGCCGGTGTTGAAGTCGCGCATGACTTGCCGGGCGTCGGCGAGAACTTGCAGGACCACCTCGAGTTTTACTTTCAGTTCCGGTGCAACAAACCGTTGACCCTGAACGCGCATCTTAAGTGGTGGCGCAAGGCGTTCATCGGCGCGCGGTGGCTGGCGTTCAAGTCCGGCTTGGGCGCGACCAATCATTTTGAATCGTGCGCGTTCATTCGTTCCCGGCCGGGCTTGGCGGCGCCGGACCTGCAATACCACTTCCTGCCCGGCGCGATGCGCTACGACGGCCGCGCCGCGTTCGACGGCCACGGCTTCCAAGTGCATGTCGGCTACAACAAACCGTCCAGCCGCGGGCGGGTGTGGATTGCCTCGCCGCGGCCGCTGGACGCGCCGCGCATCGTGTTCAACTACCTGACCGACGCGCGCGACATCGAGGGCTTCCGGCAGTGCGTGAGATTGACCCGCGACATCATGGCGCAGCCGGCCATGGCCGCGTACCGCGGCGCCGAAATTCAGCCCGGCGAATCGGTGCAGAGCGACGCCGACATCGACGCGTTCGTGCGCGCGGTGTCGGAGAGCGCGTATCACCCGGCCTGCACCTGCGCGATGGGCGACGACGCGGCCGCGGTGGTCGACGCGCAAGCGCGGCTGCGCGGCATCGACGCGCTGCGCGTGGTGGACGGCTCGATTTTCCCCACCATTCCCAACGGCAACCTGAACGCGCCCACCATCATGCTCGCCGAACGCGCCGCCGACCTCATCAAAGGCCGCGCGCCCCTGCCGCCCAGCGCCGCGGAAGTCGGCTTGGCGGACGATTGGCAACGACGGCAACGGTAGTTTGCCGGCGATGGCCGGAAAATGCCGGGGGCCGTCATTCCGTGCGGTTGGAAAACAAGGAAGCGTAGCGACTATGTTTTCCTCCGTTACGGAATCCAGAGTCTTTAATTGACCTCGCGAGGAATCGAAAAAAGACTCTGGATTCCCGCTTAACAGATTGCGGGAATGACGGCGCTTCGCGCCGTCGCGCCCGCGCCCCCATCCGCCACTCCGGCGACAGCCGGAGTCCAGAGTCTTAGGTGCCGGCGCGAAGCACCGGCGAGGGCCGGAAAATGCCCGGGGCCGTCATTCCGTGCGGTAGAGGAATAAGGAAGCGTAGCGCCACTATTCCTCACCGATACGGAATCCAGAGTCTTAAATTGCCCCGACGAGCAAGCAACAAAAAGCAAAAGACACTGGATTCCCGCTTAACAGATTGCGGGAATGACGGCGCTTCGCGCCGTGCAAACCGCGCGTCGGCGAGGGCCGGAAAATGTCGGAGGCCGTCATTCCGTGCGGTTGGAAAACAAGGAGCGCAGCGCCACTATTTTCCTCCGATACGGAATCCAGAGTCTTTAATTGAACTGGCGAGCAAGCAACAAAAAGCAAAGACTCTGGATTCCCGCTTAACAGCCTGCGGGAATGACGGCCCCCGGCATTTTCGCCGCCCCGACCGTCACCGCCGCCACCGTCACCGCCGCCACCGCCCCCGCCAAAAATCCCGCGGCAAAACCCCTTGACCCCCGGCGAATCGTGTTACACTCCCGCTAATTCCCACCGCAACCGGAGGCCCCAAGCCATGAACACCCGCAGCCACTCGTCCCCCCCCCCCCCCCCGCGCGATTTTCGCTTGTTAATCAAGCACTTAGCGCGCTAAT
>JAPPPS010000018.1 GCA_028817405.1 Gammaproteobacteria bacterium
CATGGGGTGGAGTTGGATTGGGAGGGGTTGCGGGGGATTGGGGGGTGATGGTGGTTGCCAGATAATTGCAATTGCGCGGCCGTATAAAACCAACAACCGCCGCCGAGGTGTCTTCTTCGGCGGCGGTTTTTATCTTCCCCAGGCGCCGGCGGTTTATCCGCCCGTGGGCTGCGCCGCCGTGGCCGGTGTTGAACCCGGGGCCTGGCTGGCCGGCACTGCGGATGAATCGGTGGCCAGCGATTTGACCACACCGAGGGTCATCAGAAGCATAATGACGCTGACCGGCAGCGCGGCCGCGATGGCGGCGGTTTGCAGCGCCGCCAAGCCGCCGGCCAACAACAGCACCGCGGCCACCACGCCTTCGCCGATGCCCCACACGATGCGGAAGCGTTGCGGCGGGTTTTCATCGCCCATGCTGAGCATGGTGGTGATGACCAGGGTGCCGGAGTCGGACGAGGTGATGAACCAGGTGGCGATGAGGAAGGTGGACAGCGCCGCCACGCCCCATTCCAACCAGCCAAAACCCATCAACTCGATGGTGCGGTACAGCGCCAGCGAGATGTCCTCGTTGACCGCGGCGATGACGCCCTGCTGCGGTTGAATCATGGCCGCCAGCGGCGAGTCCGCGGCGCCGCCGATGACTTGACCGCCTAAGTCGAACAACTCCAAGTGCAGCGCCGAGCCGCCGAAAATCGCCAGCCACAAAAACGCGATGGAGGTCGGCACGAACATGGCGCCGAACATGAACTCGCGGATGGTGCGGCCGCGCGAGATGCGGGCGATGAACATGCCGACAAACGGCGCCCAGGAAATCCACCAGCCCCAGTAGAAAATCGTCCAGCCGCCCTGCCAGCCGGCGTATTCGCCGCCGCCGGCGGTCCAGAATCCCATCGGAATCGCGTTCCACAAATAGTCGCCTAATGTGGTCAGATAAAAACTGATGAGGTATTTGGTCGGCCCGTAAAACAAAAACGCGAGGATGAGAATCACGCTGAGCCAGATGTTCCATTCGCTGATGATGCGGATGCCGCGGCCGACGCCGGACACCGCCGACACCGTCGCCAGCAGCGAGATGACCGCAATCAACGCCACTTGCGTCAGCACCGTGTTGTCGAGGCCGAATAAATAATTGAGGCCCGCGCCCATCTGACTCACGCCGAGGCCGAGCGAGGTGGCGACGCCGAACACGGTGCCGAACACCGCCAACAAATCCACGGCGTGGCCCACCGGCCCGTAGATTTTGTCGCCGATGACCGGGTGCAACGCCGAGCGCAGGGTCAGCGGCAGTTTTTTGCGGAAGCCGAAATACGCCAAGCACAGCGCGACCAACACATACACCGCCCAGCCGTGGAATCCCCAGTGGAAATAGGTGACGCGCATGGCCACCACCGCGGCCGCTTCCGACTGCGGCGCGACGCCGGCTTGGTCGATGAACGGGTTGCCTTGGAAGTGGTAAATCGGCTCGGCAATCGACCAGAACAACAAGCCGATGCCGACGCCGGCGCTGAACAGCATCGAGAACCACGAGAAGTAGCCGAACTCGGGTTTGGAGTCGTCGTCGCCGAGTTTGATGCTGCCGTATTTGCTGAACATCAAATACAAACACGCGAACAGCATCACGCACACGGCGGTGATGTAATACCAGTTGAGCGTCGACTCAATCCAGGTGCGGATGGTTTTATACACGCCGCCGGCGAACTCCACATTGAGAATGGTGAACACCACGAACGCGACCACCATGCCTTTGGCGGCCAGGCCCATGCCGGGGTGCAGACCGCGCCACACGCCGCCGCGGGCGACTTCGATTTTGCTGGATGACATTTGGGGTTTCCTCCGTTAACGGTTGGATTTGTGCGCGAGTATAGCGCAACGGTGATGGGGAAATTCGGGGATTTGGCGGGGGCGGGGTTTCGGCGATTTTCGGCGACGATGGCGGGGCGCGGTTTTCGGCGGCGATGGCGATTTCGGCGGCGATGGCGATTTCGACGGTGTTGGCGTTGGCGAAATTCAGCGGCGGCGATGGCGATTTCAGCGGCGATTTCGGCGACCGCGGCGGCGGGGAAATTCGCCCTACTCCCGCACTGACCACACGCCCTTGAACTGCGTCTGCGCTTCCAGCCAGCCGCGGTCGGCGTTTTCCATGTTGAGTTTGAGGCGAATGCGGCCGGCGGAATCGACCACTTCGTCGACCACTTCGCAACGGCGGTACAGATGCGCGCGCAGCGCCCCGGCCGCCCCGGCCTGCGGTTTCAAATCGAGAACCACCGGCCGCCGGCGACAGCCCAGCGTCTCGGCCAACGCCCGCCGCAGCAAGTCGATTCCCGCGCCGCTGTGCGCCGACAGCCACACCGCGCCGATGCGGCCATCCGGCCCGCGTTGCGCGCGCGGCGCATCGCCGCTCAGGTCGATTTTGTTGTTGACCTGAATCACCGGCACTTCGGCCGCGCCGATTTCCTCCAGCACTTTTTGCACCGCGTGGCGTTGCTCGTCGCGGTTCGGGTCGGCGCTGTCGTTGACCAACACGATGCAGGCCGCGGACGCCATTTCCTCCAGCGTGGAGTGGAACGCCGCGACCAAAGTGTGCGGCAAATCGCGGATAAAACCGACCGTGTCGGACAGCACCGCGGCGCCAAAACCGGGCAGTGCGAGTTGGCGCATGGTCGGGTCGAGGGTGGCGAACAGGCGGTCCGCGGACGGCACGCCGGCCCCGGTCAGGCGGTTGAACAGCGAGGACTTGCCGGCGTTGGTGTAGCCGGCCAGCGACACCGTGGGCAAGGCCGCGCGTCGGCGGCCGCGGCGGCGCAACGCGCGCTGCGATTCCACCCGCTGCAGGCGGCGCGCCAACGATTTGATGCGCGCGCCGATGAGTCGGCGGTCGGTTTCCAGTTGCGTCTCGCCGGGCCCGCGCAAGCCGACGCCGCCTTTTTGCCGCTCCAAGTGCGACCAGCCGCGCACCAAGCGCGTGGACAAATGGCGAAGTTGCGCCAGTTCAACTTGCAGTTTGCCCTCGCTGGAGGTGGCGCGCTGGGCGAAGATGTCGAGAATCAGGCCGGTGCGGTCGAGCGCCCGGCACTGCAGGATTTTTTCCAGATTACGCTCCTGAATCGGCGTCACCGCGTGGTCGAAAATGACCACAGTGGCGCGGTGGCGTTTCACCAATTCGCCGAGCGCGCGCGCCTGCCCCTTGCCGATGAAAGTCGCGGCGACCGGATGGCCGGGGCGCAAGCGCGGCAGCACCCGGTGCGCGCACACCAGCGCGCCGGCCGAGCGCGTTAGCGCGTCGAGTTCGGCGAGGACGGTGGGGACGGGGTCGGCGGGGACGCCGGATTCGGCGACGGGGCCGGCGGAATCGACGACGGGGACAGCAAGCCCGGTCGGCGGCCCCGCTTGGGCGACCAAAATGGCGCGGTCTTGGGCGGCCTCCGGCCCAATGTACGGACCGGCGTACGGCCCAACATCGGGCCCGACATCACGCGGCGCGGCAACTTGGCCGCCACGGTCGCCACGGCCACCATGGCCACCACGGTCGCCAACGCCACCGTCGACACCGGCGTGACCGCGGCCGCCACGACCGCCGTAGCGGGCGCGTTCAGCCAGAGACACCGCCCACCGTGGGGCCGGCGTTGCGCCCTACCCGGCGACCGGCATCCGAGATGACACCGGCGGCGCCGGCGGCCGCGCAAACCGGGCCGCTGCGCCGCTTAAGCATCCGCCCGGCGGGCTCAGTAGGATGGATGCTCGTCGCCGTGGCGGTCGTCGCTGTGGCGCTCGTTGCCGTAGTCGCCGCCCCAGTCGCCTTGCTGCTGATGCTGCCGCCGGTCGCCGCCGTCGTGCGGGATGCGAATCGGCCGCACCGGCACCACGGTGGAGATGGCGTGCTTGTAAATCATCTGGTTGACGCTGTTGCGCAGCAGCACGACGAACTGGTCGAAGGATTCAATCTGCCCTTGCAGTTTGATGCCGTTGACCAGGAAGATGGAGACGGGAACTTTTTCCCTGCGCAGTATGTTCAGGAACGGGTCTTGAAGCGCTGCGCCTCGTTGTTGTGCCATTTTTCTCACCTTTTTATGGAGAAGATTTCGTTTGTACATCATTTTGCGAATTTGCGAGTAGCGAATTTGCGGGAGTTTGCCCGCCGCGCATCGCCGCCGAAACGGGTCTGAACGGGTCTGTGCGCCGGGCAAGTTTGGACGCGGATTGTAGCATAAAGTTCCGAATTGCAAGTGTTGCGGCGAAATTATGCGGAATTTGGCGGATTATTTTGCGGATTCGCTAAATTTGGCGGGGTTTCGGTGGAATTTCGGCGAGATTTCCGCGGGTTTCGGCGAGGGGTCGACGGGGATTCGGCGGGGTTTCTGCGCGGTTTGGCGGGGATTTCGGCGATTCGGCGCGCCGGCCGGCGACGGATTCGACGGCATCCGCGGAATTAACGGTGTCCGCGGCCGCACCGTCCACGCCCGCGGAATCGCCGGCGTCCGCAACCGCGCCATCCACCCCCGCCGCCGCCATGACTTCACGCGCGCGCAGCCGCCGGCGCAGGTCGCGGCGGATTTCCTGCCACCGGAACCTGACCGAATTGCGCACGATGCCGGCGTCGCGGCGTTTCAGTTCATCGGCAATCGGCGCCCAGTGCACCAGCGCGCGCGGGCTCTCGGTGAACGCCGAATCGTCGTCGCCCAACGCGTCCAAATCGCAACCGGCCAGGCGCGCCTTGACCCGCGCGACCGCGGCCGGAAAATCCTCGCCGGCTTCGTCACGGTCGCCGCCGCCGCCGCTGGATTCCAACGCCCGAGCCACCAACGGCATCAGCGCCGCCCGCACCGTCTCGGCCGGCGCGCCGCTGTCCCGGCGCAGCAGCACGCCGCTGTAAACCGCCAAATCCGACAAGCACGCCGCCCACACATGCCACTTGGCGATGTTGATGGAAGTTAGCATCGCCGGGTCTTCAAACAGCGCGGGGAAGCGCGTGCCGGCGCGGGTTTTCATGTAACCGTAAAGCGCGGTCTGCGCCACATGACTGGCGCGGCTGTCAAGGAACTCGCCAAGCGCCGCCGGGCTGTCCAACGCGCCACGCCGACCGCCAAGCCCGCGCCCCGCCAGCCCCCGAAACCCGCCGCCGATATAGCGTTTCAAGAGTTCAAAAAAACCCGCGGCGACGGCCCCCGCGTTAACCACGGCACTCGGCAAACGCAAAACGGCAATGGGCTTAGTTTCTTTCATGACGGATGCGCATGCCGCAACGGGCGGGGGGAATTATAGCGGAAACCAGCGTCTTTGCTTTTCGTCGATTCCTAGCGGAGCCAATTAAAGCCTGCCCCCGCCCACGAGCGGGGGACTCTGGCTTCCTGATTGATGAAAAACAGAGTCGCTATCGCTCCTTATCCCGTGTCGTAGCACGGGACATGCTTTTCTACCATCAGGAATTGCGAATTAGATTCCCTCGCCGTCTCGACTGTCCCCACCGCGCAATTTGCGCGCGACCAGTACCCCAACCGTCGCCAGCGCCAGCGGATAAACAACGCCTTGCGGTGTGGCCGAGAAGAACAACAGCGCGCATACCAGCGCCAGCGTCGCGACCGCCAAGATTTTTTTCGGCGCGCCGTGCAACTTGCGCACCGCGACCACGCTCACCAAGCCGTATAACACGAAGAAATTCAAACCGGCGTACGACAAGAAATCATCCACCGCCGCTTCGCTTATGCGTTCGGCGAGCAGCGCCACGCAGCCGACCGCGAGGAACAACAGCACCGCGTTGCGCGGCGTGCCGGCGGATGACAGTTTGCCGATGGCCGGCGGCAGCACGCCGGCGTCGCCTAACGTATATAACAACCGCGACACGCTCCAGATGGCGGCGAACAAATTGATGGTGATAAACAACACCGCGCCGGCCGCCAACACGATGCCGAAACGCGCCGGCAACAGGGTCGCGAACGCCGCTTCATGCCATGCGTCGGGGCCGGCCAACAACACCAACAACACGCACGCCATGCTGAGCGCGACCGCGATGACAAACGACGCCGCAATCGCGAACGGAATGTTGCGCGACGGGTTCTTGAACTCGCCGCTCATGCCAATCGCCACTTCCCAGCCGGTGAACGCGAAGAACACCATGAAGAACACCGCGGCCGCGGCCCGCCAGTCGAGATGCGCCGGCGCGGTGATGGTTTGCAACGCCGATTGCGCTTCGGCCGCGGTCATGTCCGCGGACAACGCCAGCGCGCCGGCGATGAGCATGCAAACGATGAACGCGCTGATTAACACCGCGGCTGAGGCGCCGATTTTCTTCGCCGTGTCCGGCGCGTACAGATTCAACCCGCAAGACAAGGTCAGCAAAACCAACGCCGCCAAGTTGGCGTCGGCGAGCCAGGCCGGCGCGCCGGCGAACGCGGCCGCGGAGGCGTAGTAGTAGCCGCCGGTCAGCGCCACCGACGGCAAGCCCAGCGACACGGCGCCTAAGAAAATCAGCGACGCGGCGACGAATCCGCCGCGCCCGAAAGTGCGCCCGACGATGTGCGCGATGCCGCCGGTGTGCGGGAACAGTGCGCTCAGATGCGCGAACACCCACAGCAGCGGAATCGACACCAGCGTCGCCGCCACCCACGCCCAAAACGCCGCATGCCCGGCAATCTTCGCCGTCAACCCCGGCAGAATCAAAAGCCCGGTGCCGAGCACGACATTCAAGAACATCGCGGTGCCGCTGAACGCGCCTAAGGTTTTTTTGATTTGCTTCATCGGGGAATTTGTCGGTTGAGACGGCACATGGAACGCATGGAACAACTGGAGCGCTTTCGTCAAACGCGGCGCGCGGCGGCGACCGTTCCGCGGCCGCGGTTTTGCCTGTCGGTTTGCTCATGCCGCCCATCGTTCGTTTGCGCGAGTGTAGCGCAAAGCCCCGCGCCGGAAATCGGCGTATTTGCTTTTCGTCGATTCCGCGCCGGACCAATTAAAAGAGACTCTGGACTCCGGGTCGGGGCCCGGCGTGGCGATTGAGAGTCGCCGCGGTTTTTTAATCGCGCCCGCCGCCGCGGCCGGCCGCCGCCTTGAAAGTGACAGCCGCCCCCGTTGCCACTCCGGCGACAGCCGGAGTCCAGAGTCTTTCCGGCGATTCCGCGATGTGGCCAATTTGCCATCCGTGGCATCTGGATACCTGTTTCCAAACAGGTATTGCGGATTGGCGTCCCTCACCGTCTTGACCGTCACCGCCGCACGGATCGCCGCGCCCAATTCCCCGCCGAAAGCGGCAAATTTTCTTCTATATCAACGAATTAACCGCGGTTTTGGCTTATTTTCCCGATTTATTCGCGTTGGGCGGATAATTTCTTGCACACCGCCCGATTTGTGCTATGCTGTCCGCCGTTTTCAATTCTCATTTATCACGGAGATTCCCATGAAAGTTGCAAAAATCGCGGCCCTGGCCGCCACGCTGTCTTTGGCCGGCGCCGGCGCGGGCCATGCCACCACGCTCGAAGATGTGCAGTCCCGAGGCGAACTCAACTGCATCATCAACACCGGCCTCATCGGCTTCGCCGCGCCGGACGCGGCCGGGCGGTGGGACGGCTTCGATGTCGCGCACTGCCGCGCGGTTGCGGCCGCGGTGCTCGGCGACCCGGACAAAGTGAAGTTCGTCAACGCCACCGGCAAGACCCGCTTCACGCTGCTGAACTCCGGCGAAGGCGATGTCCTTTTCCGCAACACCACCGAGACCATGAGCCGCGACGCCGACTTGAAACTCAGTTTCCTGCCGGTCACCTACTACGACGGCGCGGGTTTCATCATCCGCAAAGACAAGGGCGTGACCTCGGCGCGCGACTTGAGCGGCGCCTCCATCTGCATCCAAACCGGCACCACCACCGAGTTGAACCTCGCCGACTTCGCGCGCGCCAACAACATCGACTACGAGCCGGTGCCGATTGAGACCAACGAGGAAGCGCGCACCAACTACCTGGCCGACCGTTGCGATACTTACATCACCGACGCCTCCGGCCTGGCCGCCTCGCGCGCCACCTTCGACAACCCGTCCGACCACATCATCCTGCCGGAGTTGATTTCCAAAGAGCCGTTGGGCGGCGCGGTGCGGCACGGCGATGACCAATGGTTCGACATCACCAAGTGGGTGGTCAACGCGCTCATCTTAGGCGAGGAACTCGGCATCACCCAAGCCAATGTGGAGTCCATGGCGGCGCGCGCCGGCAAGAACGGCGACATCAACCGCATGCTCGGCACCGAGGGCGACTTCGGCGCGATGATTGGCCTCGACAAAAAGTGGGCGGTGCGCGCCATCAAAGCCGGCGGCAACTACGGCGAAATTTTCGACCGCTACCTGGGCCCCAGTACCGACATCGGCCTGGAACGCGGCCTGAACGCGCTGTATACCGACGGCGGCATTATGTACGCCGCGCCGGTTCGCTAATTTAAGCGCGCGCGTTACGCAAATCCAACGGGCGGTGGACCATTGGCTCCACCGTCCGTTTTTGCGCGCGCTGTCGCCTTCATTTTAATCTCGGCCGCTGATTCTTAACCTCGGCCGCCCCGCCCTTCCCCATGGTCACCGACGCCGCTCAGCGCCATGTCGTCTCCCGTTTGTGGAACGACAAAGAAACCCGCTCGGTCATCGTGCAAATCATCACGCTGGTTTGCATCCTGCTGCTGTTCGGCTACATGGTGCGCAACGCCGTGGTGAACTTGGAAGCCATCGGCAAGGGCTTCAGTTTCTCGTTTCTGTTTCAACCGTCCAACTACGACATCAACCAAACTTTCATCGAATACACCTCCAGGTCGTCGCACATCCGCGCCACCGTCATCGGCATCATGAACACCTTGGCGGTCGCGGTATGCGGCATCGTGCTCGCCACCGTGTTGGGTTTTGTCCTCGGCGTGATGCGGTTGTCGAAGAACTGGCTGACCGCGAAAATTTCGTACTGCTACATCGAATATGTGCGCAATGTGCCGGTGTTAGTGCATATCTTAATGGTGCACGGCCTGCTGGTGCGCGTGTTGCCGACGCCGCGCAACGCGTTGGTGGTCGGTGACGGTGTATTCCTCTCCAACCGCGGCGCGCAGGTGCCGAAACCGTTGTACGAGCCGCTGTTTTGGGTGGTCATTGCGGTGTTCATCGTCGGCGTCATCTTCGCGTGGTGGTTCCGCCGTTACGCCCGGCAACTGCAAGACCGCACCGGACGCGCGCTGCCGGTGTTCTGGGTCAGCCTGGCGTCGGTCATCGGCGCGCCGCTGGTGGTGTATTTCCTTCTCGGTTCGCCGATTACATGGGAAGTGCCGGTGTTGAAGGGCTTCAACTTCGCGGGCGGTTATGTGCTGCGCCCGGAGTTCTTGGCGTTGTGGCTGGCGCTGTCGTTATACACCGCGGCGTTCATCGGCGAGATTGTGCGCGCCGGCATCCTCGCGGTTGACTACGGTCAGACCGAGGCATCCGCGGCGCTGGGCTTGAGCCGCGGACGCACCTTGAACTTGGTGGTCATCCCGCAAGCGCTGCGCGTCATCGTGCCGCCGCTGACCAGCCAGTACCTCAACCTAACCAAGAACTCGTCGCTTGCCATCGCCATCGGCTACATGGACATCGTGGCAACCATCGGCGGCATCTCGCTCAACCAAACCGGGCGCGAGATGGAATGCATGATTATCGTGTTGATGTTGTATTTGATTCTGTCGCTGCTGATTTCGGCGTTTATGAATTGGTATAACAAGCGCATAAAACTCGTTGAGAGATAATTGCGCCGCGCACTAACGCCATGAACACCGCCACTTACCAACCCGGCGAACACCCCGAACTGCCGCCGCCGGTCTCCGAGCGCGGCGCGCTCGGTTGGGTGCGCGCGCATCTGCTGTCGTCGCCGTTCAACATCGGTTTGACGCTGCTGTCGCTGTGGTTTTTGTGGTGGATTGTTCCGCCGGCCATCGACTGGTTCTTCATCGACGCCGCCTACACCGGCGCCGACCGCAACGCCTGCCGCGCAACCGCGCCGGACGGCGCATGCTGGGCGTTCGTCGGCGAGCGGTTGCAGTTGTTCACCTACGGCTTCTACCCGGCCGAAGAAAGATGGCGGGTCAACCTGTCGTTCGTTCTGCTGTGCGTGGCGCTGGTGCCGGTGCTGTTCGACCATGTGCCGTACCGCAAAGCCGGCCTCATCTACGCGGCCGCGTTTCCGTTCATCGCCGGCTGGCTGCTCATCGGCGGCTTCGGTTTAACCCCGGTGCCGACCGACAAGTTCGGCGGCTTCATGCTGACCTTGGTCATCGGCGTCACCGGCATCGCCTTCTCCTTGCCCATCGGCATCTTGTTGGCGTTAGGGAGGATGTCGAAACTGCCGATTATCCATGTGTTCTCGGTGTCGTTCATCGAGTTCATCCGCGGCGTGCCGCTGATTACATTGCTGTTCGTCGCCTCTACCATGCTCAACTACTTCCTGCCGCCGGGCTCGACTTTCGACCTCCTGCTGCGCGTACTCATCATGGTCACGCTGTTCGCCTCCGGTTATATGGCGGAAGTCATCCGCGGCGGCTTGCAGGCGATTCCGTCCGGCCAATCCGAGGCCGCGGACGCGCTGGGCTTAAAATACTGGCAGGCGATGCGCTTAATCGTGCTGCCGCAGGCGTTGCGCATCTCCATTCCCGGCATCGTCAACACTTTCATCGGTTTATACAAAGACACCACGTTGGTCATCATCATCGGCTTGCTCGACCCGCTCGGCATCGGCCGCGCCTCGGTCGCCGACACCAAGTGGGCCGGGCTGTCGACCGAGTTGTATGTGTTCGTCGCGGTGTTTTTCTTCGTCTCGTGTTTTGCGATGTCCAGATATTCGCTGTATCTGGAGCGCAAACTGGAAACCGGGCATAAACGATAACGCGATTCCGATTTAATAACGAGGTTCATCATGACCACTGCACCAACCGACACCGACAGCCAAACCACCGTCGGCGGCGACTCCGTCGCCGCTTCCCATGCTGACCAGCCGGCCATCGACATCATCGGCATGCACAAATGGTACGCCGATTTTCATGTGTTGAAGAACATCAACCTGCGGGTCGCGCGCGGCGAGCGCATCGTCATCTGCGGCCCCTCCGGCAGCGGCAAGTCGACCATGATTCGATGCATCAACCGTCTCGAGGAACACCAGCAAGGCGACATCATCGTCGACGGCGTGAAACTCACCAACGACTTGAAGAACATCGAGACCATCCGCCGCGAAGTCGGCATGGTGTTTCAGCACTTCAACCTGTTCCCGCACTTGACCGTGATGGAAAACTGCATGCTGGCGCCGGTGTGGGTGCGCAAAACGCCGAAGGCCGAGGCCGTGGAGACGGCGATGAAATACCTCGAGCGGGTCAAGATTCCGGAGCAGGCGAACAAATATCCGGGCCAGTTGTCCGGCGGCCAGCAGCAGCGCGTCGCCATCGCGCGCAGTTTATGCATGAACCCGCGCATCATGCTGTTCGACGAGCCGACCTCGGCGCTGGACCCGGAAATGATTAAGGAAGTCCTCGATGTCATGGTGGAGTTGGCGCAGGAAGGCATGACCATGCTGTGCGTAACCCACGAGATGGGATTCGCCAAAACCGTCGCCAACCGCGTCATCTTCATGGATGTCGGCGAAATCATCGAGGAAAACACCCCGGACTTGTTCTTCGACCAACCGCAGCACGAACGCACCAAGTTGTTTTTGAGTCAAATCTTAAGTCACTGACCGTGTTGCGGTTACCGGCGCGTAGCGCCGTCATTCCGTGCGGTTGGAAAATAAGGAGCGTAGCGACTATATTTTCCTCCGATACGGAATCCAGAGTCTTTAATTGGGCCGACGAGGAATCGACGAAAAGCAAAGACTCTGGACGCCCGCTTAACAAATCGCGGGCGTGACGGCGGGGGCGACTAAAACCACCGCACCCATTCCCCATCACTCCAAAGTCATCGCGCCGTAATACTTCCACATCAGCAGCGCCACGCAACTGCGGTGCGGCGACCACCGGGCGGCGAACGCCGCGGTGCGTTTAACATCCGGGCGCGCACGCATCCTCGCATACCGCTGCACCGCCACCTGCAACGCCAAGTCGCCGGCCGGGAAAATGTCACGGTGGCGCAGCGCAAACATCGCGTAGATTTCGGCCGACCACCGGCCGATGCCGCGCACTTCGCACAGCGCGTCGATGACCGCCTCCGATTCCATGCCGGCGAGCGCCTCCAAGTCCAGTTGACGCTGCGCGACCATGCGCGCCAAGCCGCGAATGTAATCGACCTTCTGCCGCGACAATCCGCAGGCGCGCAGTTGCGCTTCGTCGCGGTTTAATATTTTGCGGTGAGTGATGGCGCCGCGGCATGACTTTTCCAGCCGCGCGCGGATGCTCGCCGCCACCGTCGTCGACAGTTGCTGCGAGACGATGACCGACAGCAGCGTGGCGAAACCCGGCGTACGCGCGCGCGGCTCAGGGCATCCCAATTGCTCCACCAGTTGTTGCAAACCCGGGTCCAGTCGCGCGGCGCGGCGCAGTTCATTCGCCACTTGGCGGCGCGACAGCATCGGCGGCGCCGACGATTGTTTGCGTGGCGTGGTTCTCATCGCGCGGGCGGTTCATTTACAATGCGGCGCGCGGTTGCAATCATGCGGACCGCGCGCGCCGAGTTTATCACCGTTCATGCGCATACTCATCATCGAAGACGACGCGGCCACCGCGGCGTACATAAAAAAGGGTCTCGGCGAGGCCGGGCATGCGGCCGACATCGCGACGCGCGGCGACGACGGCTTGCACCTGGCGCGCGAGGAAAACTACCACGCGCTCATCATCGACCGCATGCTGCCGCAGTTGGACGGCTTGTCGTTGATTGCCAAGTTGCGCGCGGCCGGCGATAAAACCCCGGCGTTGATATTAAGCGCGCTGGGCGAAGTCGGCGAGCGCGTCGCCGGTCTGCGCGCCGGCGGCGATGACTACCTACCGAAACCGTTCGCGTTCTCCGAACTCCTGGCGCGCATCGAAGCGTTAACCCGCCGCCCAACTGCGGCCGCGCCGCAGACCAAGTTAACCGTCGGCGACTTGGAAATGGATTTACTGGCGCGCGCGGTCACCCGCGGCGGCAAAAACATCGCGCTGCAGCCGCGCGAGTTTCGTTTGCTTGAGTACTTGATGCGTCACAGCAACCAAGTGGTCACGCGCACCATGCTGCTGGAAAATGTATGGGATTATCATTTCGACCCGCAGACCAATGTCATCGATGTGCATATCAGCCGCCTGCGCGGCAAAATCGACAAACACTTCGACGCCCCGCTGTTGAACACGGTGCGCGGCGCGGGATACATGCTGCGTGAACAACAAGTTTAAGTTTTTCCGCCGCTACACCGCGCGCTTGGCGTTGTTGTATGCGCTGATTTTTTGCGCATCGACGCTGTTTTTGTTTTTGTTTTTCTACCACTTCACCGCGTCCGCCATGACCGCGCAAGTCGACGCCACCATCGACAACGAAATCAATTTATTGGCGGCGCGTTATGAGCGCGGCGGCGTGGAAGGCATGGCGCAGTTAATCGCCGCGCGCGTGCGCCGCCAGCAAGCGCAAGCCACCGGCGAATGGATTTATCTGTTAACCACCGCCGCGTTCCGCCCGCTGGTCGGCAACTTGAACCAATGGCCGCGCAGTGCCACCGCCGACGCCGGTCGCATTGAGTTTGACTTGTTGGTCGATTCAAACAGCGGCGAGCGTCACCTCGCGCGCGCGCGCATCTTCGACTTGCGCGGCAACTACCGTTTGCTGGTCGGGCAAGATGTCAAACAACTCACCGAAGCCAAACGCCGCATCGTGCAGGCGTTGACTTGGGGCTCGGCGATTATGTTGGTGCTGGCGTTCGCCGGCGGTTCGGTGATGAGCCGCCGCGCGGTGCGCAAAATCGAGCGCATCAACCAAACCGCGCGCAGCATCATGTCCGGCGACTTGTCGCGGCGCGTACCGCTGACTTCGGACCAGGACGACTTCGACCAAGTCGCGGAAAACTTGAACCGCATGCTGGACCGCATTCAGCGTTTAATGGAAGACATCCGCCGTGTGTCCGACAACATCGCGCATGACTTGCGCACGCCGCTGGCGCGTTTGCGGCAGCGACTCGAACAAGCGCGGCGGGATTCCGAATCCGATTCCGACTCGGCCGGGCATTTGGAGCATGCGATTCGCGAGGCCGATTCATTGTTGTCGACATTCAACGCGCTGCTGCGCATCGCGCGCATCGAGGCCGGGCAAGTGGCGTCCGAATTCACCGTGGTCGATGTATCCGGTTTGGTGCGCGATGCGGCCGAGTTTTATGAACCGTTGGCGGAGGAAAAACGGCAAGTGTTGGAAACCGCGGTCGAGCCGGGCGTCGAAGCGCGCGGCGACCGCGACTTGATGTTTCAGGCGCTCGCCAATGTCATCGAAAACGCGCTCAAATACGCGCCGCCGCAAAGCGTCATCCGCGTGTCCATGGCGCGCCTGCGCGCCGACGCCGTACTCACCGTCGCCGACCATGGCCCCGGCATCCCGCCCGAACTGCGCGAACGAGTATTCCGCCGTTTCTTCCGCCTAGACCAAAGCCGCAGTTCCTCCGGCAACGGCCTGGGCTTGAGTTTGGTGCAAGCCGCAGTCGAACTACACGGCGGCACCGTCGAGTTGGAAGACAATCACCCGGGATTAAAAGTAATCATCCAGTTGCCGCTGGGTGGCAATTAAGTACGGCGACTTTAGCCACAACGAAGGCGGCAGCCGGAGTCCAGAGTCTTTCCGGCGATTTTGCGCCGGTTCAATTAAATACTCCGGACGCCCGCTTAACGGACTGCGGGCGTGGCGGGAGGGGGACCGTGGGCGTGACGAGAGAGGGCGGCCGGTGATTCAAATGTGGCATCGTCGAATCGGTTAATTTGCTGTCCCCCCGCTCGTGGGCGGGGGCAGGCTTTAATTGAGTCGCATGGATGTGACGGAAGACAAAGACGCTGGACTCCGGCTGTTGCCGGAGTGGCAGTGGGGGTGGCCGGCGATTCAACCGCGGTGTCGGGGCGCGGTTATTCTTCTTCGATAATCAGCGCGTTGTCTTCTTCGGCGAAGTTGTCGATAACGGTTTCGCCGCCGAAGCCGGGGGCCGCGGTGCCGGTCGGCAGGGTAATCGACTCCGCGGCGCCCCCGTCGCTTGCGCCTAAGTTGAGTGTTTGCAGGACGCGGTCCACGGCCGGGTCCGGCAACAGCCACGCTGCGGCCCACGCCAAAAACAGCGCCGCCAAAACCGCCGCGACGGTGGCCGCGGTGCGGACCAACAGGCGGTGTTTTTGCTCGCGGCCGCGACGGCCGCGGTGCAGCGGGACATGCGCGACCGGGATGTCGTTCGGGGTTTCCGGGGCGAAACCGGCGTGCTGGATGATGTCGTCGGGGTCGAGGCGCAGCAGTTTGGCGTAGGCGCGCAGGTAGCCCTTGACGAAAGTCAGCCCCGGCAGGCGTTCATGCGCGCCGGATTCCAGCGCCTCGATGGTGGCGTCGCTTAAGTTGAGATACGCCGCCACTTCCCCGACGCTCGCGCCCCACTCGATGCGCGCCGCCGCCAAACGCTGCCCGGCCGCGCCCGAGTCGGAGCGCGCGGACGGCGATTCCGCCGGCGATTCCGCGGCCGCTTCCACCGGCGATTCCGCGGCCGCGGCCGTTTCCACCGGCAATTCCGCGCCCGCCGCCGCCGTCGCCGTTTCCGCCTTGCTCATGCGCGCCGCGCCGCCCGCGGTCAGTGGCCCTCCACCGCTTTCATGCTGAGGCGGACCCGCCCCTGCTTGTCGACTTCCAGCACTTTGACTTTCACCTGGTCGCCTTCGCTCAGCACATCGCTGACTTGGTTGACGCGGTCTTTGGAGATTTGCGAGATGTGAACCAAGCCGTCCCGGCCCGGCAGAATGTTGACGAACGCGCCGAAGTCCATCAACCTGACCACCTTGCCTTGATACACCGAGTCGACTTCGACATCGGCGGTAATCTGCTCGATGCGGCGAATCGCTTCCTTGGCTGCGGCGTTGTCGGTCGAGGCGATTTTAATCGTGCCGTCGTCCTCGATGTCGATGCTGACGCCGGTCTCCTCGGACAGCGCGCGCACCACCGCCCCGCCTTTGCCGATGACATCGCGGATTTTCTCCGGGTTGATTTTCATGGTCAGGATGCGCGGCGCGTATTCCGACATCTGCGCGCGCGGGCGGTCGATGACCCGGCCCATCTCGTCGAGGATATGCATGCGCGCGCGCTTGGCTTGCGCCAACGCGGTTTGCATGATTTCGCGCGTGATGCCGTCGATTTTGATGTCCATCTGCAACGCGGTGACGCCGCGCGCGGTGCCGGCCACCTTGAAGTCCATGTCGCCAAGATGGTCTTCGTCGCCGAGGATGTCGGTCAGCACCGCGAACTGCTCGCCGTCCTTAATCAACCCCATGGCCACGCCGGCGACCGGGGCCGCGGTGTTTACGCCCGCGTCCATCAACGCCAAACTCACGCCGCACACCGTGGCCATCGAACTGGAGCCGTTGGACTCGGTGATTTCCGACACCACGCGGATGGTGTACGGGAAGTCGTCCTGGCTCGGAATCACGGCTTTGATGGCGCGTTTCGCCAGCCGCCCGTGGCCGATTTCGCGGCGTTTCGGCGAGCCGACCCGGCCGGTCTCGCCGACGCAGTACGGCGGGAAGTTGTAGTGCAGCATGAACCGGTCGCGGTAGTCGCCTTGCAGCGCGTCCACGATTTGCGCGTCGCGGTCGGTGCCGAGCGTGACCACCACCAGCGCCTGGGTCTCGCCGCGGGTGAAGTTGGCGGAGCCGTGGGTGCGCGGCAGGATGCCGGTCTCGATGTGCAGTTGGCGGACGGTCTCCAAGTCGCGGCCGTCGATGCGCGGCTGGCCTGACAATATCCGCCCGCGCACCGCGCTTTTTTCCAGCGCCTTGATTTCGTCCGCCACCGCGGCCGCGCGCTCGGCGGGGTCCGGGGCGTCGGCGTCGGCGCCGGTGGGAGCGTCGCCTTCGGCGTTGGCTGGGCAAAGCGCGTCCACGATGCTCATGCGAATCTCCGCCAACTGGCTCTGCCGCTCGGTTTTGTCGACGATTTGGTACGCCTCCTCGATGCGCGCGCCGGCTTGCGTCGCCACCTGCGCGGCTAACTCTTCATCGCGCGGCGGCGGCTGCCAGTCCCATTTCGGTTTGCCGGCTTCCTGCGCCAACTCGCGCACCGCGCGAATCACCGCCTGACTCTGCTGATGGCCGAACACCACCGCCCCCAACATTTCCTCCTCCGACAGCGACTGCGCTTCCGATTCCACCATCAACACCGCGGATTCGGTGCCGGCCACGACCAAGTCCAATTTCGACCCATGCGGCGACCCATGCGGCGACCCATGCGCGAGTTGCGCGGCCGTGGGGTTGAGAATGTACTCGCCGTCGATGAAGCCGACTCGGGCCGCGCCGATGGGGCCGTTGAACGGCAGGCCGGAGATTTCCAGGGCCGCGGATGCGCCGATGAGGGCCGCGATGTCGGGGTTGATTTGCGGGTCGATGGACAGCACCGTGGCGATGATTTGCACTTCGTTCATGTAGCCGGCCGGGAACAGCGGGCGAATCGGGCGGTCGATGAGGCGGCAGGTCAGCACCGCGTTTTCGGACGGCCGGCCCTCGCGCTTGAAGAAGCCGCCGGGGATTTTGCCCGCGGCGTAGGTGCGCTCCTCGTATTCCACGGTCAGCGGGAAAAACGGCAGATGCCCCTTTTCGCGGCGGCCGACCACGGTGACCATAACCACCGTGTCGCCCATACTGACGACCACGGCGGCGTCGGCCTGGCGGGCGATGGCGCCGGTCTCGATGCGCACTTCGTGCTCGCCATATGGAAAGGTTTTGACGACTTTATTCACAGTATTCTCCTGAGTTTCCTGCGGCGACCGGCGCGCCGCGCGCCGGCTAAGCGGCGGCGCGGCACGGTTTGGGCGCAGCGGTTGGATGGATGGATTTGCGGTTCGCGGAATTGCGGAATTGCGTTGCGGCGCGCACCGCGGTGAAAGATGGCGGGGATTATTTGCGCAAGCCGAGTTTGCCGATTAACGCCCGGTACTCGGCGGCGTCTGATTTTTTCAGGTAATTCAGCAGTTTGCGGCGTTGATTGACCAAGCGCAGCAGGCCGCGCCGCGAGTGGTGGTCGTGGGTGTGCGTCTTGAAATGACCGGTGAGGTCTTGAATGCGGGCGGTCAGCAGCGCCACTTGCACTTGCGGCGAGCCGGTGTCGCCGGGCTGGCGCTGGTGCTGCTCGATGACGGCGGCTTTGTCGGTCGCGGTTAGGGCCATGATGAACTCGTTTCGGTTGGATGCTGATGGGATTGGGGACGGTCACCGCGGTGGTGGCGGCGACGGTGGCCATGAAATTGCTTCGGCGGTGGCGGCGCGGCGGCGCGCGCGGAAATCAAATCGTCGGGTGCGTCGGGTGCGTCGGGTCGTTTGCGCAAGTCAATAACGCGGCGCAGATTGTAACCGGGCGGCGCGGCAACTGCAAGCGCGCGGCGCGAGATTTAACCGGCGCTGCAGCGGCGCGGCGGGGCGGCGGGGCGCGGGGCGCGGGGAAAGCGACCGTCGCGGCGCCATCGCGCAAAACTTGGGTTGCGCGACCACCGTGACCGCGACCACGGCGACCGCGACAACCGTGGCACCGTGGCGACGGTGGCGACCACGGCGGCCGTGGCACCGCGCCAACCGTGGCGACCACGCCAGCACACTGCCACCGCGAACCCGCATTCTGCACCGAAAATCCAAAAGAAATCAACAACCGCGAAAAACATGCAGAAAATAATCGCAAAACGCCGCCGCGCCGCGTATAATCGCGCCTTGCTCTCGCCCCGTCGCCACTGCCACTCACCGTCACCCAACCCGTCCGCCCCCGATGCAACTGAACCGCGTAGGATTCGTCGGCTGGCGCGGCATGGTCGGCTCCGCGCTCATGCAGCGCATGCGCGCCGAAGGCGATTTTGACGCCATCGCCGCGCCGCGGTTTTTCTCCACCTCGCAGGCCGGCCAGCCGGGCCCCGACACCGGCGACGGCCGCGACCGCGCGCCGCTGCTCGACGCCGCCGACCTGGACCAATTGGCGGGCATGGACGCCATCGTGTCCTGCCAAGGCGGCGACTACACCGAGGCCACGCACGGCCGCCTGCGCGCGCGCGGCTGGCGCGGCTACTGGATTGACGCCGCCTCGACTCTGCGCCTGACGGCGGGGGCGAGCATCGTCCTGGACCCGGTCAACCGCCCGGTCATCGAGCGCGGTTTGGCGGCCGGGCAGCGCGATTTCATCGGCGGCAACTGCACGGTGAGTTTGATGCTGATGGCGTTGGACGGCTTGTTCAACGCCGACTTGGTGGAGTGGGCGACGGTGATGACCTACCAAGCGGCGTCCGGCGGCGGCGCAAAACAGATGCGCGAGTTGCTGGCGCAAATGGGCGTCGCGCACGACGCGGCCGAGGGCTTACTCGCCGACCCCGCCAGTTCCATTCTCGACATCGACGCGGCCGTGACCGGCGCGCTGCGCTCGGCGCAACTGCCGGTGGCCGCGACCGGCGGCTATCCGCTGGCCGGCAGTTTGCAGCCGTGGGTGGACCAAGACTTGGGCGGCGGCATCAGTCGCGAGGAATGGAAAGGCGCGGCCGAGGCGAATAAAATCCTCGGCCGCGGCGACGGTAACGGTAACGGCGGCCGCGGCGACGGTAACGGCGGCGGCGCGGCGATTCCGATTGAAAGCGTGTGCGTGCGCGTCGGCGTTTTAAGATGCCACAGCCAGGCTTTCACCATCAAACTGAAACGCGATGTGCCGCTGGACGAGGCCGCCACCATCATCGGCGAGGCCAACGACTGGGTGTCGGTGGTGGACAACGCGCGCGCGGATTCGCTGGCGCGCCTGACCCCGGCCGCGGTCACCGCCACGCTCGACATTCCGGTCGGGCGGCTGCGCAAGTTGCCGCTGAACGGTGGCGGCGGCTATCTGTCCGCGTTCAGCGTCGGCGACCAATTACTGTGGGGCGCGGCCGAGCCGCTGCGCCGCATGCTGCGAATTCTGCGCGAGCACTGACGCCGCCCCCGCCGCCTGCCGCCTGATTCCCGCTCGCCCGCAACCTCATTTAACCCACCCGCCGCCGCCCCCGATGAAAATCCTCATCGCCGACACCTTCCCGGAATCGCGGCGGCGCGCGCTCGCCGAGGCGGGCCATGCGGTCACATTTGAGCCGGCGCTGAGCGGCGACGCGCTGCGCGGCGCGGTGCCGGACCATGAAATTTTAGTCGTGCGCAGCACCCGCGTGGACGCCGCGGCCATCGACGCCGGCGCGCCGGCCCTGCAACTCATCATCCGCGCCGGCGCCGGCACCAACACCATCGACAAAACCCACGCGGCCGCGCGCGGCGTGCGGGTGTGCAATGTGCCGGGCGCGAACGCGTTGGCGGTGGCCGAACTGACCCTCGGCTTAATTATCGCCGTCGACCGCCGCCTGGCCGACAACGCCGCCGACCTGCGTGGCGGCCGGTGGAACAAAACAACCTACGCGGCCGGCGCGTTTGGATTGCACGGCCGCACGCTCGGCATCCTCGGCTTGGGCGCGATTGGCGTGGCGGTTGCCGCGCGCGCGCGCGCGTTTGGCATGCGCCTGAGCACGCCGCCGAATCCGCGCCGCTCGGCCGCCGGCGCGAGCGCGATGCGCGAACTGAGCATCGCCGAAACCGACTCGCTGGACGCGCTGTTGGCGGCCGCCGACATCGTGAGTTTGCACCTGCCGCTGACCGCGCAAACGCAACGCCTGGTCGATGACACCTTCCTCGCGCACATGTCCGACCACGCGATTCTCATCAACACCGCGCGCGGCGAATTGGTGGACGAAGCGGCGTTGATTCGGGCCATGGACGCGCGCGGCATTCGCGCCGGCTTGGATGTTTTCCAAGATGAACCGGCCGCCGGCGGCGGCGAATTCCACTCCAAGTTGGCGGCGCACCCGAATGTCACCGGCACCCACCACATCGGCGCGTCCACCGCGCAGGCGCAAACCGCGGTCGCCGACGGTGTCATCCGCGTGGTCGATTCCTTCGTCGCCGGCGGCGCGGGCCAATTGCTGCATTGTGTCAACGCCGATTCGCGCTGAAACTCCATCTCCCTTTCCACCGCAACCGATTGAAACCATTCCATTGAGCGACCAACCCATGAACCGAAAATTCAACTTCAGCGCCGGCCCCTGCACCCTGCCGCTGGAGGTGTTGGAAGAGGCGCAGGCGGAGTTCGTCGACTACCACGGCGCCGGCATGTCGCTGCTCGAGATGAGCCACCGCGGCGCGCATTTTCAGGCGGTGGCCGACGAGGCCGCGGCGCTGGCGCTGGAAATCTTTCAAGCGCCGGACGAATTCTGCGTCCTTTTCATCCAAGGCGGCGCGACCTTGCAGTTTGCGATGCTGCCGCTCAACTTCCTGCACACCGGGCAGGCCGGCGCATACATCAACTCCGGCGCGTGGGCCGCGGGCGCCATCGCCGACGGCGGCGCGCACGGCAATGTGTACACCGCCTGGGACGGCTCGGCCGACAACTACACGCGCATGCCGGCCGACGCCGAAATCCAGTTGCGCGACAACACCCGATACCTGCACATCACCACCAACGAGACCATCGGCGGCATCCGCTTCCCCGACTGGCCGGCCGTCGAGGTGCCGTTAATTGGCGATGTGTCGTCCGAGTATATGGCGCGGCCGGTGGCGTGGGAGAAGTTCGATTTGGTGTACGGCGGCGCGCAGAAAAACTTGGGGCCGGCCGGCATGGCGGTGGTGTTCGCGCGCAAATCCGCGCTGCAGACCGGCAACCGCGACATCGCCCGGTACTTGAGATACGACATCCACGAAGCCGGCGGTTCCATGTTCAACACGCCGCCGGTGTTCGCGATTTACATGTTCGGCAAGGTGTTGAAGTGGATGAAAAAGCACGGCGGTTTGGCGGCCATGGAATCCCGCGCCGCGAGCAAATCCGGCGCGTTATACGCCGCCATCGATGGCAGCGGCGACTACTACCGTTGCCCGGTGGAACGCGCCTGCCGGTCGCACATGAATGTGGTGTTCCGCCTGCCGGACGAGGCGCGCGAGAAGAAATTCCTGGCCGAGGCCGAGGCCGCCGGGCTGATGAACCTCAAGGGCCACCGCAGCGTCGGCGGCTGCCGCGCCAGCATCTACAACGCCATGCCGGCTGATGGCGTGGCCGCGTTGGTGGATTTCATGGCGGATTTCCAAGCCGCCAACGGATAGCGGCGGGGAAGCGAGGAGCGACGCCGATGCCGCGCATTCGGGCGTTTGACGGCTACTTGGTCGACCCGGCCCACGCCGTGGAAGTGGTGTCGCCGGCGTACGATGCGGTGTCGCCGCAGATGCGCCGGGAATTCGCCGACGCGCATCCTCGAAACTACATTAACACCATGCGGCTGCTCGCGGATTTTCCGGCCGATGCGCAGCCGACCGTCGACGAATTATTGGCGTATAACAAGGCAAACCTCGACGCGCTGTTGAGCGGCGGCGCGTTCAACCGCATCGAAAAACCGTGCCTGTTCATCTACCAATTGGCGACCGACACGCACTGCCAAACCGGCGTGGTCTGCGAGGTGTCGGTGGACGAATACGCGCACGGCCGCCTGCGCAAACACGAGAACACGCGCAGCGACAAGGAGGATTTGCTGGCGTTATACCAGCGGGTGGTCGGCGTCTCGTCCAGCCCGATTTGCCTGGCCCACGCCCACGACGACGGTGTTGAACGCGCGTTGGCGGAACTCACGGCCGCGCCGCCGGCCTTGGATTTCGTCTCCGGCGACGGCGTGGCGCAGCGCGTCTGGCGCATCGACGACGCGGCCGCGCAGCGGCGGCTGCAGGACTTATTCGCGCGCATCGACACCACCTACCTCACCGACGGCCACCACCGCGCCGCGGCCGGCTGGCGGTATGCGCAGATGCGGCGGGGGGAGGTGGGCGCCCCCCCCCGTCACCCCCGCAGTCTGTTAAGCGGGGGGGGCGGCGGCGACCGTGGCGGGGTTGGCGACGGTGGCGGCGGCGACGGTGGCGGGGGCGGCGACCGTGGCTGGGCTGGCGGCGACGGTGGCGGGCGCGGCGACCGTGGCGGGGGCGGCGACCGTGGCGGGGGCGGCGACCGTGGCGGGGCTGGCGACCGTGGCGGGGGCGGCGACGGTGTGGCTGGCGGCGGCGACCGTGGCGGCGACGGTGGCGACGCCGATGCGCCGTACAACCAACTCTTAGTCGCGCTGTTTTCGGCACGCCAACTGAACCTCCTGCCGTTCCACCGCGCGGTCGCCGACTTGAACGGCTTGAGCGAAGCGCAATTGGTGGACGCGTTACGGCGGGATTTCAGCGTGCAAGCGGTGGACGGGGAAGCATTCCAACCGTCGCGCCACGGCGAATTCGGCATGCTGCTCGACAAAAACGCGGGCGGCGGGGGCGGCGGTGGAAATGGCGGAAAGCGTGAAGGCGGCAGTAGCGGCGGCGCGGGCGAAAATGGGGACAAAAACGCGCCCGAAAACGCCGGCGCAAGCGGGGACGAAAACACGCCCGAAAACGTCGACGCAAGTGGCGACGAAAGCGGGAATAAAAACGCCGGCGCAAGCGGCGACGAAAGCGGCGATAAAAACGCGGGCGGCGGCGGCCGTTGGTACCGCCTGCGCGCCCGTAGCGGCTTAGTCGACCCCGCCCACCCGGTCGACTCCCTGGATGTCTCCATCCTGCAAAACCACATCCTCGCGCCGATTTTCGGCATCATCGATGCGCGCGGCGACCCGCGTTTGGACTATGTCTCCGGCGTCTCCGGCCCCGCCGCCCTGCGCCGCAAATGCGCCGACGGCTGGCCCGCCTGCTTCGCCATCTACCCCACCTCCATCGCCCAACTAATGAAAGTCGCCGACGCCCACGGCCTCATGCCGCCCAAATCCACCTACTTCGACCCCAAAGCCCGCTCCGGAATTTTCATCCGACCAAAATAACCCCCGCCGCCCCTGTCCCCGCACTCGCCACGCCCGCAGGTTGTTGAGCGCGCGTCCGGCGATTCAAATGCGGCATCGTCGAATCAGTTAATTTGCCGTCCTTGGCGTCTGGATTTCCGGCACCCCCCGCTCGTGGGCGGGGGCAGGCCCATCCGGAAAAATCCGCTGGGAACGGATTTTCGCGCGAGATGAAAGGTTTGGAGCAGGAACGCTCCAAACAATTGCGCTGCGCGCCGCAAAATTAAGCGCGGCTGTCGACGGGGTGGCGGTGGGGCGTAGCCGGCGATTCAGGGTGCAGGGGCCGGGCTCAAGCCGCGGACGGTTTGTAGATGTCGAAACGCGCTAATTTGCCGGTGGTTTCGCCGGTTTTGTGGGGGGCGAGCGGCGGGGCGCGGTGCGGGCGTTTGACTACGACGCGGCGGCGCGCGCTGGCTATGGCCGCGTCGAACAGCGCCCGGTTGTCGCCGAGCGGGCCGGCCAACAAACGCAGCATGGTCAGCGGTTTTTTGGCGGCGGCGGATTTTGGATTCGGCGGGTACATCGGGTCGAGATAAACCACATCCGGCGCATCGGCGGCCGCCAAGTCGCGCAAGAACGCCACGCTGTCGGCGTGGACGACGGTCAGGCGCGCGCGCACATCCTCCCGGCATTGCGCGTGCGCGTGCTGCAACAGCGCGGCGACCACTGGATGTTTTTCCACCGCGGTGACGCGGCAACCCCAACTTGCCAAGCGCGCGGCATCGACACCCCAGCCGGCGGTGGCGTCGACGACCGTGGCCGCGCCACCGATGGCTCGGCGCAATGGGTCGCCGCCCGTTGCCGCCGGGAACGGGTCGCCGCCCACAGTCGCCGGGCCGCGGTTGAAACAAACATGATGCGGCGCATAATCGGGCAACGCCGCGCAACTCAGCATCGCACCGTCAGGTTCAAATTCAATGTGGAAGTCGGCGGCCGCGGTGTCGATGGCGGTGTCGACATCGATGGCGACACCGGCGGCACCGTCGGCAAGCGTCGCCGCATTCAGTTGCGCAATCAATTTTTGGAATTGCCGCAGGCGCGCCCGGCAACTTGGAGCGAGGCCGTCGCGCAACGATACGGCATAGGTCGGCATGTTGATTTTGCGCGGGCCGCGGGATAAGTTATCGCATCATTGCAATGCAACATTCGCGCGCGCGATGATGCAACATCGGCGCGCGGCCATAGTGTAACATCCGCGCCGCAAACCGCGACCAGAACGAGGCTCCCATGGGATTTTTAGACGGCAAAAAAGCGCTGATTACCGGCGTCGCCAGCAACCGCTCCATCGCCTGGGGCATCGCGCAGGCGATGCACCGCCAAGGCGCGGCGTTGGCGTTCACCTATCCGAACGACAAGATGCAATCGCGCGTCGCATCATTGGCATCGCAACTCGGCGTCGGCAACGACTTGGTATTGCCATGCGATGTCGCTTCCGATGCGCAGATTGAAAAGTTGTTCGACACCTTGAGCCAAACTTGGGACGGCGTGGACGCGCTGGTGCATTCCATCGCCTTCGCGCCGCGCGAAGAATTGCAAGGGCGGTTTGTCGATGCGGTCAGTCGCGAAGGATTTAACCTCGCGCATGAAATCAGTTCGTACAGTTTCGCCGCGTTGGCGCGCGCCGCGTTGCCGATGCTGCGGCCCGGCGGCGCGCTGCTGACGCTGACTTACATCGGCTCGCTGCGCGCGATGCCGAACTACAATGTGATGGGTTTGGCGAAGGCGAGTTTGGAGGCGAATGTCAGATACTTGGCGCAGTCGCTCGGCGACCGCGGCATCCGCGTCAACGGCATCTCGGCCGGACCGATTCGCACCTTGGCCGCGGCCGGCATCAGCAACTTCAAAAAGATGCTCGCGCACTTCGAGCAAGTCGCGCCGCTCGGCCGCGCCGTCACCATCGACGAAGTCGGCAACGCCGCGGCGTTCTTGTGCTCCGATTTGGCGTCGGGGATTACCGGGGAAATCACATATGTCGACGCGGGGTTTAATACCGTCGGACTCAGCGCGCGCATGCTTGGCGGGGATTCGGCGGACGCGGCGGAGTGACAGCGGCGATTGCGATTCAAATGCAACATCGTCGAGTCGGTTAATTTGCCATCCGTGGCATCTGGATTCCGTGTTCCAACACGGAAAAATCCGCCGGGAGCGGATTTTCGCGCGAGATGAAGGGTTTGGAGCAGGGACGCTCCAAACAATTGCGGCTTTGACACCGCCGCGGCGGAATCTGCAACGCCGGCGCGCAACCGTCACCGTCGCCGCGACATTCGCCGTCAGTTCAACCCCAACCCCTGCAGCGTTTTTGCGGTCGGCACGCCGTTTTTGTCCCAGCCGCGCAGTTTGTAGTAGGCCGGCAGCAACACATCCAACTCCACCACGCCGCCTTTGGCGAAGCCGCCGGGGGCCGGGTCTTTGAGCATGCGCGGCGGCAGGGTGTCGTCGGCGGCGGTCAGCCCGGCTTTGAGGTTGAACAGGCGCTCCAAGTTCCAGATGCGCTCGCCGGTTTGACGCAGGCGTTCTTCCGACCAGTCGCCGGGGCAGGCGGCGTTGAGCATCTTTTGGTACTCGCCGGCGCCCCACGCGCCGGTGGTGAAAAGGCACAAGCCGGTGGAGTCGACCATGGCGGTGAAGTCCTGCGAGGTGCGGCAGGTTTCGGCCTTGCCGTCGGTGCCGGCGTCGGCCATGTCGACTTCGAAGCAATCGTGCTTCAAGTGGCAAGCGCCGCGGTTGCTGGTGGCATAGCCCAAGCCCATGCCCTGCATGGCGCGCCCGTCGTAGCCGGCGAATTCTTGGCCCTTGGCCACCATCGCCAGTTCCGGGCGGCCGTATTTTTCGCACAGCAGTTTGGAGCCGAGACCCAACTCGATGCCAAAGCCTTCCTGTTTGCCGGTTTTTTCCGCGAACACCACCAACGCCTCGGCGCTGCCGAATTCCAACGCCACACCGTCGGTCTGCGATTGGTCGAGCGCGCCGGCCTCATACAACTCCATCGCCGCGGCCAAGGTGACGCCGAAGGAAATCGGGTCCATGCCGTGCTCGTTCATCATAAAGCCGGCGAAAGTCAGCGCGTCCAAATCGTCCACGCCGATGACCGGCCCCAGCGCGAACGCGGTCTCGTATTCCAAGCCGCCGGACGCGCCATGGTATTCGCCGCGCCCGGCGACGCTGAAATGCTGCGGGTCGATTTTGGCGATGCGCCCGCAGCCGATGGTGCAGCCGAAGCATGCGGCGTTGGTGACCAAGTTGGCGTGGCCGTTGCGGTTTTTCACCGTGACCGCCTTAGGATTGATGCTGCCGACGCCGCCGAAATTCACCTTGCGGAAGTTCTCGGTCGGCAGGCCGCCGAACTCCTGCATGGAGTCAATCATCGCCAGCGTGCCGTAGCGCATCAGGCCGCGGCGGTGGCCGCTGCGGTGCAGTTTGGCGTTGGCTTCGCCGGCCGCTTGCATAAAGTTTGCGGCGTTGTCGGCGCGCACCCCGACGCTGCCGCGCGCCGCAATCGCCTTCAAGTTTTTGCTGCCCATGACCGCGCCGACGCCGCTGCGCCCGGCCGCGCGGTGCAGGTCATTCACCACGCACGCGAACTTCACGCCTTGCTCGCCGGCGACGCCGATGGCGGCGATTTTCACCTGCGCGTCCTGCTGCTGGCGGCGAATCCACGCGTCGGCCTGCCACACCGACTGCCCCCAAATCGCATCGGCCGGCAGCAACTCCACCGCCTCGTCGCGAATCGACAGATACACCGGCTTCGGCGCGCGCCCGGTGACGATGAGCAGGTCGTAGCCGGCGTATTTCAGTTCCGCGCCGAACTTGCCGCCGGAGTTGGAGCAGGCGATGGTGCCGGTCAGCGGCCCCTTGGTGATGACCGCATACCGCCCGCTGGTCGACGCCATGGTGCCGGTCAATGGCCCGGTGACAAAAATCAGCGCGTTGTCCGGCGACAGCGCATCGGCGGCCGGGTCCATCTCCTCGGACAGATACTTGCTGCCCAGCCCGCGCCCGCCGAGATAGTCATTCGCCCACTCCGCGTTCAGCGGCTCGGTGGAAATTTTGCCGAAAGTCAGGTCGACCCTCAGCACGTTGTTCTGCCAACTCATGCGATGCCTCCGATGAATGTCGATGGTTGCCGATGCCGCCGATTATCGCCGATTGGGGCGGGCAATTCCAGCCCATGATACGGCGGTTTTCCGCGCGGAGGCGACCGCGGCGCCGGGATGTTACAACCACGGCGACGCCAGCAAGTTCACGCCGAACGCCAAAATCACCGCGCCGCCGAGACGGTTAAACCAAAGCCATGCTGCGGCGTTTGGCGCAACCGCGCGACGGCCGGCGACCATGAAAACTTCAATCACCGCAAACAACACCAAACTGGCGATACCCGCATGCAGAAATCCAAAAGCCAGCGACTGAATTAAAAATGACCTTCCCGGTTCCGCGAACTGCGGCAGCAAAGTTAAAAACAACAGCAGCACTTTGGGGTTGAGTATGTTAATCAGCGCCGTTTTTGTCATGACTTCCCGCTTGCTGTACGCGCGACATTCGCCGGTTTGTTGTTGCAGGGAAAAACGCGTTTCCCGAAACCGCGATGCGCCGAGATAAATCAAATACAAGCCGCCCAACACGCTCAGCGCAAACAAAAAATTGTCGCTGGACGCCAGCAGCAAAGACAATCCAATGCCGGCCGCAAAGATATGCAGCCCGATGCCGAATAAATTCCCCAACACGCACAACCACGCAGCCGGCCGGCCATGCGACACCGCGCAGGTTAAAACATAAACCCATGTCGGCCCCGGACTGGCGGCGAC